>NZ_JBFRCS010000015.1:0-88490 GCF_052113185.1 Leifsonia sp. YAF41
TTCAAGCGCTTCTACGCCAGCGAATCAGCCCGCCGCAACGCACTGCCGGCCTGGCTCCACGAATACAATCACCACAGGCCCCACACCGCAATCGGAGGCCAACCACCCATCAGCCGGTTAACTAACCTTGCTGGGCAGTACAACTAGCCGGCCCGACCGCGGCCCCTACGCCGCAGCGAGTCGCCAGAGCGACGTGATCTCGGCAGCACGCGCGGCATGCAGTGGATCGCTGGCGTCGACGGCCTTCGGATGCGTCGGGCGGATGTCGAGGCGCGACACGATCATGAGTCCGGCGTCTTCGATGAGGTCCAGAAGGTCGGCGCGGGAGCGCAGCCCGAGCCGCTCGGCGATGTCGGAGATGATAAGCCAGCCTTCGCCGCCGGGAGCCAGGTGCTCGTTCAGGCCGGCCAGAAAGCCGCGCAGCATGCGGCTGTCCGGGTCGTACACGGCATGATCGGTGGAGGTCGTGGCCGACGCCGGGATCCACGGCGGGTTGCACACGATGAGGTCAGCATGGCCCTCCGGGAACAGGTCGGCCTGCACCACTTCAACCTGCGAGCTGAGCCCGAGGCGCGTGATGTTGTCGGCCGCGCAGGTGAGGGCGCGCGGGTCGAGGTCGGTGCCGATCACTCGGGTCACGCCGCGTTTCGCGAGGATCGCCGACAGCACGCCGGTTCCGGCGCCGATGTCGAACGCGACGCCACCGGGTCGGGTCGCGGCGGCGGGGAGCGGCGCCTTAGAGACGAGGTCGAGGTACTCCCCGCGCACCGGTGAGAAGACACCGTAATGCGGGTGGATGCGCGCGCCAAGCGCCGCGACAGGCACGCCTTCGCGGCGCCATTCGTGGGCGCCGATCACGCCGAGCAGCTCGCGCAGTGAGAGAACCGATGAGGTGCCGGGAGGCCGGCCGAGGCTCGGGCCGAACGCTTCGAGGCATGCGTCGCGCACCTCGGGCGCCCGGCGCAGCGGCACCGCGAGGGTGGAGTCGAGCTCCACCAAGATCAATCCGAGACGGCGGGCGCGCTTCGCGGCATCCGCTCGAAAAGTATGAAAAGCCGTCGTCAGGTCGCTGCGCGGCGAACGCGAACGCTTGTCGACGCGGCGAGCCAGCGCGCTCTGCAGCTGGCGAGCGTTGTTGAAATCCCCGCGCCAGAGCACGCCGGTGCCGGCGGACACCAGCCGGTAGGCAGCATCCGCGGTCATTTCGTCGTCACCGATGACGACCGTCGCCGGGGCGGGCCAGCCGCCGTCGGAGCGCCAGGCCGCCGAACGCTGCTGTCCGTTTTCGAGCCAGCTGATCTGGGCGTCGGATCCCGGGGTGTCGGCAACCGGGGCGTCGGAACGCGGGGCGTCGGCAACTGGAGCCGCGGAAACCGGGGTCGCGGCATCGGCGGCGGCTGAATTCGGGGGCGTGCTCGGCATGCATCAACTCCTGTGACACGACACGGCTGGGGCAACACCGCCCTCGTTCGTGCACGGGGGCGGGTGCGGCCAGATCGGGCTCCGCGGTCTGCTTTCGAGTATCGCAGCCCACCCTGTGCGTGCTGTGTCCACAGCGAGTCGTCTTGACCTTGACATTAGTGTCAAGGTTAGACACTGGCGTTATGTCCTCATCACCCCTCACCGCACCGGTTGCGGTTGCTTCAGTCGCTGACTCTGCTGCGTTCCCTGACTCTGCTTCGCCAGGACCCGAGCCCCGGCTTCCCATCGGAGGGCTCCTCGCGCTCGCCGCCGTCGTCTTCCTCGCTGTGTTGACCGAGATCCTGCCGGCGGGCCTGCTCCCGCAGATGAGTGCGGCGTTGCAGGTTTCGGAGTCGCAGATCGGGCAACTCGTCACCGTCTATGCCTTGGCCACCGCGTTGACCGCCATTCCGTTGATCGCGTTGACCCGCGGCATCCCGCGTCGCACGCTGCTGCTCGTGCTGGTGATCGGTTTCGCCCTGGTCAACGTAGTCACCGCGGTGTCGTCGAGCTACTCCGTGATTCTCATCGCCCGGGTGGGCGGCGGGGTGCTCGCCGGATTGCTCTGGGCGATGATGGCCGGCTACGCCATGCGGATGGTTCCGCCCGCGCAGGCGGGAAAGGCGCTCGCGCTCGCGATGGTCGGCACTCCGCTCGCGTTCGCGCTTGGCCTGCCGCTGGGCACCCTGCTCGGCACGCTGCTCGGCTGGCGGATGATTTTCGGCCTCATCGCCGTGGTGACGGCGCTGCTCGTAATCTGGGTGCTGCTGACGGTTCCGCAGTTCGCGGGGGAGCGTGCAGGCGGGCGGGCGACGCTCTGGCAGGTGTTCCGCACCCCGGGCTTGGCTGCGATTCTGGCCGTCACTCTCACCTTCGTGCTTGCTCATAACGTGACCTACACCTACATCGCGCCGCTGATGCGGGCATCGGGCTGGAGCGACCACCTCGACGTCGCGCTTCTCGTTTTCGGGGTCAGTGCCATCGCCGGGATCGGCCTGGTTGGCATGCTGATCGATCGGCATCTGCGCCCGCTCGTGCTGCTGGCTACCGCGGTTCTCGCCGTGGCGACACTCGTGATCGGAGTGGCCGGGTCGAACCCGATCATCACCATCATCGCCGTCGGTCTCTGGGGGTTGGCCTACGGCGGCGCGCCGGCGCTGCTGCAAAACGCGCCGGCGCGCGTGACCGGGGAGGCGGCCGATGTGGCCCAGTCGATGGTCGTCACGGTCTGGAACGGAGCGATCGCGGCCGGAGCTTTCCTCGGCGGGGTGGCGCTCGACCTGGGCGGCGTCGGCGCGCTTCCCTACGTTGCCGGAGCGATCGCGCTCGTCAGCCTCCTGCTGGCGTTCGCCGCGCGCACGGGGTTCGCGGCTCGCACTCGACAGTTCTGAGCCCGACCCGCCGGTTCTAAGAACGCTGCGGCGACGGATGCGCCGGGCCGGCGGGCGTTAGCTTGCCAGCTGGCCCGCGGCATCCGTTCGGGTCGCCTCGGCCAGGTAGGCGCTGACGGCGTCGAGGTTGCGGGTGAGGCAGTCGATGCGTTTGGCGAGTTGTTCGCGGCGCTGGCCGAGAGTCTCAATCATTTCGGGCGTGATCTTCTCGACCTGCACCGAGGGGAGGCCTTTCAAACAGGGGATCATGTCCTTGATCAAGGCGGTCGGGATGCCGGCGTCGATCAGCCCGCGGATCTGCGCGACCCGGTCGACGGCCGCCTCCGGGTAGTCGCGGTAGCCATTACTCTCGCGGTCGGCGGTGAGCAGGTTCTGCTCCTCGTAGTAGCGCAGAAGCCGCGTCGACACCTCGGTGCGTTTGGACAGCTCGCCGATCTTCATCCTGTGCTCCTTCGTGCCGACACTCGCGCGCAGTGCCTGCGCTCACTACCTTCACATGCGTGTGAAGGCTAGTGTATCTCCGACACGGCGGAGAAACGGATGCCGCATGAAATTCGTGGAGATCGGCTCCGCGCCCGCAGAGGTTTCGTAGGCAAGTCCCGGGCGGGGGCATCAGCATCCGCCGGCATGCCTGCTGCCTAGCGGCCGAGATCCCGGTGCAGATCCGCGTCGAGCGCGGCGCCTCCGGCAAGCTGTGCCAGGAGCGACTCGAGTTGCTCCGACTGTTCGGGAGAGAGTGGGGCGAGCAACTCGGCCTCGTGCTGCTCCGCAATTGACCGGAGTCGCGTGAGGATCGCGCGGCCGGCGTCCGTCAGCGTGAGCTCGTAGTTGCGCCGATCGGTGCTGCTGCGTTCGCGACCGACGAGACCCCGGCTTTCGAGCGAGTCGATGAGCGGAACGATCCGGCTCGGCACGGCGCCGAGGCGATCGGCGAGTTCGCGCTGGCTCAGGCCGGGGGTGCGGCCGAGCAGGCGGAGCACCCCGGCGTCGCTCGGCGTGAGCCCGATCTCCCGCGTGCGCTCGGCGAACCGCGCGGAGGCCAGCGCGCCGAGCTGCGAGAGCAGAAAGGCGGTGCGTCGCGGCCGGGGCGTGGGGGAGTCCATGGCTCCAGATTACCTCCTTGACAGAATAGTTCAATAGGTGAATCATTCTTGGTATGACTCAATTGTGAGGAGGAATGACATGACTGACGCCACTCTGCAGCGCGTCGACCGGCCGGCGCGATCCGGTGGCCCCAACCCGGGCATCCTGGCCGTGGTGAGCCTGGCGCTCACCCTCGCCGGACTGATCGTCGGCGCGGTGATGACCGGCGGCCAATTTTTCGTCTCGCCGTTTGAATCGGCGAGCCAGGTCGCCGCATATTTCCAGGCCAACCCCGAGGCTACGCGCATCTCGAGCCTGTTCATCTTCGGATCCGCCGTGCCGCTCGGCATCTTCGCCGCAACGGTGTACGCGCGCCAACTGCGCTTGGGCGTGCGGGTGCCGGGTCCCGGCATCGGCTTCTTCGGCGGCGTGGCGGCATCCGTCTTCTTGATGCTCTCCGGCTGCGTGATCTGGCTGCTGAGCCGGCCCGAAATCACGACCGACGTCACGCTCACGCACGCGCTCGCGTTCTTCGCGTTCATCACGGGCGGCGTCGGATTCGTTGTCGGGCTTGGACTTCTCATCGCCGGGATCGCGGTTCCCGCGCTGATTCTGCGGTTCGTTCCACGCTGGCTCGCCTGGATCGGCCTGGTGATTGCCGCGCTCGCCGAGCTCAGTTTTCTGTCGATGGCGATCGAGCCGCTGCAGTTTCTGCTTCCGGTCGCCCGGTTCGGTGGGCTGATCTGGCTCGTTGCCGCCGGCTTCCTGCTTCCTCAGAACCGGGCTGCGGCGAATCGGCCCGTCTCGAATCGGGGAGAACGATGAGCGCCGAGGCCCGGCCGAGCGACGCACGAGCGGATGTCGCCGGCCCGCTCGCCGGCAAGGTCGCATTGGTCACCGGTGCAAGTCAGGGGATCGGTGCCGCAATTGCGCAGGCGCTCGCTGAAGCCGGTGCCCGTGTCATTCTCGCCGCCCGCGGTGAGGAAGCCCTCGCCCGCCAGGTGGAATCGATCGAAGCCGCCGGAGGCAGCGCGGTGGCGATCCCCGTCGACGTGACGAGTGAAGATTCGGTGCGCAATCTCTTCGAAGCCATCACGGCGCGTTTCGGACGTCTCGATGCCGCCGTGAACAACGCGGCCGGCGGCGGACTCCCGCCGACCCCGCTCGCCGACTGGCCGGTCGAGAGTTTCGACTCGGCGATCGCGGTGAATCTGCGCGGCACCTTCCTATGCCTGAAGTATGAGGTCGAGTTGATGCTCGAGAACGGAGGCGGCGCGATCGTGAACCTCTCCTCGACCGCCGGGGAGCAGGGCGTCGCCGGCCTCACCGGCTATGTGGCGAGCAAGTTCGGCGTCGGCGGGCTCACGCGCGTGGCGGCGCTCGACTATGCGGCGTCCGGAATCCGGGTGAACGCGATCGCGCCAGGCCCCATTCTCACCGACCGTCTCGCCGCGGCGGGCCCCGCCGCTCAGGCGGGAGCGGCCCGAGCGGTGCCGCTCGGCCGGGTCGGTCGATCCGATGAGGTTGCAGCGGCGGCGGTCTGGCTCTGTTCCGACGCGTCGTCGTTCGTCACCGGCACCGTGCTCGCCGTCGACGGCGGGCGCCTCGCGGGGGTTCCCGCGTTCACCGTTCCGCAGCCGCCGTCCCGCCGAGATTGAGCGTTGCGGTCGACTTTGCCCGGCAGAACAGGGCAACTCGACCGCAACGTTCAAGCTCGGTGAGGTGACGTGACGTGGCGAGGCGACATTACGTGCGCGCTTCCGTTGAGAGCGGATGCACGACGCCCCGCGTCCGCCGCGCCGAGTGTTGCCACCGCTGCCGAGAATCGCCGTTGTTGCGGCGACTCTCGGTGCGAACGGCGACGCTCGCCCGGTTCAAGCTCAGCGCGCGAGCGGGCTACGCCAGCTCAGACACTGCCTCCCGCACGCCGAGCAGCGCCGGCATGACCTCGCGTTCGAAGAGCTCGATTCCCGACCGGTCATAGGCAGCCTCGGGGAAGTAGTGGATCGAATAGCCGAGACCCAGCTCCTGCATCCCGGTCAGGCGCTCGACGATCTGCTCCGGCGTTCCGACGCCGAGCGCGTCGCCGCTGCGGTACTCCGAAACGAACTCGGCCGCCTTCGCCTCGCCGAGGTAGGGGGTGACCCGCGCCTCGACCGCGTCGATGCGCGAGGCTACTTCGGCCTCGGTCGCGGCGACGATGGTGTTGTAGTTCGACGACCGGGTGATCGCATCGAAGTCGGTGCCGAGCGCCTCGCAGTGCCCACGCAGCAGCTCGCTCTTATGTGCGAATCCGTCCGGCGACCCGTCGAAGTTCGTGTACTGCGCGTACTGCGCGGCGATCCGCAGCGTCACCTTTTCGCCGCCGCCGGCGATCCACAGCGGGATGCCGCCCTCCTGCAACGGAAGCGGCCGCACGATCGCATCCTCGACCTGATAGTGCTCGCCCTGCAGGGTGGCGCGGCCGGTCGTCCAGGCCTGCTGCATGATCTGTACGCCCTCCTCGAGGCGGGCCAGGCGCTCGCCGGCGCGGGGGAAGCCGTAACCGTAGGCCTTCCACTCCTGCTCGTACCAGCCGGCGCCGATGCCCATTTCGACGCGTCCGCCGGAGATGAGGTCGGCGGTTGCAGCGACCTTGGCCAGGTACGCCGGGTTGCGGTAACTCATGCAGGTGCACATCTGGCCGAGGCGCACGCGGGAGGTGGTCGCGGCGAAGGCGGCCATGAGGGTCCAGGCTTCGTGAGTGGCTTCATCCGTCGCCACCGGAACGGTGTGGAAGTGGTCGTACACCCAGATCGACTCCCAAGCGCCGGCATCCGCATGGGCGGCCAGGCCGCTCATCGCCGCCCACTGCTCGGCCGGGTCGATGCCAACGAGGTCGTGTCGCCAGCCCTGGGGTACAAAGAGTCCGAATCGCATGGAGACAGCCTAGGGTTTCGTCCTTGCAGGTGTGCGCGGCGCTGCCTCGAAAGCCGCCAACTTTTGCCGATGTTCCTGACGCTGCACGAGCGAAAGCTGGCACCTCCCGGAGATCATCCCACGCCGAGCCGGCGCATCCGGCAGCTCGCGTTTGCTGGTCAGTTGTCGAAACCGCGGTCGAGCCGCTGTCGAACCGAACCGAAAGCAACGCCATTACTTGTTGTTTCTTTTAATTCTTTCTGACAGAATCAAAGTCAATTCGGCTCAATCAATGTTGATGAAGGGAAAGACATGGCGGAACAACGCCGTATCCTCTTGACGCACGCACACCCAGACGACGAATCGTGTGCGACCGGCGGGACCATCGCCAAATACGTCGCAGAAGGCGCGCAGGTCACCGTCGTCACCTCGACCCGGGGCGAACAAGGCCGAATCGCCGTTGCCGAACTCGCCCACCTGAGCGCTGATCAGGATGATCTCCTCGGTGACTGCCGGTCCGCTGAACTCGGCGCCGCTGTCGTCGCTCTCAACCTGACCGACCACCGCTACCTGGGCGCCGAAGGCCGCTATCGCGACTCTGGCCGGATGGGCGGCGAAAGCAATGACCGTCCCGACGCTTTCTGGCAAGCCGATCTCGAGATTGCCGCTGCCGAACTTGCCGGAGTCATCCGTGAAACCCGTCCGCACGTCGTCGTCACGTACGACACGAACGGCGGCTATGGCCACCCGGATCACATTCAGACCCATCGCGTGACGATGCGAGCGATCGAGATCGCACCCGACGCGGACGCCGCCGTTACCGGGGAGCCGTGGGACGTGCCCAAGGTGTACTGGTGCGCTGTGCCGCGTGACCTGATCCAGGCCGAACTCGACACGCTCAAACGCGACGAGTCGAAGCATCCCTATCTCTGGGTCGACACCGACACGAGCGAATACCCGGACGGTGTGCACGATGACGCCGAGATCACCACGGAGCTCGACGTCGCCGCGCACCTCGATGCCAAGCGCGACGCACTCGCCGCCCACAGGACCCAGCTCACCGTACACGGCGAGTACTGGGTGCTTGCCTCCGGTCGAGGCATGCGCATCCAGGACCGCGAATGGTTCATCCTGGTCAAAGGTGAGGTGGGGGCCGAGCGCAATGCGAACGGGTGGGAGCCCGACCTTTTCGCTGGTCTCGCCGGGGTGGCCGGAGCGATCGATCGTGGCTAGCATCCTCGGCAGCCTCGCGGCCGCGTCGCGCGAGGTGCAGCGTGCCGCTGTCGTGCAGATTCTCCGCACCGAGCGGCTGTCCCGGTCCGACTTGATCGCGAGGCTTCAGATCAGCTCGTCACTCGTGACGCGCCTGGTGCGGGGCCTGATCGACGATGGAATTCTCCGGGAGACCGGGTCGGTGTCATCGGCGCTCGGGCGGCCTCCGGTACAGCTCGAACTCGTCGCAGAGTACGGGCACGTCGTTGCGGTGTCCTGCGAAGGGGACCGCATCCGCGTGGGGGTGTTTGACACGCACGCAGTGCCGGTGTGGGTCGGTATCGTCGAGCTGCGCGAGCAGACTCTGGACATCGCCCTGATTATGAGCCAGATCGATTCTGCGCGAGAGAACGCCGGGTTGGCCGACGGTCGCCTCCTCGGAATTGCCGTGGCCGTGCCCGGTGTGGTCGACGCAGAAACGGGCGCCGTCAGCCAGGCGCCCGATCTCGGTTGGTTGGTGGCTGTTCCCCTGCGATCACTACTCGAAGAGACCTATGCAGTGCCGGTTACCGTCGATAACGACGTAAACCTGCTGGTCATCGCCGAACGCGAGTCCGGCGCAGCCGTCGGTGTCGACGATGTCGTCTACCTCTACCTCGGGCGTCGTGGCGTCGGCGCCGGCATCGTGTCCGGCGGGCGTCTGACACAGGGCGGAAAGGGTGCGGCAGGCGAAGTCGGCATCATCCCGCTCTCTGCTGGCGATAGCTCAGAACGGCCGACCCGCATCGAAGACCGCATTTCGGTTGCGGCCATCCAAGGCGCGTTGGAGGCCAGCGGCCTCGATGTCGAGCCGGCACCGGTGCCCGCCCTTGTGCGCTGGGCGGAGTCCGGCAACACCGAAGCCCGCGCCATCCGTACTGCGGTCCTCGACGCGCTCACGCAATCGATTCTCATTCTCTCGGTCATCCTCGACCCCACTGTCGTGCTGATCGGCGGGGCAGCTGCCGACCTCACGGCTCTCGACCTCGCGGAGCTGGGCGAGCGGCTTGCCTTGCGCACGCCGGCCCTTCCCGTTATTGATTTTGCGCAGCTGGGTACAGAAGCGCTGATTTCTGCCGCCCACGAACAGTGCTGGCAGCGCATTCTCGCGGGAGGCATATGACCTGATTCGGGCACAACGCTCCCCGCACCATGAGTTCGGTTCGATCCGACCCTGAAACAAGGAAATAAGAAAACATATGAGAAGAAAAGCCCGCTCCGCGGTTCTCACCGGCGTCATTGCAGTCGCCCTCAGTTCACTCGTTTTGTCCGGTTGCGCAGCAGACGTCAAACCGAAGACCGAACCGACCGGCGATGCAGCCGCTCCGGCCCAGTCGCTCACCATCTACACCGGCCGCGACAAAGACGAAGTTGCCTCTGTCGTTGCCCAGTTCGAAACGGCATACCCGCAGTACAAGGGCAAGGTCCAGACGGTCATCGCAGGCGCCCAGGACAATCTCGACCGCATGCGCGCGGAGAAGTCAAACCCGCAGGGCGGCTTCCTCTGGGGCGGCACGCAGCAGCAGTTCGAGCAGGCGGCCAGCGAAGGCCTCCTCGAGCCCTACGAGATGAAGAGCGCCGACAAGATTGCTGACGGTCGCAAGGATGCGGACAACCAGTGGTTCGCCGAGATGCTGCTGCCCGAGATCATCATCTACAACAACACCCTCGTTGAAGAGAAGGATGCCCCGAAGGACTGGGCTGACCTGCTCGACCCGAAATGGAAGGACAAGATCGTCATCCGCGACGTCATGGCGTCGGGAACCATGCGCACGATCTATTCGTCGATGGTCTACGACTCGTTCGCCAAGGACGGCTCGCCTGACGCCGGCTACGACTTCCTCACGAAGCTTGACGCGAACACCGTCAGCTACGCGGCGAACCCGGATGACATGTACACCCAGCTCGACCAGGGCACGGGAGTCATCACCTTGTGGAACCTGCAGGATGCGCTCATCCAGCCGCTGAAGAACAACCGCCCGTGGAGCTACGTGATGCCGTCATCCGGCGCTCCGGTGCTGCTCGACGGGGTCGGCATCATCAAGAACAAAAACCAGGACCAGGCCGCGAAGGACTTCGAAGACTTTCTGATGGACCCGAAGCTGCAGGCTTCGCTGGCTGACCAGTACTACCAGGTCCCGGCCATGGAGATCGCTGAAGCTGACAAGCCGGACTGGCTCGCCAAGCTCAAGATCAAGGAAATGGACATCGACTGGAACGTTCTTGGTGAGAACCAGGACGCATGGATGACCTACTGGGCCGACAACATCAAGGGCAAGGGCGGAGCATAACCCTATGGTCTCAGTGACTCTTGATGGGCTGACGAAGTCGTTCAAGCGCTCGGGAGTGGTTGTTGACCATGTGGACCTTCGGGCCGAGGAGGGTGAATTCTTCACCCTCCTCGGTCCGTCGGGCTGCGGAAAATCAACGACGCTCCGGATGATCGCCGGGTTCGACGAGCCCGATTCCGGTCAAATTCGCTTCAACGATCGTGACGTCACCTACGCACCGGTGAACAAGCGTGACGTCGGCCTGGTGTTTCAAAACTATGCGCTCTTCCCGCATATGTCCGTGGCGAAGAACGTCGGCTTCGGTCTCGCCGTGCGCAAGATCCGCGGCATCGATGCCAAGAAAATGATTCAGGATGCCCTCGCCCAGGTGAACCTCACCAAGCAAGTGGATGCGCGGGTCGATGAGCTGTCCGGCGGCCAGCAGCAGCGGGTCGCCCTGGCGCGAGCACTTGTCTTCCGTCCCCAGCTTCTCCTGCTCGACGAGCCCATGTCGAATCTCGACGCCAAGCTGCGTTTGGACATGCGTGGTGCCTTGCGCAGCCTCCACAACGAGACCGGCATCACGTCAATCTACGTGACACACGACCAGGCGGAAGCCCTCGCCATGTCCACCCGCATCGCCGTTATGAACACCTCGGTCGTGCACCAGGTCGGCACTCCGGCTGAAGTCTACGAACGGCCGAACACGCGTTTCGTCGCGATGTTCCTCGGCCGCAACAACGTCTTCGACGGTACTGTCTCCGCCGTCAATGGTGACGAGGTCTATCTGCGCCTCGCCGACGGCAGCATGCTTCGCGGCTCGGCGTCCCGCACCTCACCCGGCCTCCCGCTGTCACCCGGAAGCCTGATCGGCGCGACGATTCGGGCCGAGGCAGTCCAATTTTCCACCGGAGATCAGAGCGAAAACCTCTTGGACGGAACTGTGTCCGACGTGGAATACGTCGGCGCAACGCTTTCCTGTGAACTCGAGACGGCCGTTGGTCGGGTACTGCTCGACCTAACCGGTGCCGGCATCCGTCCGACTCTCGGTCAGCGTCTCACCGTGCACCTCTCGGAGAAGAGCATCTATTTCGTTCCGGCTGAGCACACCCCATGACCGCGACCCTGACTCCCACCGAAAGCCCGTCTCCGGTTCTGCCGGATGCGGAATCCGTCTACAAGCGACCGTCGTGGTTCCGCCGCCGGTTCACCGTGATCGCAACGCTCACGGTTCTGATCGTCGTGCTCGTCGGCTACGTGATCGGGCCGATGATCGCCACCGCCCGGCGCAGCCTCTCCCAGGACCGAATCGACACCGTCGGGTTCTCATTTCAGGCGTGGGCTGACTTCTTCCTCTCGAACGCGCAACGCAGTGCCATTGTGGGAAGTATCACGCTCTCGATCCTCAGTGTGATCGTGGCCGGCCTGCTCGGCACCGGGATGGCTGTGCTTTTGACCCGCTGGGAGTTCCCCGGTCGCCGGATCTGCCAGGTGCTCGCGCTACTGCCGATCGCGCTGCCGCCGTTGATGGGCGTCTGGTCGTTCAAGTTGCTGTTCGGTGTGGGCGGGCGTATCCCGTTCGCGTTCCAGGAGTGGTTCGGCATCCCGCAACAGGATCTCTGGTTGCAGGGGCTGGCCGGCGTGCTGATCGTGCACGCCATGACGATGTATCCGTACTTCTATCTCACAGTGTCCGCCGCGTTGATGAGCGCAGACGTCTCGCTGGAGGAGGCGTCGTACAGCATGGGCGCCTCGAAGCTGCGCACGTGGCTGAAGGTGGTTCTGCCGATGCTCACGCCCGCGGTCGTCGCCGGCGCCCTCATCACGTTCATGTCGTCGATGTCGTCGTACACGGCACCGCTCCTGTTCCAGTACACGGATGTGATGACCCAGCAGGTCGTGATCGCCAAGTCGAACGGCGACATGCGACTGGCCTCCATCATCGCCACGACCTTGGCTGTGATCTCCATCGTCTTCCTTGCGGTCATCAGGGGATACGAACAACGCAAGATCTATCGCACGCAGTCGAAGGGCGGCGGCCGTCGTCGATCGACCGTGACATCGCCACTCGGCAAGACAGTGATTGCCGTCGTCGCGATTCCGCTCACGATCTTTCTGATCCTGCCGATCATCATGATTCTCGTGCTCTCGTTCACGGCCAAGGGAGGCTGGCTCAACACCATCCTGCCGACCTCGTTCACCGTCGACTGGTACGCCCAGATGTTCTCCGGCTTCGAATTCTGGCGTCCGGTCACGAACTCGCTGCTGATGAGCCTGATCGCCGTCGGCGCCGCCGTGGTGCTCGGTGCTGGTGCCGCCTATGTGATGAGCCGGATGAAGTTCAAGGGAAAACTGGCCCTCGACATCGCGATCATGCTGCCCTGGGCGCTGCCGGGCACCGTCGTGGCGATCAACCTGATCACCGCGTTCTCCAGCCCGTCACCTTTTGCAATGGGCCAAGTGTTGGTCGGTACTTTTGCGATCGTGCCGCTGGCGTATTTCGTGCGATTCAACCCGCTGGTATTCCGTTCGTCTTCCGCCTCCTGGGCGCAGCTCGACCCCAACCTCGAGGACGCGGCACGCAGCCTCGGCGCCACGTGGTGGTACACGTTCCGCAAGGTCGTGCTGCCGCTGGTCTCTCGCGGAATCATGGCCGGGGCACTTCTTGCGTTTGTCGACGGCGTGGGTGAGTTCGTCTCATCTGTGCTGCTCTACTCGCCGTCGTGGACGCCGCTGTCAATCGAGATCCTCAACCAGAACTACCAGGGCAACATCGGCACCGGATCGGTCTACGGCATGATCCAGGTCGGGCTCGTTCTGATCGTTCTCATCATCACCCGGCAGATGGAATCGCGCGCGAACGCCGCATCCATCCCCTCCTCCTGACCCACCTCACCGAAAGAAGAATCATGAATCGCGAAGACATCATCGCCCGGGACGGGGCGGTTTTTCCCGGCGCCAGCTACACGAATGCGGTCTTGCGTCCTGCCTATGACGAAGCCAAAACGGTGCTGCTGCCGTCGATGATCCAGATCCACCGCGCGCATCTGCTTATGCTGCGCTCGGTCGGCATCCTGAATGCCACCGACGCGGCGACCATCGCGGGATCGATCGACGGGCTTGATCTGGAGGCCATCGCGGCCTCGGAGTACACCGGTCAATACGAAGACCTGTTCTTCACCGTCGAATCGACGATGATCAAGCTGGATGGGGATGTCGTCGGCAGCCTGCACACGGCCCGGTCGCGCAACGACATGGGTATGTGCCTCTACCGCATGGTCATGCGTCATCAGCTGCTGCGCGTCATCGCCGCGGCCACCGAGCTCTACACGACACTCGTCCGCCTGGGCGGCGAGCACTCGGAGACGCTCACGCTGGAGCACACCCATACCCAGCCCGCTCAGCCGTCGATCCTCGGTCATCGCTTCCTCGCCATCGCGGATGTCCTCGGTCGCGACATCGAGCGGGTCAAGGCTGCGTACGGCAGCCTCGACTTCTCGCCGATGGGCGGCGCGGCACTCACCGGCACTGGGTTCCCGATCGACCGCGAGCTGATGGCCGAGCTTCTCGGATTCTCCGGCCTCGTCGAGAACTCCTATGACGCCGTCGCCAGCACCGACTACATTGCGCACGGCGCGACGGCACTGCAACTGATGGCCATCGACACCGGCCGCAGCTGCGTCGACTTTCTGACCTGGTGCACGGCTGAGTTCGGCCTCTACAAGGTGGCCGCGCCCTATGTGCAGATCTCCTCGATCATGCCGCAGAAGCGCAACCCTGTTTCGATCGAGCACTCGCGCTCTCTGCTTTCCGCCGCGTCGGCCAGCGCGGCGACCGTTCTGACGATGATGCACAACACCCCGTTCGGCGACATCGTCGATACCGAAGACGACCTGCAGCCCTACATCTGGCGCTCGGTCGAGGTGCTGACAAATGTGCTACACCTGCTTTCGAATGTGCTGGGCACGATCGAGGTGAACGTTGATGTCATGCGCGAGCGGGCCCTCGCGTCATTTGCCAACGCGACTGAACTTGCCGATACCCTCGTGCGCGACGCCGGTTGCACGTTCAAAGAAGCCCACACCATCGTCTCCCGTGTGGTGACGAGCGCCGACAACCGGGGCGTCACGGATGTGCGTGAGGTGCACGCCTCCGAGGTCATGGCCACCGCACGCGAGGTGTGCGGCCGCGAGATCGACATGAGCGAAGAGAGCGTGAGCCTCGCCCTGAACGCTGACAATTTCGTGGCTGTCCGCACGTCGCGTGGCGGGGTCGCCCCCATCGAAGTTGCACGCATGGCTGCGGAGCGCGTCGAGCGTGCGGCCGCGTTCGCGACGTGGCACCAGGACCAGATCGATCACCTCGCCCAGGTCGATGCCCGTCTTCGCACCGAATGTGAGGAACTGCGTGGCGTTTCTGCTCGCGTCTAACCCTGGCGGCACCGTGAACTCTCGTGAGACGCCGCCCGGCGACGCAGTCTTGGGGATTGACTTCGGCGGCACCAAGGTCGCCCTCTGTCTGGAGAGCGCAGGAGAGATCCTGGCCGAGGTTCGGCTCCCGATCGCGGCTGGAGAACCCGCTCAGAACGTCGTCGACCGAACGATCGATTCCGCTCGGGAACTTCTGAGCGGATGCGCGCGGGAGGTTGTCGCCGTCGGCATCGCCACGCCGGGCATCGTGCACGAACACGGTATCCAACTGGCTCCCAACGTCGACGGTTGGTCGGATCTCTCCCTGCGGACCCTGCTTCAGGACGGTCTTGGAATCGACCTCGTCGTTGTCGAAAACGACGTTAAATCCGCAGCGCTCGCCGAGGCGACATCTGGCTCTCTCGTCGGTTTTGATCCCGGTTTCTATCTCAACCTGGGCACGGGCATCGCTGCGGCGATGGTTGTGAACGGAGCCGTCGTACAAGGCGCTCATGGCGCATCAGGGGAGATCGGCTACGGCGTCGTCGGCGCGGCATCCCTTCTCGACTGGTCGGGGAAGAGGGCGCCGCTCGAGGAGCACATTGGTGGCCGCGGGCTCGGTGAGCGCGGAGCGGGCCGGTTCGGCACCTCGGTGAGCGCACGGGCCGTACTCGAGCTGGCCGAGGTGAACCCCGAGGTCGCCGAGTTCTTGGGTGCCAGCCTCGATGAGTTAGCCAGGCACATCCTTACCTGTGTGCTGCTGCTCGACCCGCAGCGTGTCGTCGTCGGTGGTGGGATGAGCGGGGCAACGCAGCAGATCATCGACCCGATCCGGGCGCGCCTGAACTCGGCGCTCGCGTTTCCTCCCGAGGTCGTCCAATCAAGCTTCGGTGCCGGCGCGTCGTTGCGCGGAGCGATTGAGCTGGCTCATGGACTCGCCGCGAAACCCAGTTTGTCGAAGTAACCCGTGTTCGCCGGCCCACCGCGCGACCGGCGAACAGTCCGATTCACAGAAGGAGCACGATATGTCAGAGCAGCTTGCTGAACGGCGTTCACTCGCCACCCATCTCGTCCAAAAGAGGGAGGCGATGCGGGCCGAGGCGCTTGCGCGCCCGACGGCTGCCAGCTGGGATGAAGTCATCGAGGCCCGCTGCGTCGCCGACGACATCACCGGTGCGCGCAAGTGGCGCATCAGGGAGTGGAACTATGTCGGCGATGGCGGGCCCGGCATCGGCGGTTACGAACTCGGGCCGAGTTCACCCGAGCTGTTGTGCGGCGTGATCTCGACCTGCCTGACGCACACGATTCTGTGCCTGGCCGCCATGCGAGGCCTCTCGCTTGACCGGGTGGACGTGCACGTAAGCGCGAAGAACAACGACGCGGGGTTCTTCCACGTTGAGTCGGATCGGCCGACGACGCCGCACGACATTATGGTGACGGTCGACCTCGAAGCGCCGACGTTGACCGAGAGCGAGCGGGACGCGTTCGTGACAGAAGCGCAGAACACCTGTCCGGTGCTCATCGCCCTACGCAATCCGACTGAAATCACCGTCGTGCGAGCGCCCACCTCCCGTTGAGGCCGGGTGAGCTGGAACTGAAACGTTCGGAAACACCACCTCCCATTCGACGGAGATTGTTCGCAAAATCGGCCAAACTCGCCTGGAATTGGTCAAAACGGTGAGAATCTCCGTCGAATGGGAGGGACCGCCGCCGATTCCCGGATTAGCTCGACCACCGGCCGCGCTGGCTCGACCACTCGCATTCGCGAGCGAGCTCTTCGGGCGGACTATTCGGGCGAGCTATTCGGGCGGACGCTCAGGTGCCAGCCGATGCCGCTCGGGCGGCAGCCGGTGGCTCTGCACCGCCTCGTAGGTCAGACGCAGCGACTCGGTCGCCTGGTCGTAGATGCTCTGGGTGACCCGCACGAAGAGGAAGTCGATGAGGGCGAGCTGTGCGATCCGGCTCGACATCGCACCGGAGCGGTACCGGTTCTCCCTGGCCTGGGTCGTGAGCACGAAGTCGCATTTGTCGGCCAGGCGCGATTCCGGAAAATTGGTGATTCCGACGGTCGTCGCGCCCTTGCTTCCCGCGGTTTCGAGGGCCTGGATCGTGTCGCTGGTCAACCCGGAGTGGGAGAACCCGATCGCCACATTGCCGGGCCGCTGCAACGCTGCGGACGCCAGCGCCAGGTGCGTGTCGACTGTGCAATGGGCCGGCAAGCCGATGCGGTACAGCTTCTGTTGCAGGTCTTGCGCGGTGAGTCCGCTGGAGCCGAAGCCATAAATGTCGATGTGCGGGGCAGTGACAAGCGCCGCCACGATCTGGTCGAGCGTCTCGAAGTCGAGGCCCTTGGCCGTCTGTTCGATGGCCAACGTCTCCTGGTAAGCGATCTTCGCGACGACCTCCTGAGCGCTGTCGGTCGGGTCGATCTCGCTGTCAGCCAGGTCGAAGCGTTCCCGCGTCGCCTGCTCCCGGCTGGTGGCGCTCGCGACTTCCAGCCGAAACTCCCGATAGCCCGAATAGCCGAGGCTCTGGCAGAACCGGGCGACCGTGGCCTGCGATGTCGAACAGGCGTGGGCCAGGTCGGTGATGGTCAGGTCGACGACGAGGGAGGGGTTGTCGATGATCGCGTTGGCGACTTTCGCCTCTGCCGCGCTGAGCCCGGGCAAAGCCTGGCGCAGCGCGAGCAGAACATTAGTCCCGTGCATGATCGTGAACGCCTGCCAGCACGTCGCGCAGCGTATCGCGCAAGACCCCGTCGTGGCGGTCGAGAGCGTCGCGCGCGCGGGGCGCATCCAGCTCGGTCAGAACCATCAAGATTGCCGCTTTCACCCAACCGCCAGCTTCTGCGAGCGCACGTGCAGCGGTTTCAGCGTCAGCGCCCGTCGCAAGCATAACGGTGCGTTCGGACCGGGCACGGAGCTTTTCGTTGGTGGCCTTCATGTCGACCATCAGGTTGCCGTGCACCTTGCCCAGTTTGACCATGGCGATGGTGCTGATCATGTTGAGCACGAGCTTCTGCGCGGTGCCGGCCTTCAGCCGGGTTGAGCCGGTCACGATTTCGGGGCCGACCACTGTCTCGATGGCGACGTCGGCGACCTGGCCGATCGCCGAGTTTGCATTACAGGCGAAGCCGATGGTGAAGGCGCCGGCATGTTTCGCTGCGTCGAGCGCGCCCAGCACGAACGGGGTGCGACCGGATGCGGAGATCCCGACAACCGCGTCGCCCGGCGTAATGCCGAGCTCCGCGAGGCTGGCCGCCCCGGCGAAGGCGTCGTCTTCGGCGTTCTCCAGCGCCGCCTGAATGGCACGAGGCCCTCCGGCGATGATTCCGACGACCAGGCTCGGCGCGGTGCCAAACGTCGGCGGGATCTCACTGGCGTCAAGGATGCCCATGCGTCCGGCGGTGCCGGCGCCCACATAGAGCAGTCGCCCGCCCCGTCGCATCCGCTCGACGACACCCTCGATCGCCTGTGTGATGGCCGGCGCGCAAGCTTCGATAGCAGCAGCGACCGTCGCACTGTCGGTGTTCATCGCGTTGACGAGTTCGTCGACGCCGAGAAGGTCAATATCTGGCCAGGTTTCACTCACCTGCTCGGTCGAAAGGGTCGAGAGCATGTCGCGCATTTCACGGCGCCGGGTGAGTGACTCAGCCACGGGTAATCCATCTTTCATAGGGGAGAGCAAGAGTTGTGGCCACAAGGGCTGCGCCGGAGAGCGGGTCTCCGAGCGGTGTGACGCGGTGCAGACCGGATGCCGCCAGCGCGTCAGTGAGACGACGCGCGAAGTAGTCGCTTGAGCCCAAACCCCCCGCGAAGCTGACATCGGGTTGGCCGGCCGCCGCGCAACTGGCGGCGAGCAGCCGACTGGCCTCGTCAACGATGCCGACGGCGACGGCGTCACCCTCGGCGGCGCGGTGCAGCACGGTCGGGGCGAACGAGCCGAGGCGCCGCGCCGGCGCGTCGGTTTCAGCGACCCAGATCGGCAGGGTCGCCACATCGCCGGTCAACGCCTGGGCGTCGGCCAGCAGAGCGGTCTGCGGTCCGCGACCGTCGTGGGCGCTGAGAGCGGCGTGTAGACCGCGCTGACCGATCCACCGGCCGCTGCCGTCATCGCCGAGCCACGGGCCCCAGCCGTCGACCTGCAGAACCAGTCCGGAAGCCTGCACCGAAAACACAACGGCCCCGGTCCCGGTGATCAGCACAGTTCCTGCGCTGCCGCCGAAGGCTCCGGCGTGAGCGGCCAGGGCGTCGGTGAGCACGGCAACCGGCACATCGAGCTCGGCGCGCAGCAGCACGGCGAGGGCGGCGGCGGCGGCGGGTGCGGCCGCGGCGCCCGCAGCGCCCACACCGAGATGGGTGACCTGCCGAAGCGTATGCGCGCCGTCGGCGGTGGCGCGCAGAGTGGTGAGCGTCGCGGCAATGGCGCGGGCCGACACTGCGGCGCCGTCATGGTCGGCCAGGCCGGGGGCGCCGGCGCCGGCGGCTTCAGCGAGAACCTGACCGGCACGGGTGACGCGCACCCGACAGGATGTCTTGCCCAGGTCGACCGCGAGAATCACCGGAACCGAGGCGAGCGTCACGCGCCGCTCCGATCGTCGGCCAGGGCCAGCGGTGCTTCTTCTTCAGCTGTGGTGCGGGTGCCGCGTTCGCTGGCCTGCAGCACGAGCTCGCGCACCGTCTCGGCCGAGAGACGACTGGCGCTCAGGCACTCGATCGCGGTCAGCGGCAGTGGTTCGGTCGCCGCCAACCCGGCGTTCACGACGAGTGCGTCGGGACGGCTGGTTGCGACGACCGCGAGGGCGTCGCGTTGCAGCCCCGCACCGGCGATGGCGTCGACGAGCACGATCAGGCCGGATGTGCCCGGCACGCGCTCGAGCAGGGCGGAGAGTTGTGCGGCAAGAGGAGCCGCACCGTCGGCGGTGCGCGCGGCCAGGCCGCCGTGGCTGATCCGGGTGACGTCGAAGCGCTCACGCAGTGCGGTGCTGAAGACATCCACGGTCGAGGCGACGGCGATGGTGGCGCGATTGCGCAGGTCAAGCACCGTCAGCGTCTCGCCGATGACGGGAAGCGGCCCGGTCACCGCGCAGAGGTCGCGTGACAGCGCGGTGAACTCGCGCGGGGCGCGGGGTCCAACGCCGGCAACGCCCGCGACAGCACCGGAAGAGGCCGCGTCGGCCGGGTCCACGGCGGGCGCCGGCAGAAGCAGGGTCGCCACCGAAACGGATGCCCGCTCCAGCGCCGCCACCGGCAACGAACCGTCGTCGAGGGCATCGAAGAGTGCGTTCTGCACCTCGAGAAAGTCGTCGAGGTCGCTGGTCGCGCCGGCCTTCGGGCCGAGGTTCGCAGGGTTGCCGATGCAGAGCAGATCGGCTCCGGCCAGAATCGCCTGCACCGCGCCCGGACCCGCGCCGACCGTGGAACGGATGGCGGCCATGTCGAGGGCATCGGTCACGATGGTGCCGGTGAAACCGGCGGAACGCAGGCGGGCGAGCAGTGCCGGGTTCAGAGTTGCCGGCAGCTCACCGAACTCCGGCACCACGATGTGGGCGGTCATCACGGCCAGCACGCCGGCCGCGATTGCCGCGTGGAACGGGGGCAGGTGATCGCGTTCGATCTGCTGCCAGGTCAGGTCGAGCCGGGGCAGGCTGTGGTGCGAGTCGGTGTGGGTGTCGCCGTGTCCGGGAAAATGTTTGACGCAGGCCGCGACACCGTTCGACTGCAGCCCGGCGACCATCGCCGCGACATGGGGGGAGACGAGGTCGGCCGAGTCGCCGAAGGCGCGCACGCCGATGACCGGGTTCTGCGCGTTCGTGTTGACATCGGCAACGGGGGCGAGGGCCACGTTAGCTCCGGCCGCGGCGAGGCGGCGGCCGAGTTCGACGCCCACCTCCCTGGTCAGTGCCACGTCGCCCCGGCGGCCGAGTTGCGCGTGCCCCGGCAGGGTTGAGCCGCGTGCGGCCTCGAGCCGCGAAACGTTCCCGCCCTCTTCGTCGACGCCGATCAGCACACCGGAACGGATGCTGCGGAGTTCGCTGGAAAGCCGGGCCGGCTGTTCGGCGTCGTCGCCGTCGATGTTCTGACCGAAGTAGACGACGCCGGCGAGACCCTCGTCCAGTGCCGACTTCAGCCAATCGGGCGCAACATAGCCGTTGAATCCCGGCCAGAGCACACTCCCGACGAGGGCGCGGAGAGCGGGATCGTTTCTGCTGGTCATCCCTTGACCGCTCCTGCCACAAGACCGCTCGAGAGCTTGCGCTGCACGAGCACGAAGAAGATCATCACCGGAATCGTGATCAGCGTCGAGGCGGCCATCACATAGCCCCACTCGTTGGAGTGCTCGCCGAAGAACTGCTTGAGACCGATCGCAACGGTGTACTGGTCAGACGCGCCGCCGAGCAGCGTCATCGCGAAGATGAACTCGTTCCAGGCGGTGATGAACGAGAAAATGCTCGTTGCGACGAGGCCGGGCATGATGAGGGGAAGCAGGACCGAGCGGAACATCCGCCACCAGCTGGCGCCGTCGATATAGGCCGCTTCTTCGAGTTCAACCGGAACTGCGGCGACGAAGCCACGCAGCATCCAGATGCCGAACGGCAACGAGAGCGCCACGTAGACCACGACGAGGCCGAGCAGCGTGTTGAGCATGTGCAGGTCGCGCACCTGCACGAACAAAGGAATGACTAGAGCTTCCAGCGGCACCATTTGCACGGCCAGGATCATGAACAGAATCGCGGTGCGAAACTTGAACTTGAACCGGGCAACGGCCACGGAGGCCAGCACGGCGACGAGCGCTGAGACGAGAACCGTGACGACGGCGACGATCGCCGAGTTGCGGAGGAAGACGTCGAAGCCGCCCTCCGTCAGCACATAGGTGAAGTTGTCGAGCGTGAACTCGGTGGGCACGAGTGACTGGCCGCCGCTGGAGGCCTTCGCGTCGAACGCGCTGGAGAGCATCCAGTAGACCGGGAACAGTGTGAACAGAAGCAGCAGCGTGACGAGTACTGCCTTGCCGAGATTGGTGCGCCAGCTCTTTCTCACAGCTTGTCCTCCTTGAGCATGGTGCGAACGTAGACAATCGTGATGGCGAGCAGGGCCAGGGTCAGCAGCACGGCCAGGGCTGAGCCGAAGCCGTAGCGGTTCTGGCCGAACGATTCAACGTAGGACCAGACGCCCAGGTTCAGAACCGACCGGTTCGTGCCGGAGCCGCCCGGCATCAGATAGACCTGCGCGAACACTTTGAAGTCCCAGATCGTGGAGAGGATGATCACGACCGCGAAGACCGATTTCAGGGTTGGCACGATGATCTGGAAGAAACGGCGAATCGCGCCGGCGCCATCCATCTGTGCCGCTTCGAGCATCTCCTTCGAGACTCCGAGCAGACCGGCCAGCACGGTGATGGCGACGAACGGGAAACCGTGGTGAATGATGTTGATCAGCACGATGCCGTAGAAGGTCCACTGGTTGGTGAACCAGTTGAACGGCTCGTCCATCAGGCCGAGGCCCATCAGAGTCTGGTTGACGATTCCGTTGTCGGCGTCGAAGATCCAGGTCCAGACGTAGGTGCCGGTCACGGCGGGCATGGCCCAGGCGATCATGATCGAGCTGCCAACGACGGTGCGCCAGAAATTACCGAGCGAGGCCATCAGCAGGGCCACGCCGGTGCCGAGGCCGACGGTGCCGATGACCGAGAGCACGGCGAAACCGACAGTGTTCGGAAGTACCACGGTCCACAGGGTGGGGTTCGTGAAGATCTCGACGTAGTTGTCGAGGCCGATGAAGTTTGTTTTGCCGCTGACGATCTCACGCAGACCGTAGTCCTGCAGCGAGAAGAGAAAGACGCGAACGAGAGGCCAGAGCAGCAGCACCCCGAGGATGATGAGGGCCGGCGTCAGCAGAATCCACGGGCGGGATGTCGCCCAGGTGAACCGGCGGCGGGGCCGGGCGCCGACCGTGAGCGTTTCGCTCACGGTCGACGACGGGCGGTTAAGCGTGGTTGTCACTACTTGCCGTTCATAATCGAGTCCATCTCAGCAGCGGCATCAGCCGTTGCCTGCTCGACGGACTTCTGACCGGAGAGGATGGACTGCATCATCGTGTTGGTGGTCTGCTTGGCCTGCACCGCACCGAACTTCGGGGTGACGGGCAGCGAGGCGCCGCCGTCAACCATCTGCTTCGCGAACGGGGTCACCAGGGGGTTGTCAGACTTCATGGTCTTGGCCAGCAGCGTGGATTCGCCCGGGAAGTAACCGGTCTGCGCTGCCCATTCCTTGGCGAATTCGCCGGTGGTCATCATCTTCACGAACTCGAACGACAGCGCCTCGTTCTTTGTCGTGCTGAAGGTGGAGAGGTGCGAGCCGCCGAGCATCGACGGGCTGATGCCGCCGTCTTTTCCGGGGATCGGAGTGGCAGCGAACTTGCCCTCGAGCTCCGGTGCCTTCTGAATGATGGTGGCCGGCGTCCACGAGCCGGTCAACGCCATCGCAACCTTGCCCTGCACGAAGTTATCGAGAACGTCGCTCTCTTTCCAGGTGGTAGCACCCGGGGTGGAGAAGCCGTGCTTGGTGGCCAGATCGGTGTAGAACTGGATGCCCTCCCGCGACTTCGCGCTGTCGAGGCCCGACGTCCAGGTGTCACCAGTCTTGGTGGAAACCTCTCCACCGGCGCCCCAGACCCACGGGTAAACGCCCTGTTCGGCGTTGCCGGGAACGGCGAACGGAATCATGTCGGGGTGAGCCGCCTTGATCGCGTTGCCGGCATCGACGAGTTCCTGCCAGGTCGTCGGTGCGGAGAGACCCAACTCGGTGAAGATGTCCGAGCGGTAGACGAGCGAACGAACGCCGGCGTACCACGGCATGCCGTAGAGCTCGCCGTCGTAGGTGCCCGATTCGACGAGGCCGGAGACGAGCTTGCCGTCGAGGCCCGCGTCGGTGACCTGCTTCGTGATGGGCAGCAGGGCGCCGGCGTCGGCGAACTCTGCGGTCCAGGTGGTGCCGGTTTCGGCGACATCCGGTGTCGTTCCGCCGGCGATTGAGGTGACGAAGCGGTCGTGAGCGTCAGCCCACTGCACGAAGTCAACCTTCAGCTTGGCGCCGGTCTCCTCGGTGAAGGCGGTGCCGACCTTGTCAAAGAACTCCTCGGAGTTCGGGTTCGTTCCCTGCATGATCCAGACCGAGAGGGTCTGTCCCTTGCCGTCGACGGTGTCTCCGCTGCCGGTCGCGCCGCTGGAACACGCGGCAAGACCGAGTGATGCCACGGCGAACATGGCAATAGAGAGATAGCGCTTCTTCATACGAAGTCTCCTCGTTGAAACGTAGAAACGGGCTTGTGGCCCAGCAATGTGGTTATGAAAGAAGTATTCAACGGATTCATCAAAGCTGCAAATTACTTTCATACGCGGCGTGGGCTCGGTGAAAAACTTGCGATGATTGAGACATGACTCGAACCGTTGCCGGAGCCCGCGTGCTAATCACCGGGGCGGCCAGCGGCATGGGCCGGTTGTATGCCGAACGGGCCGTCGCCGAGGGCGCCGCGGCCGTCGTGCTCTGGGACCGGGATGCGGCGGGCGTCACGTCCACCGCCGCCGAGCTGAGCGCTCTGGCCGGCGAAGGCACGCGCGTCGTCTCCTACGTCATCGACATCTCTGACCTCGGCGCGATCGCCCAGACCGCCCAGCGGGTGCGCACCGAGGTCGGTAACCCGGACATCTTGATCAACAACGCCGGCATCATCCGTGGCAAGTATTTCTGGGAGCACGACAACGGCGACGACACCCGGCCGACCATGCAGATCAACGCACTGGCGCCGATGTACATCACCCGCGAGTTTCTGCCGGGCATGATGGACAACTTCTACCGCGCGGCCCGGATCGTGAACATCGCCTCGGCGGCCGGCACCCTCTCGAACCCGCGGATGAGCGTTTACGCCGCGTCGAAAGCCGCGCTGATCGGCTGGAGCGACAGCCTGCGCCTCGAACTCGAGCAGCAGGACCACCGCAACGTCAAGGTCACCACGGTCAGCCCGAGCTACATCTCGACCGGGATGTTCGCGGGCGCGCGCGGCCCGCTGCTCACGCCGGTGATGACGCCCGAATACGTGGTCGACCGCGTCTGGGCGGCGATGCTCGCCGGCAAACCGCAGCTGATGATGCCGTGGACCGTCGGCCTGGCCCGGGCACTCCGCGGTGTGCTGCCGCAGCCCGCCTGGGACGCCGTCGCCGGGGGACTCTTCGGCGTCTACCGCTCGATGGACAAGTTCACCGGGCGCAACTGAGTCTGTCGCGCCGCCCGTCGCGTCAGACGTCTTTCGCGGCATCGGATGCTGTCGGTTGGTAACTCCGGGGATTCGGGAGCGGCGTCGAATTCCGCCGCGTGTTTTTGCGGATGCCGCGGCGTCGCTTCCGGGATGACCGGAGTTACCAACACGACCGGCACGCCACTCGGTGATGGCGCCCCGGGGGTCGAGCCTGTCGAGATCTTGCGAGCCAACCATCCGGCGCGGTAGGCACCCGCCGGGTGCCTACACTTGGTAGGTGGATACCACTGGATTGAATGAATTTCTGGCCGACAACGAGTTCGCGGGCGTTGTGCTCGTGCGAGAGGGCGACGCGACCGTCTTCGAGTCGGCCACCGGTCTCGCCACCCAGCGCTGGGGCATCCCGAACACGATGGACACCCGCTTCGACACCGCGTCGATCACCAAGCTGTTCACCGCCGTCGCCGTGCTGCAGCAGGTTGAGCGCGGCACGCTCGACCTCGAGACATCGATCCACCACTACGTCGACCTCGCCGACACCACGATCGGCATCGGCGTCACCCTGCTTCATCTGCTGACCCACACGAGCGGCATCGCCGACATCGTCGACGAGGAAGCCGGCGAAGAGTACGAAGCGCTGTGGGCCCGGGTTCCGAACTACACGCTGACCGAAACTGCGGACTACCTGCCGCTCTTCGCTCACAAGGAGCCGGTCGCCGCGCCCGGTCTCGACAGCGAATACAGCGATGCCGGCTACATCCTCGCCGGCCTCGCCGTCGAAAAGGTGACCGGCCTGAGCTTTCGCCAGTACGTCATCAACGAGATTTTCGCTCCGGCCGGGATGAGCGATTCGGGCTTCTTCGACCGCCGCGAAGCCACTCCGCGCCTGGCCGAGGGCTGGGACCAGGCCGAGAACGGCACCTGGGGCTCGAGCGTCTTCGCGACCCCGCCGATCGGCTCGCCCGACGGTGGCGCGCAGGCGACGGCAGCCGATCTGGTGAGGTTCCTCGACGCCCTCCGCAACGGAATCCTGCTCAACGCCGAGATGACCGAGGAGTTCTTCAGCCCCCAGGTCGAGCACGACGAGGCCACGTCCTACGGCTTCGGCCTCGAGTTCGACCTCGACGAAGACGGTTCGGTGCGCTCCTATTACAAGGACGGCGTGAATGCCGGCGCCGGCGGAATTCTGCGTCACTACTACGAGCAGGGTCTGGATGTCGTGGTGTTGAGCAACTCAGAAGAGGGCGCGTGGGATGTCATCCGCGAACTCGACGAGCGCCTCGGCGGCTAGTCGTTTCACCACCTCGTTGATTGAGGAGCGCGCGAGCCGGCGAGCACGCGTCTCGCTCGTTGATTGAGGAGCGCGCGAGCCGGCGAGCACGCGTCTCGAAATCTCGTGAGCCGATGTTCAAACGCAACTCACGTTCACGGATCGTCTCACCGGGTCTCGACAAGCTCGACCACCGGGATGGCCGCGTTCGAACGTCGTCTCACCGGGTCTCGACAAGCTCGACCACCGGGAGGGCACACGCGAACGCTGCGCGCCTACAAACCGTTCTCGGCCAGCCAATCGACGAGCAACCGCTCGAACTCAGCCGGATGCTCGACGCTCGGCAGGTGGGCGGAGTCGCCGAACACGTAACCGCTCGCTTCAGGCATCGTCGCGGTGAGGTACTCGTAGTGCGCAAGCTCTGAACTGAGATCGAACTCGCCGACGGTCACCAGGGTCGGAACCGAGATGTCGCCAATCCGCGAGTACGCTGGCGGATCGAGCGGAATTCGGCTCAGCTTCTCGTGGGCATGCGCGGCGTTGATGCGGTTGAGCGCGGCCGCGAGACTGACGAACTCGGGATCGAGATCGCGCTCGGCGCGAAGCGGGCCGACGTCCCAGAGGGTGACCTCGAGCCGAGCCGCCGTGTGCCAGTCGTCATCGGCTTCCGCCGCGTTGATCGCGGCGAAAAGCTCGCCCTCCCGCTCTGTGAGCGGAGTCGGCGGGAATCCGCTCGGCCCGGATCCGACCGTGACGAGCCCGGCCACCCGATCCGGATGCTCCAGCGCGAGATCGAGGGAGATCGCACCGCCGCGAGACGCCCCGATCAGTGTCGCGCGGGCGACGCCGAGGTGATCGAGAATGGCGATCGCGTCGGCTCGGTCCGAAAATGGGCGGTTCGAGGACGCGACATCCTGGCTCTGCGTCTGCCCGTACCCGCGGGTGTCGAAGCGGATGACGAAATGATCGGCGGCCAGGGCCTCGATCTGCGGATCCCACATGCGCAGGTTCGCCACCCCGGCATGGATGAGTAGCAGCGCCGGCGACGAGATGTGGCCGTCGGTCTCGTAGTAGAGCGAGGCACCGGGCACGTCGAGGTGAGGCATGGATTCAGCGTAGGCCGGGCACCCTGTTTTTTCGGGCGTGAAACGCTAGAAGATCATCGGCCGATCGTCGTCTTCGCCCTCGATCTCGACATCCACCACCACGGGAACGTGGTCGCTCGGGGCGTCACCCTTGCGCTCGTCGCGGTGGATGCTTGCCTCGGTGACGAGTTCGGCGAATGCCGGCGATCCGAGAATGAAGTCGATGCGCATGCCTTCGTTGCGCGGGAAGCGCAGTGCCTTGTAGTCCCAGAAGGTGTAGCCCCCGGGAACGAGCGGGCGCACGACGTCGGTCAGGCCGGCCGCCTCGAAGGCCGCGAATGCCGCGCGCTCGGCGGGGGAGATGTGGGTGGAGAGACCGGGCACGAAACTCGGGTCGCCCATGTCGGCGTCGGTCGGCGCCACATTGAAGTCGCCCATCAGCGCGAGCGCGAGGTGCGGGTTGCGGGCGAGCTCTTCGCGGGCGTGCTTCTCCAGCGTGGCCAGCCAGTCGAGCTTGTAGATGAAGTGGGGGTCGTCGAGGGCACGGCCGTTCGGCACGTAGAGGCTCCACAGACGCATGTCGTTGACCGTGACGCCGAGCGCGCGGGCTTCGAGCGGCTGGTCCGGGCCTTCCTGGCCCTTCAGAAAGCCGGGCATCCCCGGAAAGCTGGTGACGACATCCGTCATCTCCAGGCGGCTGGCGAAAGCAACGCCGTTCCACTGGTTGAGGCCGTGCACTTCAAGGTCGTAGCCGGCCGCCTCGAACGGTTCCCTCGGAAACTGCTCCGGCTTGCACTTGATTTCCTGCATGGCGAGCACGTCGATGTCCTCTCGCACCATCCAGTCGACCGTGCGGTCGACGCGGGCACGGATGGAGTTGACGTTCCAGGTGGCGATGCGCATGCCCTCAAGCCTATTTGGTGTGCGAGCGGAAGATCTCAACGGGTGCTGCTTGCCCATAGGCCCAGCCCGACCCGGCAGAATGGAGCAATGGTCAACGTGCAGATCGGTTATGCGGCGATGCTCGAACAATTCGCGCCCGCCGAGGCCGTCGCGCTTGCGGCCTACGCCGAGCAGCGCGGCTTCAGCGGCGTGATGGCGGCCGACCATTTTCAGCCGTGGGTTCCGGCGCAGGGCGAATCCTCCTTCGTCTGGAGCGTGCTGGCCGCGGTCGGCGAACGCACCGTCGGCGACTTCGGGCCCGGCGTGACGACCCCGACGTTCCGCTGGCATCCGGCGATGGTGGCGCAGGCATCCGCCACGCTCGCCTCGATGTATCCGGGCCGGCACTGGCTTGGCCTCGGCGCCGGTGAGGCGCTGAACGAGCACATCGTCGGCGTCTATTGGCCCGAGGCCGCCGAGCGGCTCAACCGGATGTTCGAGGCCGTCGAGATCATCTCCAAACTGTTCAGCGCATCGATCGCCGGGCGTGATGTGAAGCATTCCGGGCAGTATTACAAGCTCGAGTCGACTCGCCTCTGGACGATGCCCGCCGTCGCCCCCGAGATTCTGATCGCCACGGCCGGTCCGATCACCGCCAAGCGCGCCGGTCGGCAGGCCGACGGGCTGATCACCGTTGGGGCGCCGCTCGACAAGGTCGCGATGCTGTTCAACCGGTTCGAGACGGGCGCGCGGGAGGTCGGCAAAGACCCGTCGAGCATGCCCAAGGTTCTGCGGCTTCACCTGAGCTGGGCCGAGACCGACGAGCTTGCGATGGCCAATGCACTGCGCGAGTGGCCGAACGGTGCCATGCGATTTCCGAAGAGCGACATCAGATCGCCGTTTGAGTTCGAGCAGATCGCCAAGCACCTGCGCCCGGAGGATTTCGACGGGCGGATGGTCATCTCCTCCGATCCCGACGTGCACCGCGCGCACATCCAGCAGTTCGTCGACCTCGGCTTCGACAAGATCTACCTGCACAACGTCGGCCGCAATCAACGCGAGTGGATCGACGTCTTCGGGCGCGACGTGCTGCCGAAACTAGGGCGATGACGATGACGGATGTGACGCACGATATCTCCACGCCGGCGGCGGCCGGAGAGGCCGAGATTCGCATCTTCGTGCTCGACGGGATCGGCGAGATCACCGCGGGCGACGACCTGGCCGAGGCGATCTTTGCAGCGGCCGGTTCGCAACTGGCCGACGGTGACATTCTCGCCGTCACGAGCAAGATCGTCTCGAAAGCCGAGGGCCGCCAACGCGCCGCCGACGATCGTGAGCAAGCGATCACCGAGGAGACCGTGCGGGTTGTCGCGACCCGCGCGCATCCGGGTGGCGTGACTCGCATCGTCGAAAACCGGCAAGGCCTTGTGCTCGCCGCGGCCGGCGTCGACGCCAGCAACACCCCAGACGGAATCGTTCTGCTGCTGCCGATCGACCCGGATGCCTCGGCGCACGCTCTCTGCACCGCCCTGCGGGAGCGCACCGGGTTGCGACTCGGCGTTCTCATCACCGACACTGCCGGTCGGCCGTGGCGCGAAGGGCAGACCGATATCGCGATCGGCGCCGCCGGGGTCGCCGTGCTCGATGACCTGCGCGGCACGACGGATGCCGGTGGCCGCCGCCTCGACGTCACGGTCGCCGCGGTCGCCGATGAGATCGCCGCGGCCGCCGACCTGATCAAGGGCAAGACGAGCGGCAATCCGGTGGCCGTCGTGCGCGGTCTCGGCCGCCTGGTGGGGGAGCTTGAGGCGCTGCCGGCCCGAGGCGCTCGTCTCCTGCAACGCCCCAGCGAGTTCGACATGTTCCGTCTGGGCACGGCCGAGGCGCACGCCGAGGGATTTGCCGAGGGATTTGCCGCCGGACGGGCGGCGGCGCTCGCAGAACTCCGCGCGAATTCAGCTCCGACGGTTTCGACGACCGCAACAACTCCATCGCCTACCTCCACTCCGACCGAGGGCTGACGAGTGACCTCCAGAGTTCGTATTGCCCGCGAGTTGTCAGGCAGGCGCGTTTCATGAGCTGGGTGGTGGTCGTTCCGGTCAAGGGAACCGCACGGGCCAAATCCCGATTCGGCACTCATCCCGAACGTGTGCAGCTCGCCGAGGCATTCGCGCTCGACACCGTGACCGCGCTCCTGGCCGCTCCGGCCGTCGACCGGGTGTTCGTGGTGACGGCCGATGACGAGATCGCCGAACGGATGTCGGCCCTCGGCGCCCACATCATCCGTGAGTCGTCGTCGCCCAAGTCGTCGGACCCCGAGTCGTCGTCGGAGCCCGAGTCGCCGCAACCCCGGACATCCGAGCAGCACGTCGACCCCCTCAACGCGGCGATCCGACAAGGGATCACTGCCGCGCGCGCCGCCGCCCCCGCGAGCAACATCGCGATCGTGACCGGCGATCTACCCGCCCTCACGGTCGTCGACGTCGAGAACGCCCTCGCTCTCGCCGCCGCGCACGAGCGCTCAATGATCCCTGACGAAGAAGGCACCGGAACCACCGCCCTCCTCGCGCTCGCCAGCGCCGCGGCCGCCTTCACCCCCCAGTTCGGAGCCGGCTCCCGCGCCGCCCACGAGGCTGCCGGGCACATCCCGCTCGCGATCCCGCCGACCGCCTCGATCCGCCGGGACGTCGACACTGTCGCCAACCTCGCCGAGGCACTGCACCTCGGCGTCGGTCCCTATACGAGCGCGCTGATCGCGAGCACGTCGCGGGCGATGGCGGCCGTCGAGGAGACGTCGCGCATCCAGAGTGGAACCGCCGCCGAACGGATGCCCGCGGCCTCCAGTTCGGCGACCCCCGCGGCATCCGTCTCGTCGACGAGCCAGGCATCGAGCACGCCGCCCGACCCGCGCGACCCATAGTGCAGCCCCACCGCGGCCGCTGACGTCTCGACGCCGATCACGCGCAGGCAGTGGTCGGCCATCCCGCGCACGGCACTGCCCCCGATGATCGGCGAGACGCCGACAACGCGAGCCGTCGTCGTGTGCAGCGCCTCACGGATGCCCGGCACAGCCAGAATCGTTCCCACAGAGACGACCGGGTTCGACGGCGGCAGAACCACCAGATCGGCGTCACGGATGGCCTCCAGCACGCCGGGCGCTGGCGTCGCGTTCTCGAGTCCGATCTGCACGAACTCGGTCACCTCGACGTGGGCCCGGTAGCGCACCCACCACTCCTCGAAGTGGATCAGGTCGCCGGCCGCGTGCTCGTCGACCGCGGCGGCAAGGCGCACGTGTGTCTCGACCGGCTGGTCGCTCATCGGCAGCAGCGTCGCGCCGGGTTGCCAGCGGCGGCAGAGAAACTCGGTCGCCTCACTCAGCGTCCTGCCATTCCGCATCAAATCGGTGCGCACAATGTGCGTGGCCAGGTCGAGATCGCCGAGCGTGAACCACGACCAGCCGCGCCCGTACGCGGCGATCTCTGCCGAGGTGCGCCGCGACTCGTCCGGACGCCCCCAGCCCTGCTCCTCATTGATCCCACCGCCGAGTGTGTACATGACGGTGTCGAGGTCGGGGCAGATGCGCAGCCCGTCGAGCCACATGTCGTCGCCCGTGTTGACGATCACGGTCACTGAGCTGGTGACTGAGGTGTCCGCTGTGCCGGCATCCGTGCCGCTGGCCGCATCGAGGTTCGCGAGTTCCTGCAGCAGCCCGCGCGTGAAGCGCGCCCCGCCCACGCCGCCGGCCAGCACAGTGATCTTCGTCATAACTCTCCTCGTTGCCTTGGTGCAATGCTCTCGCATCTTGACCGGGCTGCCGAGCCACGCGTGCGCTCAAATTGTCGCCTCGAGACCCGCCCGCGCGACGATTTGAGCGCACGCACGCGAGAGGGATGCGCCGCGCGACTCGGCCTACGCCCAGCGCGCCTCCAACGAATGCACCCCGGGCACCCGCCCCGAACCGGCCTCAACCCCGTTCCCGCCGTCGTTCGCACCCCGAGCGATCGCGGCCAGCGCCGCGGCGATCGGCTCGATGTCGTCGGGCAGCGCTCCGGCCGTCACGCGGATGAATGCGGGGGCCGGCTCGGTCGCGAAGAACGGTGAGCCGCCGGCCACGCGAATTCCGGATGCGGCCAGCTGCACAATCGCATCCCGCTCATCGTTCACCGCCAGCCAGGCGTTGATCCCGTCTGCCTGGGCCAGGTCGAGGCCGTGCTCCCGCAACGCGTCGGCCAACGCCTTCTGCCGGGCAAAGTAGATGCGCCGCGCCTCGCTGATCTCATCGACACTTTCGCGCGACGTGAGCAGGTCGTAGAGGATTGTCTGCAGCATCCGGCTGGTCCAACCCGGGCCGAGCATCCGTCGGGCGACGATCGGATCGACCAGGCTGGCCGGACCGCCGAGCGCCGCGATGCGCAGATCGGGGCCGTGCGACTTCGAGAAGCTCCGCACGTGAAGAACTCGATTCGGCAGCCAGCGGCCGAGACTCACATCCGGGCTGATGCTGATCTCGCCCGAGTGGTCGTCTTCGATCACGACGGTGTCTGCGTTGAGTCGGTGTTCTGCCAGCAGCCCGGCCAGCACTTCGGCCCGCAACGCCGTCATCGAGGCGCCGGTCGGATTCTGCGCACGCGGCTGCAAGATCACGGCGGTCGGGCCGAGTGTGAGCGCGGCCCGAAATGAGGCGGGAACGATTCCGTGCCGGTCGACATCCACCGGCACCCGCTCGAGTCCCAACTGGTCGAGCAGGTCGAAGAACGGCGGAAAACCCGGGCTCTCCACGATGACCCGATCGCCGAACCGGGTGACCGCATCGAGGCTGCGCGAGATCGCGTCGAGCGCGCCATCGACGACGGTGACCGACTCCACCGGGTACGGCCACGACTCGCTGAGCACCGTGAGCAGTTCCGGAATCACCGGCAGATCCTGATAGATCGGGGTGACGGCACGCTGCGACACCCGCGAGAGCGCGGGGCCAAGGGCGGGAAGCAGCTGCGGGTCCGGCGTGCCCCGGGAGAGGTCGATCCGCGCGCTCTGGTGCCGGCCGACCATCGACTGGCTGCGCGCCGGCAGCCATTTGGGGGCGGTGTCGAGCACGAAGGTTCCGCTGCGTCCGCGCGAGACGATCAGTCCGACCGAGCCGAGCGCCTGCCAGGCGTGACTGATGGTCGCGGGGCTCACTCCGAGCAGGGCGGCGAACTCGCGCACGGTCGGCAAACGGTCGCCAGGGGCCAGCGCTCCGGATGCGATCAAACGGCCGATCGCGGCCGCGATTCCAGCAGGTGTGCGGCTCTCAATTTCGTCAAGAAAGATTTGCATGAGCTCTTGCCCCCGACTGGTTTGGACGACAGGATGATTAACGCGTGCGTCACACTCAGAAACACAACAGAAATGTTTACGTCGAATAATAACAAAACCGAGCAAAGAAGTTCGGTTCGGTTCCGTTCGGTGATCGTGTCTCGAAAAACTCGACAATCGTCGAGGGCCGCAAGGCTGACGAGCTCGATCAACGGAGATTGAGGAGACAGAAGTATGACCGTTGAGAGTTCAAGAACAGTTCGTGCAGCAATCACCCAAGCCACCTGGACCGGCGACGAAGAGTCGATGATCGCCAAACACGAAGACTTCGTGCGGAAGGCGGCCGAACAGGGTGTGCAGATCATCTGCTTCCAAGAACTGTTCCACGGCCCCTACTTCGGCATCGTTCAGGACTCGAAGTACTACGAGTACGCCCACAAGATTCCCGGCCCCCTGACCGAGCGTTTTCAGAAGCTCGCGGCCCAATACAAAATGGTCATCGTTCTGCCGATCTATGAAGAGGATCAGCCGGGTGTGCTCTACAACACCGCCGCGGTGATCGATGCCGATGGCACCTACCTCGGCAAGTACCGTAAGCACCACATCCCGCACCTGCCGCAGTTCTGGGAGAAGTTCTACTTCCGCCCCGGCAACGCCGAGTACCCCGTCTTCGACACCGCTGTCGGCAAGGTCGGCGTCTACATCTGCTACGACCGTCACTTCCCCGAAGGATGGCGCGTGCTCGGTCTGAACGGAGCCGAGATCGTTTTCAACCCCTCGGCCACCAAGCCCGGCCTCTCCAACCGTCTCTGGGAACTCGAGCAGCCCGCCGCGGCCGCCGCCAACCAGTACTACGTCGGGGCAAACAACCGCATCGGCAACGAAGAAGCCGAGTTCGGCGAAGACGCCGTGACGTTCTATGGCAGCTCCTACTTCGCTGACCCGCGCGGCAACTATGTCGGCGACGTCGCCTCGACCGACACCGAAGAGATGGTGGTGCGCGACCTCGACATGGGCCTCATCCGTGAGGTGCGCAACTCCTGGCAGTTCTACCGTGACCGTCGGCCCGACTCGTACGACCCGATCGTCGCTCCGTAACGACATGATCGCCATCGAGCATGCCAAGACTGCAGTCTCGGCATGCTCGATCGGCGCACCCGAATAGTCGGTGGTCGAGCGTGTCGAGACCAATTTCCGAGATCTCGACAGGCTCGATCACCGAAATGCCGGTCACCGGATCTTGACCCGGTTGTCGAGCTTGTCGAGACACGATCAACGGATTACCCCCAGGAGACCTCATGAAGACGCTCATCAAAAACGGAACAGTCGTCAACTCCACCGGCACCGCACGTGCCGATGTGCTGATCGACGGTGAGACCATTGCCGCGGTGCTCGCACCGGGTTCGACGCTGCTCGGCTTCGACGTGGAACGGAACGTCGACCGGGTCATCGACGCGGGCGGCAAATATGTGATCCCCGGAGGCATCGACGCGCACACCCATATGCAGATGCCCTTCGGCGGCACAGAGGCCTCCGACACCTTCGAGACGGGCACCCGGGCGGCCGCGCACGGCGGCACCACAAGCATCGTCGACTTCATCGTGCAGTACGCCGGTGAAAACGTGCTCGACCAGTACGCGCTCTGGCACGAGAAGGCCGGCGGCAACTGCGCCATCGACTACGGCTTCCACCAGATCCTCTCCGACGTGCAGGACTCGAGCCTGACCGCGATGGACGAGCTGGTGAAGGAGGGCGTCTCCAGCTTCAAGCTGTTCATGGCCTACAAGGGCGTCTTCCTCTCCGACGACGGCCAGATCGTCAAGGCCATGCAGCGGGCGGCCACCAACGGCAGCATGATCATGATGCACGCCGAGAACGGCAGCGTCATCGACCTGCTCGTGCAGCAGTCGCTGGCCGCCGGCAACACCACTCCCTACTACCACGGGGTCACCCGGCCCTGGCAGGCCGAAGAAGAAGCCACCCACCGCGCGATCATGCTCGCCAACCTCACCGGGGCACCGCTCTACGTGGTGCACGTTTCGGCGAAGCAGGCCGTCGAACAGATCGCCATCGCCCGCGACCGCGGCCAGAACGTGTTCGGCGAGACTTGCCCGCAGTATCTCTACCTCTCACTCGAAGACAACCTCGGTGCCGAGAGCGACGAGTGGGGCAGCTTCGAAGGCGCCAAGTGGGTCTGTTCCACGCCGCTGCGGTCCAAAGAGGAAGGCCACCAGCACCACATGTGGCAGAGCCTGCGCACCAACGACATTCAGATGGTCTCCACCGACCACTGCCCGTTCTGCATGAAGGGGCAGAAAGACATGGGGCTGACCGACTTCTCGAAGATCCCCAACGGCATCGGCTCGGTCGAACACCGCATGGACCTGCTCTACCAGGGCGTCGTCGACAAGAAGATCTCCCTCGAGCGCTGGGTCGAGGTCACCTCGACCACCCCGGCCCGCATGTTCGGCATGTACGGCAAGAAGGGCGTCATCCAGCCGGGTGCCGACGGCGACATCGTCATCTATGACCCGAACGGTCACACCTCGATCGGTCTGCCAACGGATGCCGAGGGCAAGCCGACCGGGCGCACTCACCACATGAACATGGACTACTCCGCCTGGGAAGGCTACGAAATCGACGGACACGTCGACACCGTGCTCTCCCGCGGCAAGGTCATCGTCGACGACAACCAGTACCTGGGCACAAAGGGTGACGGACAGTACGTGAAGCGGGGCCTCAGCCAGTACCTGATCTAGACATCCGCTTGGCCTAGCCGGCCACGAGGAAGACTCGCCAGCTCACCCGCCCGACCGAGATTTTGACGCCGTAAGAGGAAGAGACAACAGATGGACTTCGGAGCAGTACTTCAGACCAACCCGCCGTCGGCGCGCACCGTGCAACTGGCCAAGCTGGCCGAGGATCACGGGTTCAGCCACGTCTGGACCTTCGACTCCCACCTGCTCTGGCAGGAGCCCTATGTGATCTACAGCAAGATCCTCGCCGAGACGCGCAAAATTATCGTCGGCCCGATGGTGACGAATCCGGCCACCCGGGACTGGACCGTCACCGCCTCCACCTACGCCACGCTCAACGAGATGTACGGCAACCGCACGATCTGCGGGATCGGCCGCGGCGACTCGGCGGTGCGCGTCACCAACGGGGCGCCGACCACCCTCAAGACCCTGCGCGAGTCGATTCACGTCATCCGGGAACTCGCCAACTCGCGGTCGGTCGAATACAACGGGGCAACGCTGCAGTTTCCGTGGAGCACCGGCTCGCACCTCGACATCTGGGTGGCCGCCTACGGTCCGCTCGCGCTCAAGCTCGCCGGCGAGGTCGGTGACGGCTTTATCTTGCAGATGGCCGACCTCGACGTGGCCGAGTGGATGATCAAAACGGTTCGCACCGCCGCGGAGAACGTCGGGCGGGATCCGGAGTCGGTCAAGTTCTGCGTCGCCGCCCCCATGTACATCGGCGACGACTGGGAGCACATGCGCGACCAGTGCCGCTGGTTCGGCGGCATGGTCGGCAACCACGTGGCCGACATCGTCGCCAAGTACGGTGCCGATGCGCCCGTGCCGAAGGCGCTGACCGACTACATCAAGGGCCGCGAGGGCTACGACTACAACGAGCACGGCCGCGCCGGCAACACGCACGCCGACTTCGTGCCCGATGAGATCGTCGACCGGTTCTGCCTGCTGGGCACGGCCGATCAGCACATCGACAAGCTCAAAGCGCTGAAAGAAATGGGCGTCGACCAGTTCGCCGGGTACCTGCAACACGACAACAAAGAGGAGACCCTCCGCGTCTACGGGGAGACGGTCATCCCGGCGCTCGCCGAACACATCGTGGCGAAGGCATGAATATGAACTACCGGGACGGTTCGACGCGGGGCCATCTTCTCGGCCCGGCGCTCGCCGAACACATCGTGGCGAAGGCATGAATATGAACTACCGGGACGGTTCGACGCGGGGCCATCTTCTCGGCCCGGCGCTCGCCGAACACATCGTGGCGAAGGCATGAGCCGAAGCGGCAGGGAGTCCCCGCACGGGTCCAAGACGGGACAACGGTTCGCGCTTGGCGCCCTGGGGATTCTCGCGCTCGCCGCGCTCTGGGAGCTCTACAAGTTCGCCGGCCCGGCCAACGGCGTGGTCGTCGGCGGAATCACGATTCTGCCGCGCACCAGCGACCTGGCCATGCCCCACCTCTGGACGATGTTCACCCGCATCTTCGAACCGGTCACCGGGGCATCCACCGCCCTGCCGATGTGGCTGGCCGTGCTGCAGGCCTGCCTGTTCACGCTCGGAATCGCGGCGGTCGGCTGGCTGGTCGGCGTGACCGTCGGCCTCGCGCTGGCCCTGGTCATGCAGCGCTTTCGCCTGGCTGAAGCCGGCATCCTGCCCTGGGTCATTCTCAGCCAGACGGTGCCCCTGATCGCACTCGCCCCGCTCGTTCGGCGCTGGGGTGCCCAGATACATGTCGGGGAGTTCACCTGGGAGAACTGGATGTCGGTGGCACTGATCGCCTCCTACCTCGCGTTCTTCCCGGTGTCGGTCGGGGCGCTTCGCGGACTGAACGCTCCCGAGCAGGCCCACGAAGATCTAATGCACTGCTACTCGGTGGGCTGGTGGAAGACCCTCTGGCGGCTGCGGCTTCCGGCGAGCATTGGCTACCTGCTGCCCGCCCTGCGTCTCGCCGCGGCCAGCGCAGTGATCGGCACCGTGGTCGCCGAGGTGTCAATCGGGCTGCGGGGCGGCCTGGGCCGCATGATCGTCGAGTTCGCAGGGGCCGCGGGAAGCGATCCCGGCAAGCCTTGGGCGCCCATCTTCGGCTCGATTCTCGTCGGTCTCGTGGCGGCCGCTTTCGTCGCTCTGATCGGGCTATTTCTAGGTCGTTTCCGTAGGGGAGAGGTTGCAGCATGAGCGTTCACACCGACGACACGTCACCACCGAGCACACCGGCGGCGGGCACACCTGCCACGGGCACACCTGCCACGGGCGCACCGGCGCACGCCGCATCCCCACCCGCAGCCGTCCCGTCGACCGCGCCGACGGCATCCGTCGCGCCGAATCGTGCGCCGGTGATCCCCGCCGTCGAGGTGACCGGCGTCAGCCGCATCTTCCCGGGCAAGAAAGGGGCAACAGTCACCGCGCTCGACAACGTGAGCATGACCGTCGCACCCGGCGAATTCGTGTCGCTGATCGGGCCGAGCGGATGCGGCAAGAGCACGTTGATGCGCTTGATCGCCGATCTCGACAGCCCGACGATGGGCAGCATCACGGTGTTCGGCAAGCCGGCCCGGCAGGCGCGCGTCGACCAGGACTACGGCATCGCCTTTCAGCAAGCCGGCCTGCTGCCCTGGCGCACGGTGGCCGGAAACATCGAACTTCCGCTCGAACTTCACGGCGCAGGCAAGGCCGCGCGGCGGGCCAGGGTTGCCGATCTGATCGAGCTCGTCGGGCTGTCGGACTTCGCCGGTCACTATCCCGACCAGCTCTCCGGCGGCATGCAACAGCGCGTGGCGATCGCCCGGTCTCTGGCCGAAAGCCCCAGCCTGCTGCTCATGGACGAACCGTTCGGCGCCCTCGACGAGATGACCCGCGAGCGGATGCAGAACGAACTCGTGCGCATCTGCGGTGAGACCGGGGCCGCCGTGGTGTTCGTCACCCACTCCATTCCCGAGGCGGTCTTCCTCTCCGACCGCGTCGTGGTGATGTCGCCGCGGCCCGGACGCATCCGCGATGTGCTCAGCGTCAAGCTCGGCGACACCGGCGAGCGAGGCGAGAACCTGCGTGAAGACGAGCAGTTCTTCCACGCGGTCAGCCAGGTGCGGGAGTTGCTGCACGGCACGCCAGCGGGCGGGGGCGGCACGGGCGGCGCGGCTTCCGGCGGGCCTCGCGGAGTCGACATCCGATGAGAGACACCACCACCTCAAACAGCCTCGCCCGCACCATTCTGGCGCCGGTGCTGTTCGGCCTGCTCGTTGTGGCCATCTGGCAGCTCGCGGTGACGACGCTGGAGATCAAGCCGTTCATCCTGCCCGGCCCGCTCGCGATCGGTGAGCAGTTCATTTCAAACCTATCGAACGTCTGGGCCGGCATGGTGGTCACCGGTCGCAACGCCCTGATCGGCTTGATCGTCGGCTCGATCATCGGCATTCTCGCCGCCATTGTTTCGGCGCTACTGCGGATCTTCGATGAGATGGCGGCCCCGATCGTCGCGGCCATCGCCGTGGTTCCGATCGTGGCTCTCGCTCCCGTGCTCTACACGATGTTCGGGGCAGCGGCCGACACGGCCCGGCAGATCGTGGCCGGCCTGGCGGTCTTCGTTCCCGTCTACTTCAACACGCTCAAGGGTCTCCGCCAGGTGAGCCCGGTGCATCGCGACCTGATGCGGGCCTATGCGGCATCGAGCAGGCAGGCGACGAAGACGGTGACCCTGCCGACCGCGACGCCGTATGTCTTCACCGGCCTCCGCATCGCATCCTCGCTCGCCGTCATCTCCTCGCTCATCGCCGAGTACTTCGGCGGCCCGGTCGGCGGGCTCGGCAAGTCGATCACCTCGGCGGCGTCAGGCAGCAACTACGGCTTGGCCTGGGCCTACGTGCTCGGCTCGATTCTGCTCGGCCTCCTCTTCTACTGCGCAGCGCTCGGCCTCGAGAAGTTGGTCACCCGCCGGAAAGCCGGCTAAACGTCGGTCTGCCACGAGCGGACCGGTCGAAATCAGCACGACGCACCACGCATCACACGCGTAGCACCATCCCAGAAACACCAAGCAAGGAGGAAGACATGAAACACAGCACACGATGGCTCGGCACGGTTGGCGCCGTGGCCGCGGTCAGCGCGCTCGTCCTCAGCGGGTGCAGCACCGGTGGCGACACCGGAGGATCAAGTTCGACGAGCAGCAGCGGCAGCGGCGACCTCACCCCGGTGAGCTTGCAATTGCAGTGGGTGGCGCAGGCGCAGTTCGCCGGCTACTACGCGGCGGTCGACCAGGGCTACTACAAAGACGAAGGCCTCGATGTGACGATCAAGGAGGGCGGCGCCGACATTGTTCCGCAGGATGCCCTCGCGGCCGGTGACGTCGACTACGCGATTTCCTGGGTGCCCAAGGTGCTCGGCTCGATCGAGCAGGGCGCCAACATCACGGATGTCGCCCAGATCTTCGAACGCAGCGCCACCACGCAGATCTCGTTCAAGGACAAGAACATCACGAGCCCGGCCGACTTCAAGGGCAAGAACGTGGGCAGCTGGGGCTACGGCAACGAGTGGGAGCTCTTTGCCGGCATGCAGAAAGACGGCGTGCAGGTCAGCGACATCAACCTGGTGCAGCAGGCGTTCGATATGAGCGGCTTCCTCGCCGGTGACATCGACGCGGCCCAGGCGATGACCTACAACGAATACGCCCAGGTGCTCGAGACGATCAACCCGAAAACCGGCAAGCTGTACCAGCCCGACGAGTTGAACGTCATCAACTGGAACGATGTCGGAACCGCCATGCTGCAGGATGCGATCTGGGCCAACGCCGACAAGCTGTCCAGCGACTCTGCCTACGCCGATCAGACGGTGAAGTTCATCAAGGCCTCCATCAAGGGCTGGATCTACGCCGCAAACAACCCGCAGGAAGCCGCCGACATTGTGGCTGCTGCCGGGTCGCAGCTGCCCGCCGGCCACCAGCTCTGGATGACCAACGAGGTGAACAAGCTGATCTGGCCGTCCACCAACGGCATCGGAATGATCGACGAAGCCTCTTGGAACAACACCGTCGATATCGCCAAGAACACCAAGAACGAAACCGGTGCCACCATCATCACCGCCGACCCGCCGGAAACCGCGTACACGAATGAGTACGTGACGAAGGCGCTCGACGAGCTGAAGGCCGAAGGCGTCGACGTGATGGGGGCCGACTGGGCTCCGATCACCGTCACCCTCAAGGAGGGCGGCGAGTAGCACCCGTTCCATCCGTGGCTAACTCCGGTAATCGCCGGGCGGCGCTGTTCGCAGCCGCATGATTCCGGGCCTGTTTTCTCAATCGGCACCAGATTGCCGGAGTTAGCCACAACCCCACCCGCCCCACCCGTACGACGCGAAAGGCACTGGCGCCATGACCGACACCGAAACTTCCGAGCTCGATGCTTCCGAGCTTGATGCCCTCACCCGGCAGCTCGATCGCGATCACGTCTTCCACTCCTGGTCGGCGCAGGCGGGCCTGAACCCGTTCGTGGTCGCCGGCGGCCTGGGCGCCCGCGTCTGGGACTACGACGGGCGCAGCTATCTCGACTTCTCCAGCCAGCTCGTCAACGTGAACATCGGCCACCAGCATCCGGCCGTCGTCGACGCCATCACCGCGCAGGCGCAGACCCTCACCACCGTCGCCCCAGCCACGGCCAACCTCACGCGCGGGCAAGCGGCCAAGCGCATCGTCGACCTGGCACCGGCCGGATTCAACAAGGTCTTCTTCACCAACGGCGGCGCGGATGCGAATGAGAACGCCATCCGGATGGCCCGCCTGCACACCGGGCGCGACACCATCCTCTCGACCTACCGCTCGTACCACGGCAACACCGGCGCGGCCATCGTCGCGACGGGGGACTGGCGCCGCATCCCCAACGAGTTCGCGCGCGGCCACGTGCACTTCTTCGGGCCGTTCGCCTACCGCAGCGAGTTCTGGTCGACCACGCCGGAGCAGGAGTCGGAGCGCGCGCTGCACCACCTCGAGCGCGTCATCCAGAGTGAAGGCGCCGGGTCGATCGCGGCGATTCTGCTTGAGACGATCCCCGGCACCGCCGGCGTGCTGATGCCGCCGCCCGGCTATCTCGAGGGCGTGCGCGCTCTCTGCGATCGCTATGGCATCATGCTCATCTTCGACGAGGTGATGTGCGGTTTCGGGCGCACCGGGCAGTGGTTCGCGTTCCAGGGCTACGACGTCGTGCCTGACCTGATCACCTTCGCGAAGGGCGTGAACTCGGGCTACATTCCGACCGGCGGGGTGATCATCTCGGATGCGATCGCCAGCGACTTCGACACCACCGTGTTCCCCGGCGGGCTCACCTACAGCGGCCATCCGTTGGCCATGGCGTCGATCATCGCGGCGCTCGATGCGATGGAATCCGAGGGCATCGTGACGAATGCGGAGCGCATCGGAACCGATGTGCTCGCACCTGGCCTGGCGGCACTGGCGGCCAAGCATCCGATCATCGGCGAGGTGCGCGGGGTCGGCGTCTTCTGGGCGCTCGATCTGGTGGCCGACCCCGAGACCCGGGCGCCGGTCGGCGCCACGGTGATGGGACGCATCAAAGCGGAGCTGCTCGCCCGCAACCTGCTGCCGTTCCTCGCCGACAATCGCGTGCACGTCGTTCCGCCCTGTGTCGTCACCGATGCCGAGGTGGCGGAGGCGTTGGCGATCTACGACGAGGTCTTCGGCCTCGACTTGCTCGGCTAGCCATCCCGTTGGTCGTGTCTCGACAGGCTCGACAACCGAGCGAGACCTCGCAAGCCGACCTCCAAACGCCCCCACAGTTCACACGTCCGGCTCACCGGATCTCGACGAGCTCGATCACCGTTTTCCACGAAAGGAAATCCTCATGACTGACACCCCTACCCTGAACCACTGGATCAACGGCGCCGAAGCCACCGGCAGCTCCACCCGCACCTCGCCCATCTTCAACCCGGCCACTGGCCGGGTCGCGAAGAACGTGCGCCTGGCCAGCACGGCGGATGTCGACGTCGCCGTCGCCGCCGCATCCGCTGCCTACCCGCTCTGGCGCGACACCTCGCAGGCCAAACGGCAGGCCGTCATGTTCAACTTCCGCGAGCTGCTCAACGCCCGGAAGGGTGAGCTGGCCGACATTCTCACCGCCGAACACGGCAAGGTGACCAGCGACGCGCTCGGCGAGATCGCGCGCGGCATCGAGGTCGTCGAGTTCGCGCTCGGCATGCCGCACCTGTCGAAGGGCGATTTCTCCGAGAACGTCTCGACCGGCGTCGACGTCTACACGCTGCGCCAGCCGCTCGGCGTCGTCGGAATCATCAGCCCGTTCAACTTTCCGGCGATGGTGCCGCTCTGGTTCTTCCCGATCGCAATTGCCGCCGGCAACACCGTGGTGCTGAAGCCGAGCGAGAAAGACCCGTCGGCCTCCAACTGGATGGCCGCGCTGATGGCCGAGGCCGGCCTACCTGCCGGCGTGCTGAACGTCGTGCACGGCGATAAAGAGTCGGTCGACGCGCTGCTGAACCACCCCGACGTGCAGTCGATCTCCTTCGTCGGTTCCACCCCCATCGCTCGCTACATCTACGAGACCGCCTCCCGCAACGGCAAGCGCGTGCAGGCGCTCGGCGGCGCGAAGAACCACATGCTCGTCTTGCCCGATGCCGACCTCGATCTGACGGCGGATGCCGCGGTGAACGCCGGGTTCGGATCGGCCGGGGAACGCTGCATGGCCATCAGCGTCGTGCTCGCGGTCGAACCCATCGCCGACGAACTGATCGAGAAGATCACCGAACGGATGGCGACCCTCAAAGTCGGCGACGGAATGCGCGGCTGCGACATGGGCCCGCTGATCACCGAGGCGCACCGCGACAAGGTGGCCAGTTACATCGACCTCGCGGCGAAAGACGGAGCCACGGTCGTCGTCGACGGTCGCGGTGTCGAGGTCGATGGGGAGGCATCCGGCTTCTGGCTCGGCCCGACCCTGTTCGACAAGGTCAGCCTCGACTCGGCCGTCTACCAAGACGAGATCTTCGGCCCGGTGCTCACGGTGATTCGGGTGGCCAGTTACGAAGAGGGCCTGCACATCATCAACACCGGTCGCTACGGCAACGGCACCGCCATCTTCACCAACGACGGCGGGGCTGGTCGCCGGTTCCAGAACGAGGTGCAGGTGGGCATGGTCGGCATCAACGTGCCGATCCCGGTGCCGGTGGCCTACCACTCGTTCGGCGGCTGGAAGCAGTCGGCGTTCGGCAACGCGAAGGCCTACGGACCGAGCGGCGTCGACTTCTTCACCCGCGAGAAGGCGATCACCAGCCGCTGGCTCGACCCGAGCCACGGTGGCATTAACCTGGGGTTCCCGCAGCACGACTAGAAAAGAGTACGGATGTCCGACGGCGACATTGCCTTCTTCGAGCTTCTTCCGGCTTCGGCTCGCGATACTGTTCGCTGGCAGAACGGACGCGGAGTCACGCAGGAAGTCGCCGTCGGGCTGACCGAGCCGTCCGCACCTGAGAGCGCGGGCGGTTTCGACTGGCGGGTCAGCATCGCGAGCGTCGACGGCGACGTCGACTTCTCCGCCTATCCCGGCGTCGATCGGTACCTGATGGCCCTCACTCCCGCCGGGCTCGACCTCGTTGTCGACGGCGAGGCGGTCGGCATCCGTCAGTTCTGGGTTCACCGTTTCGAGGGCGAGAGCGTCGTCGCCTCGGTGAACGTGACCGAGCCGGCGCAGGATCTGAACCTCATGCTGACCCGCAGCCGGGCCGCCGGGGAGCTGACCGCGCTGATTCTCGACGGAACCCTGACGATCGAGTCCGGCCCCGAGGAGGTCGTGCTCGTCATCGTGCTCGACGGGGCGGCTCGCCTCGGCGAGGTTCTACTCGGCGCTCAGGATGCCGTGAGGCTCGCGAATGGAGCTCGCTGTGAGCTGTCGGGAGTCGCGAACCTTGCGATCGCCCGAATCCGGGCGAGCTCATCTCTGAACCCGGTGATCGAGCCTGTCGAGATCCCGCGAGCCGATCCCTGACCCCGGCGATCGAGCCTGTCGAGATCTCGCGAGTCGATCCCTGAACCCGGTGATCGAGCTTGTCGAGATCTCGCGAGCCGACCTTTAGACGCAGCTTGCGTCCGAGGATCGGCCGGCGGAGGTCTCGACAAGCTCGACCAACGAGACGGCCTGCCTCGAGAGGATCAGCCGGTCGCGTACCGTAAACTTGACCGTGTGACGGACACTCGGCAGCAGCTCATCGACTACATCTCGGCAGAAGCCGTCTTCCATGGCGACTTCACCCTCACCAGCGGCAAGAAGGCGACCTATTACGTCGACCTCCGCAAGGTGAGCCTCGACCACCGAGTTGCCCCGCTGATCGGCCAGGTCATGCTCGATCTGATCGCCGACATCCCGGATGTCTTCGCCGTCGGCGGCATGACGATGGGCGCCGACCCCGTGGCCGCAGCCATCCTGCACCAGGGTGCAGCTCGCGGTGCGACCTACGACGCATTCGTCGTGCGCAAAGAGCCGAAGGACCACGGCCGCGGCAAGCAGGTTGAAGGACCCGACCTCGCCGGCAAGCGCGTGATCGTGCTCGAAGACACCTCGACCACCGGTGGCTCGCCCCTCGCCGCCGCCGAAGCCCTCAAAAAGGTCGGCGCGATCATCGTCGGCGTCGCCGTGGTCGTTGACCGCAACACCGGTGCGCGCGAAGTCATCGAAGCCGCCGGCTACCCCTACTACGCAGCAATCGGTCTCGACGACCTGGGATTGAGCTAGTGAAGGATGGGCGCAAGCCTGACCCCACACCCGATCAGCTGAACGAGCAGGCTGCTGACACCGAGACTGTAAACACGGATGTCCCGGCTTCAGAGGCCGAGACGGCTGAAGCTCCCGAAACGCACACGCCTGAAGTGACCGAGCCTTCGGCCGAGGCGGAGCCTGCCGTCGAGGTCGAGCCCGAGGTCGAGCTCGAAACCGCCGTCGAGTCTGGCGCCGAGTCTGAGACCGAACCCGCGAGCGAGCCCGGACCCGAGGCCGAAGCCGAAGCCGAAGCCGAAGCCGAAGCCGAGGTCGTGCCCGCGCCTGCCACCGAGCCCGAGCCCTGGTGGACCACCCACATTCAGTCTCCGCTCGTGTTGAACACCGAGGAACTCACGCTTCCGACGATCGCATCCACCCCGCGGCCCGAACCGATTCGTCCGACGCCTGCTCCCGCGACACCCGCACCTGCAGCGCCCGCACCCGCTCCGGCGACTCCCGCACCCGAGACGTCCCTCCCGTCCGCGGCTGACAACCCGACTCCTCCCGTTCGTGAGCGCGGCGCCGAGCCCTCCTTCGATGACCTCACCCGCGGGCCGGGCGCTGCGGCGCCGAACGCCGCTGCCGATGAGGTCCCGGCCCCGCCGGTCGCACCGATTGCGGCTACCCCGCCCGTTGCACCTGCTGCTACCCCGCCCGTTGCACCGACTGCTGCTACCCCGCTGGACGCACCGACTGTTGCTATCCCGCCGGTCGCACCGGCCGCGACCGTGGTCATCCCCACTGCCGCTGCCGCTGCTGCCGCGACGGCTGCAGCGGCTGCCGTCGCCGATGCGACAACTCGCGTGATCCCGTCATCGGCCGAGAGTGTCGTCGCTCGCGAAGCGGCCTCGACAGGCTTGACCGCCGGTGTTGTGAAGCGCCCAGCCCAGCAACCCCCAGCTCAGCCGCAGCCCATCCAGCGCACGCCCACCGTGGCCGCGAGCCCCGCCACGGGCGGAGCGACTTCTTCGGGCGGCGCGACTCCCACCGGTGGCATGGCCACCAACGCCTCGGGCAAACCGACCAGCACCGCGCAGAAGGCGCTGATCTCGATTGCCGCCGTCCTGCTCGTCGTCATCGTGCTCGTCGGATTGTTCTTCCTCGGCCAGAGGATCGGCGGAGGTTCCGCACCGGTCGCCGCGCCGTCCCCCTCGGCAACGGCGAAGCCGTCCCCGTCCCCGACTCCGACCCCCACTCCCACGGTCGAACCGACGGGCCCGCAGGCGGCCGGAGTGCACAAATGGAACACCCTGCGCGGTGGAGAATGCCTGCAGCCGTTCACCTCGCCATGGGACGAAGAGTTCACCGTCGTCGACTGCGCGACCCCGCATGCAGCCGAACTCGTCTACCGGGGGGTCGTCAACGCCGACCCTGCAGTCGTCTTCCCCGGTGAAGCAGCTCTTGCCGCGCAGATGAACCTGCTCTGCAATGCTCCCGGTGTCATCGATCTCAATGTTGCCGGCGAGTACCCCGACGTTCAGGTGCAGGGCAGCTTCCCGGTTACGGCCGAAGAATGGGATACCGGAGATCGCTACTATTACTGCTTCGTGAGCCGGTCTTCGGGGGAACCGTTGACGGCGAGCCTGGCTGGCCCCGGACCGACCGCGTAGCTCGGGGCTGGCTCAGAGCTAGTTCTGGCTCCGAGTTAGTTCAGGATCTGGGCTAGTTCAGGATCAGCGAGAGCACGATCGCGCCGCCCGCGCCGAGAAAAAGGGCGATCACGAGGGTCCAGGCCAGGATGCGCTGGTTGCGCTTGCGGGATTCGCTGTAGATCGAGGTGTCATCGTCGTTATTCATGGCACAACCCTAACGGCAGTCGTGAGTAGCGACCCCGCGTGAGCGCGACGGGAGAGCTCTTTTCGCTTCTGAACTTCAGGCTCATCTGACCCTGAAGTTCAGAAGCGAAAACAGGGGTCCCGCGCCCAGGCCAGCCATCCGGCCAAGCGCCCAGCGCGCACTGCCAAGCGCGCACCCCCAGCGCGAACGCTAGATCTCGTCAGACTCCACCGGGGTCGGAGCGACCAGCTTGTGCACGCCAGACAGAATCTCGTCGGGACGGAACGGGTAGCGGTTGATCTCCGCCTCGTCGCTGATTCCGGTCATCACGAGGATGGTGTGCAGTCCGGCCTCGATCCCGGCGATGATGTCGGTGTCCATCCGGTCGCCGATCATGCCGGTGTTCTCGGAGTGCGCGCCGATCTTGTTCATCGCCGAGCGGAACATCATCGGGTTCGGCTTGCCCACAATGTAGGGGTCCATGCCGGTGGCCTTGGTGATCAGCGCGGCGATCGCACCTGTCGCGGGCATCGGTCCGTCGGCGCTCGGCCCCGTTGCATCCGGGTTCGTCGCGATGAAGCGCGCGCCCTTCAGGATGAGGCGGATGGCCTTGGTGATGGCCTCGAAGGAGTAGTTGCGAGTCTCGCCGACGACCACGAAATCGGGGTCGGTCTCGGTCATGATGAAGCCGGCCTCGTGAAGGGCCGTCGTGATGCCGGCCTCGCCGATCACGAATGCGCTGCCGCCGGGAATCTGTGACTTGAGGAAATCGGCTGTGGCCAGAGCGCTGGTCCAGATGCGCTCCTCCGGAACGTTCAGGCCGGAATCGCGGAGGCGCGCGCTCAAGTCGCGCGGGGTGAAGATCGAGTTGTTCGTCAGTACCAGAAACGGGGTTCCCGCGTCGGTCCACTGCTGCAGGAGTGCCGCCGCACCGGGGAGGGCGCTGTTTTCATGCACCAGCACGCCGTCCATGTCGGTGAGCCAGCATTCAATCTCGTCACGGCGTGCCATCTGGCGTTCCTCTCGTCGGACCTTCAGCCTATCGCCGCCAGGTTTCGGGGGAGTTACGCGCTGAGCCAGATCGAGCCGGCGACATCCGCTGCGAGGGTGTGCGCCGCGCCGTCGACCGTGCTGTCGACCGGGCCGTCGCCGAGGCGCACGGTCACTGCGTCGTCGGCAGTTCGCCCGGTCACCGTGAGCGTGCTTCCGGGCATAATCCCGTCGGCGGCCAGATCGCGCAGGATACCGGGGTCGCGGTCGCTGATGCGCAGCACTGTTCCGCTGTGGCCGAGCTCGGCATTGTACAACTGCACAGCCGGCACGCGAGTGACGGTGCCGTCGACGGCGGGAATCAGGTCGCCGTGCGGGTCGGCGGTGGGTGAGCCGAGTCGCAGATCGATCGCCGCGAGCAGCCGGTCGGACATGGCGTGCTCGAGAACCTCGGCCTCCTCATGCACCTCGTCCCAGCTGTAGCCGAGCTCGCGCACAAGCCAGGTCTCGATCAACCGGTGTCGCCGCACGACCGCGGTGGCCAGACGGAGTCCCTCGTCGGTCAGAGTGAGCGGCCCATAGGGAACGTGGGTGATCAGACCGGATGCCGCCAGCTTCTTCACCATCTCGGTCACCGACGGCGGGGCGACGCCGAGGCGCACGGCCAGCACCGACGGCGTGATCGGGTTGTTCTGCCATTCGGTGTGCGCGTAGATGGTCTTGAGGTAGTCCTCGGTGGCGACAGTGATCTGTTTCATGCTGACTTCAGGCTAGTCCGGCATCCGCGCCGGGCCGGCCATGGGGCAGCTATCCGGCAAACGTCAGCTATCCGGCAAAAGTCAGTACGAGCAGAACGATATTGAGCGTCACCAGCAGCACCGCACAGAGCACTCCGGCCGCGGTCGTGAACCAGCGATTGCGAAACTCACCGAGCAGCCCACGTTGCGCACTGACCCACACCAGTGGGATGAGCGCAAACGGAATCCCGAACGACAGCACCACCTGGCTGAGCACGAGGGCCTCGGTCGGGTCGAATCCCGAGCCGAGAATCACGAGCGCCGGGATGAGCGTGACGAGTCGGCGCAGCAACAGCGGAATCCGCACGTGCAGCAGCCCGTGCATGATCTCAGCGCCGGCGTAGGCGCCGACCGAGGTCGACGCCAGCCCCGACGCAAGCAGCCCGACCGCGAAGATCGTCGCCACCGCCGGCCCGAGCGTGGTCTGCAATGCCGCGTAGGCCCCCTGTAGTGTGTCGGTGCCCTCGACTCCTTGCAGTGCGGATGCCGCCAGCAGCAGGATCGCCAGGTTCACGGTGCCGGCGATCAGCATGGCAATCGACACGTCCCACTTCGTTGCCCACAGAAGGCGGCGGGTCGGCAGGGTGCCCTGGAACTGCGGGAACCTGTCGCGGGCCAGCGCCGAGTGAGCGTAGATCGCGTGCGGCATGATCGTTGCACCGAGGATGGATGCGGCAAGGAGCACGGAGTCTGGACCCTCGAAATGCGGGACGAGCCCGGCAACGACGCCTGCGGCATCCGGTGGCGCAAAGAACACCCCGGCCGTGAACCCGACCGTGATGATCAGCATGAGGCTGATGATGACGCGTTCGAAGGTGCGCGGGCCGCGCTTCGTCTGCACCGTGAGCACGATCATCGAGATCGTTCCCGTGATGATTCCACCGAGCAGCAGGGGCACGTCGAAGAGGAGGTAGAGCGCCACCGCCCCGCCGATGATCTCCGCCAAGTCGGTGGCCATCGCCACGAGCTCAGCCTGCAACCAGTAGAGCCGACGGCTGAGCGGGTGACGGATGCGTTCCCCGAGAATTTCAGGCAGGCTCTTGCCGGTCACGATGCCGAGTTTCGCCGAGAGGTACTGAATCAGCCAGGCCATCACATTCGCTGCGACAACCACCCAGACCAGCAGGTAGCCGTAGCGCGCACCGGCCGTCATATTGCTCGCGACGTTTCCCGGATCGAGGTAGGCGACTCCGGCGACGAGCGCCGGGCCGAGCAGCCACAGCAGCCGGGCGGATGCCGGTGTTCCCGTCGAATGCGGGGTGGCAACGCGCTCGGATACCGGAGTGGCTACAGTGCCACCCGTCTGATTTTTAGGCATACCTAAATCATACGCATGGATTCGACTGAACCCAACCCAACCCAACCCAACCCAGCCGCCCAGCCGCCCAGCCGCTCGGCAGTTTTCGGCAGTATCGTGTGCGAGTGGTCACTCAACGGCGAACCCCGCCCCGATTGGGAGGTTTCAAAATGAAGATTTCCACCCGGAGAGTTGTCATTGTCACGACTGCCCTTCTGATCGCAGCCGGCACTCTCACCGCTTGTTCGAACGGATCTGAAACTGCCGCCACCGGTTCGGCGTCGGCCTCGACAGCCTCGATCGGTCTCCTCTTGCCCGACTCGGTGACCGCCCGATATGAAAGTGCCGACAAGCCGTACTTTGAGGCGAAAGTTGCTTCGCTCTGCCCTGACTGCAAGGTTCTCTACGCCAATGCCGACGGCGACGCCGCGAAGCAACAGCAGCAGGCCGAGTCGATGCTGGAACAGGGTGCCAAGGTTCTCGTGCTCGACCCGTTCGACGGTGTTGCTGCGGCAGCCATCGTCGACAAGGCGAAGGCGCAGAACGTACCGGTGATCTCCTACGACCGTCTGATCGACAGCCCTGACCTCGCGTTCTTCGTCTCGTTCGACAGCGAGAAGATCGGCGAGTTGCAGGGCAAGGCCTTGGTTGACAGGTTGAAGAAGGATGGCGTTGCCCCCGGTGACGGCGGCATCCTGATGCTCAACGGTCCGCCCACCGACAACAACGCCACGTTGTTCAAGGCCGGCGCGCACAAGGTCATCGACCCGAGCGGCTACGCGATCCTCGCCGAATTCGACACACCCGGGTGGGACCCGGCCCAGGCGCAATCGTGGGTGGCCGGCCAGATCGCCAGGTTCGGCCCGCAGATCAAGGGTGTCTACGCAGCCAACGACGCAATCGCGGGTGGCGCGGTCGCCGCTTTGAAGGCCGCCGGAGTCGCCCCGATTCCACCGATGACCGGGCAAGACGCCGAGTTGGCCGGAATCCAGCGAATCCTCATTGGTGACCAGTACATGACGGTCTACAAGGCGCTACGGCTTGAAGCGGAGAAGGCGGCCACGTTGGCCGTGGATCTTGTCAACGGCAAGACGGTGAAGGGTGACAACACGGTGAAGGCGCCCACGAGCGGTGCCGACATCGAGTCGTTCCTGCTGGCGCCGGTTGCTGTCTTCGTCGACAACATCCAGGACACCGTTGTGAAGGACGGTTTCTACACCGCCGCCGAAATCTGCACTCCGGATTACGCGGCGGCCTGCACGGCCGCGGGCATCAAGTAGCATCCTCGGCCGGTCGAGCAGCACCCGGGATCAGGGGCCGTTACCAAATTGGCACCTGAGAATATCTCAATGATCGTTGCCCTGGTCAATGAAACGGAGCAGTATCCATTTGCCACCGTTCGACGTGGAAGGTGACCCCGCGAGGGAATTCTCTCAGCACCCCACAGGAGGGCAGAGTCTTGAAGAAGTCTCTATTGATCCCGGTTGCCGCATTCGCCAGCGTCTCACTGTTGATGCTTGCCGGCTGTTCGAATTCCGGCGGCGGCGGTGAAACCACGGCCACAACGGCAGCAGAGCGCGCATGCGTGATCCTGCCGGATGCAGCGACCTCGCCGCGTTGGGAGACCCTCGACCGTCCGTCCCTCGACAAGGCCTTCACCGATGCCGGCTTCGAGGCCGACATCCAGAACGCCCAGGGCGACACGAGCAAGTATGCAACGATCGCCGACCAGCAGCTCAGCAAGGGTTGCGGCGTGATGGTGCTCGTCGACTACAACGGCGCAGCGGTCGCGGTCGCGGCCAAGGCCAAAGGTGAGGGCATTCCCGTCATCGCCTACGACCGTCCGATCGAAGGCGCCGACTACTACGTCTCCTTCGACAACGAGAAGGTCGGCGAGCTCGAGGGCCAGTCGATCGTCGACGGGTTGAAGGCGGCAGGTAAGGATCCCGCCACTGCGTCGGTCGTCTACATGGGCGGAGACCCGGCTGACGGCAACGCGAAGATGTTCCACGACGGCGCCGACAAGATCATGGCGGCCGCGGGCATCAAGCCAGCGCAGGAGCCCCCGGGAGTCTGGGACGGTGACAAGTCAGCGACGAACTTCGAACAGGCACTGACCGCACTCGGCGGCAAGGTCGACGCAGTCTGGGTCGCCAACGACACCAACGCCGCGGGAGTCATCACGATCCTCGACAAGAACGGTCTGACGGTTCCGGTCTCCGGCCAGGATGCCAGCGTCGCCGGTCTGCAGAACGTGCTGCTCGGCAAGCAGACGGCCACGGTCTACAAGCAGGTTCCTCTTGAAGCGGACGCCGCATCGAAGCTCGCCATCAGCCTGCTGAAGGGCGACAAGCCGACCGCGGACAAGAAGCTCGCCGACGGCACTCCGTATATCGCTGTGACTCCGGTGCTTGTCGGACCGGCAGATGTCGAGACAGTCGTCACGAATGGCGATGCGTCAGCCTCCGAGATCTGCACCGCTGAGGTGCAGGCCGCTTGTGCACAGTACGGCGTGAAGTAGCAGTAGAACCCCCGCGGAGGGGCTTCGCTCACTGAGCGAGGCCCTTCCGGCATCCCCGTAAGTCCCCTCAAGATCACCACAGCACCTCCCTTCAGTACCCTCCCTGTCAGGAAGGAACGGCTCATGGATGCGCCGACCACCGAAGTTGCCCCGATCATCGAACTGACGGATGTCGTCAAGAGTTTCGGCCCGGTGAGCGTGCTGAAGGGGGTGAACCTCAAGGCCTACCCGGGCAAAGTCACCGCGCTTGTCGGCGACAACGGCGCCGGCAAGTCGACCCTCATCAAGGGTCTCGCCGGTGTGCAGCCGTACGACTCGGGCAACGTGCGCTTCAACGGGGAGATCGTCCACCTGCATTCGCCGCGCGAGGCCGCCAGGCTCGGCATCGAAGTGGTCTACCAAGACCTCGCCCTCTGCGACAACCTTGACATCGTGCAGAACATGTTTCTCGGTCGAGAGGAACTCAGTGCCGGCACCTTTGACGAGGGCAGGATGGAGCGCGAGGCCGCGGAGACGCTGCGCCAGCTTTCAGTGAGAACAGTACGGTCGGTGCGGCAGAAGGTTTCCTCGCTTTCCGGCGGCCAGCGTCAAACGGTCGCCATCGCGCGATCCGTGCTGAAGAAAGCCAAGGTCGTCATCCTTGACGAGCCGACCGCTGCGCTGGGCGTCGCCCAGACCGAGCAGGTGCTTGAGCTCGTCGCCCGGCTCGCCGAGCAGGATGTGGCGGTCATCCTCATCAGTCACAACCTCGCCGATGTGTTCGAGGTCGCCGATTTCATCAGCGTGCTCTACCTCGGACAGATGGTGGCATCCGTCAAGGCGGCAGACACCAACCGTGACGACATCGTGGGCTACATCACCGGCAGTAAGACCTACACGGGGGCACAATCATGAGCAACAAGGCGCCCGACACCACGCCGACCGCCGCCCTGGCGACGAAGAGCACCGCCGAACTCATCGGCAGTGGCCAAGAGGGCACGGTTATCGATCAAGCCAAGGCGTATCTGCAGCGGGTGCGTCACGGCGACATGGGGGCGCTGCCCGCGATCGGCGGCTTCGTCGTGCTCAGCGTGCTGTTCGGAATTCTGAGCCCGTTCTTCTTCACCGAGCGCAACTTCGCCAATCTGCTCACCCAGGCGGCGACGCTCGTAATGCTCGGAATGGCGCTGGTCTTCGTGATCCTGCTCGGAGAGATCGACCTTTCCGCCGGCGTCACCTCCGGACTCACGATGGTGCTCTTCATCGTGCTCGTTAACGTCAACGGTCTCAACTGGATGGTCGCACTGCTCATCGCGCTGCTCGCCGGCGTCGCGATCGGTACGTTCATCGGTTTCTTCGTCGCCCGCGTCGGTATTCCCTCCTTCGTCGTCACCCTGGGCCTGTTCCTCGCCTTTCAGGGCCTCGAGCTCATCATCATCGGCAGTGGCGGTCTCTACCGGGTGCAGACGCCGGAGATCCTCGCGATCATGAACAGCAACATGCCGGTATGGGCGGGCTGGGCGATGCTCGTCGTCATTCTCGGAGTCTCGCTTGCCACGTCGTTCTGGGACCGCTCGCGCCGTACCCGAGCCGGTGTGCCGAACCGCACGATTGCCCTGGTCTGGATCAAGCTCGCTGTCATCCTTGTGGTCGGTGGCACCGTCATCGCTATTCTCAGCCAGAATCGCGGCACTGGGTTCAGGGTCGTGGCGGGTGTGCCGATCGTCGTGCCGTTCACCCTGGCCATCCTCTGGGCCGGCACCTTCGTGCTCGACCGCACCCGGTTCGGCCGTTACATCTACGCGGTCGGCGGCAATGCCGAGGCGGCCAGGCGCGCGGGCGTCAAGGTGGTGCTCATCCGCTGGACGGCATTCATCGTCTGTTCGACTCTGGCGGTGGTCTCCGGACTCTTCAGCATCAGCAAGGTGGGGTCGGTGGATGCCGCAGCCGGTCGCGACATCGTGCTGAGCGGCGTCGCCGCGGCGGTTGTCGGCGGTGTCAGCCTGTTTGGCGGACGCGGACGCCTGCTGCACGCGGCCATCGGTGCGCTGGTGATCGCGGTTATCACGAACGGTCTCGGCCTGCTGAATCTTCCGGCCGGCGTCAACTTCGTCGTCACCGGTGGCGTTCTGATCCTGGCTGCGACGATCGATGCGGTTTCCCGTGTTCGTTCGGGTGGCTCGCTCACACGCACCTAAGCGGCAGCCTGTCGCCAGGGATCGGCAGGCTCCATCGCCGACCCGGTGCACAGCCGCACCATCTACTCTGGGCGGATGAAGATCAACGCGTTTTCGGATGTCTGCCTGCGGGTGGTGATGCTGTTGGCCGGGGAGCCCAGCGCCGACCTGATGACCACGGCCGTCATCGCAGAACGCGTCGGCACTCCGTACAACCACGTGAGCAAAGCGGTCATCCAGCTTCGGGAGTTGGGGCTGGTGGAATCTGTGCGGGGGCGAGCGGGAGGCGTTCGGATTAGCGCGGCCGGGCGCGGTGTCACCGCCGGCTGGTTGCTGCGCAAGCTCGACACGCGCAGCGATGTGGCGGAGTGCGAGTCGCCGCACGGCGACTGTCCGCTGCGCGACGGATGCGGCTTGCGCGGCGCTCTTCGCCGCGCCCGTGGGGCGTTCTATGCCGAGCTCGACGACGTTGTCATTGCGGCGCTCGCCCCGCGTCGGCATTCGGGCACAGTGCCGGTGAATGTGACGCTCAGGTCACTCGCGGAAACCGTTCGGTAGACCGCGGTAAATAGCAAACTTCTACAGGGCGTAGAATTCGGAGTAGAAATCAGCATTTCACATGCGGATTTGACCAATTCGCCGGAAATCAAGGAGTAAGCATGCTCTCGACTCAGTCCGTTCCCCTCATCGAAGCCACGCTTCCGCTGGTCGGGGAGCGCCTGCCCGCCATTGCGAAGAACTTCTACGGCCGCCTGTTCGCGGCCCACCCGGGGCTCTTTGACGGAATGTTCAGTCGATCGAACCAGGCGAATGGATCCCAGCAGCAGGCGCTCGCCGGGAGCATCGCCGCCTTCGCCGCTCACCTGGTGAAGAACCCGGACAGCGCGCCAGAGATCATGCTCTCCCGCATCGCCCACAAGCACGTCTCCCTCGATGTGCGCCCCGAGCAGTACGACGTCGTGTACCAGTACTTGTTCGAGGCCATCGCCGAGGAGCTCGCCGACGTCATCACCGCCGAGATCGCCGGAGCCTGGACCGAGGTCTACTGGCTGATGGCCCATGCCCTGATCAAAATGGAGAAGGGTCTGTACGCCGGTGCAGCAAGCGATGCCGTGACGGCGCCGTGGACGGTCGTCTCCAAGGAGCCCGCCGGGAGTGACGCGGTGACCTTCACGCTCGAACCCGCCGATGACACCCCGGTGACGCCGGCGCTTCCCGGTCAGTACGTGAGCGTCACGGCGGTCATGCCCGACGGCATCCGTCAGGTGCGCCAGTACTCGCTGTCGTCGGGCACCGGGTCGCGCACGCGCGTCTTCACCACGAAGCTCGATGCTGACGGCGAGGTCTCGCCCGCGCTGCACCGCGATGTGCAGGTTGGGGACCAGCTTGTGCTGTCCAACCCGTGCGGCGATGTGACCCTCGGCGACGGTGACCACCCCCTCGTGCTGGCTTCGGCCGGCATCGGCTGCACCCCCAGCGCCTCGATTCTGCGCTCGCTGGCGGAGAACGATTCGAAGCGCGAGGTGCTCGTGCTGCACGCCGAGAGCACGATCGAGCGCTGGGCGCTGCGGGAGCAGATGAGCGAGGATGTCGCGCTGCTTTCGGCGGCTGAGCTTGAACTGTGGCTGGAGACTCCGGTCGACGGCTCGCGGGAGGGGTTCATGTCGCTCGACGACGTCGAGATCCCGGCGGATGCCTCGGTCTACCTGTGTGGGCCGCTCCCGTTCATGCGCAAAATCCGGGGGCAGGCGCTCGCGTCTGGAGTGCCGGCCGATCGCATCCACTATGAGATCTTCGGCCCGGATTTGTGGCTCGCCGGGGTCTGAGTCGTTTCGGTGGTCGAGCCTGTCGCGACATCGTGATCCGTCGTTGAGACGCGGTCGCGTGATTTCGACAGGCTCAGTCGCCGAGAGGCTCACGCCGCATCGACGGATGCGACGCTCAGGCTCAGGCGGGTCGCGTACGGTTGAACGGTGACTGAGCCAGCCGTGCACCCCCCACTTGACGCCGAGCAGAACCCGACGGTCGAACTGTCGACCTACGGGGTTGGCCCGTGGCCGGGTGGGCGTGACGAATGGCCCGAAGACGCGCACTACGACCGGGAGCTGCTCGAGCGTGGTGACACCCGAAACGTGATCGACCGCTACCGCTACTGGACCATGGCCGCCATCGTCGCTGACCTCGACGAGCACCGGCATCCGTTTCACGTGGCCATCGAAAACTGGCAGCACGACATGAACATCGGCTCGATCGTGCGAAGTGCCAACGCTTTCGCGGCCGACACGGTGCATATCGTCGGGCGCAAGCGCTGGAACAAGCGTGGCGCCATGGTCACCGACCGCTACCAGCACGTCATGCACCACCCCGATGTGGCCTCGTTTCTCGCCTGGGCGCAGAGCGAGAACCTTCCGGTGATCTCCATCGACAACGTGCCCGGCTGCGTCAAGATCGAGACGTTCGAGTTTCCGGAGCGCTGTGTGCTGCTCTTCGGCCAGGAGGGCCCCGGCCTGTCGCCCGAGGCGATCGCCGCAGCGGATGCCGTCGTCGAGATCACACAGTTCGGCTCGACCCGGTCGATCAACGCGTCGGCGGCCGCTGCCGTCACCATGCACAGCTGGGTCATGCAGCACGTCAGATTCTGACCCTTGTCGCCTGAGGTCTGAACCTCCACGAATGCGATAGCCTGCCAGTTGCACGCCTCATCGTCGTCGCACGATGGGGCCGATTGCCTGTCTTCAGGGGTTCGCAATCGGAGCTGGCCCGGGGAGTCGAGGACGAGTGACGCAGGTGATGAGGGTCGATCCGGAGTTCGATCGGGGTGTGTCCTCCACCCCCGTTCAGCCTTTCCCCCGGCTCACCGCTCGTCTCCTGTCGCGGCCCGCACTCTTCCGTCGACTCGATCGGTTAGCTGCGCTGACCCTCGTGAAAGCCCTGGCCGGATTCGGCAAAACCCATCTCGTCGGCTCCTGGGCGAAAGGCCTCCGGGATACCGGGGCTGTCGTCGAATGGATTGAGGCGAGCGCCGAGTTGAACTCGCCGGAGATCCTGCTGCGTCACGTGCAGAGGGCGATCGATCGTGCGACCACCGATGAGGGAGCGACCGACAACGAGGGAACTGTCGTCGTGGTCATCGACAACGCTGATTGCATCGACGATCCGGCTGCCATCGACCTGCTCCTGAAACTGCTCACCCGACTGCCGCGCCTCCACTTCGTGGTGTGCAGCGGCTACGCCCACCCTCTCCAGGCGGCGGCAGAACAGTTGAGCATTGACCTTCACGTTCTGACGGGTCGCGACCTGATCCTGACGCGCGACGAGCTGCCGCAATTCGTCGCATCCCGGGGACACGATTTCAGCCCTGAGCGACTCGGCGAACTACACGATCTCACCGGCGGGTGGATGCAGCTGACCCGGTTGATTCTTGACGACACATCGGCAGGGGCTGAGCAGTTCTCTGTCGGGGCCGCGGAACGGTACCTCCGCGCTTTCGTGCTCCCTCAGATCGTGAACGAACCCGGGATGTTGACGGCGTTCCGGCTCGCGGTGCCGCGAATCCTCACGCCGGCGGTTGTCAGGCTCCTCCTGACTGAGCCGGTGGACGACATCGTGCTCGGTGTCCAGCGCTCGCCGGAAAGCGTGCTCGGCATGTTCGTTCGCGTCGGTGTGCTTGAGCGTGTTGGAGGACAGGCGGGCGGACGGACGTGGCGCTTCCCCGGCCTCATCCGCACGGTTTTGCTCGACGAATTTGCGACGCGTGACCCGCTTCGGGAGGCGGAGACGCACTGTCTACTCGCCCGCCACTATGCGGGGGCGGATGCCCGCTCTCTCGGCGATGCACTGACGCACGCCTGTGCCGGTCAAGACTGGGCATTCTTGAACCAAATCGTCTGCGAGCAGGCGTTCACCCTGACGTCGACCGGTTCGGCCGAGGCGATCGCTGCGTTCTCTTCTCTGCCCGACGAGGTTCTCGAACGATTCCCCAGCCTCAGCTTTGCAAGGTCCATGGTCGAGGCTCTGTGGAGAAGTTCCGACGACGACGAGGGCGGCCGCACGCTTCTGCGCAGCTACATCAGCGTGGCCGAGGGCAATCTCGCCGACCTGACGGCGTTCGACTCGGTGGCCAAACTGTGCGCCGTGGCCGTGGCCGAGGTGATTTCGCTGCGCAGCGCAGGATTCATCAATCAGGCTGGCGAGCTGGCGGGCCGCATCGCTTCCGAGCTTGCGGGCCGCCGGAATCGCGGTGAAATCGGGGATTCGTCTGAGCAGGTCGCGTGGTTCCATTTTCAATGGAGCATGACGGCGTTGTTGGCAGGAGACCTCGAGCGATCCACCCGGCTCTCATTCGAAGCGTTTGAAACAGCACGGGATGACGGCAACGACCTCGTCGCCTCCAATGCGGCGGCGCAGCTGGCGCTGATTCACACGCTGGGCGGCGAATCGACCGACGCCGGGCGGTGGTTGGAGGTGCATCGCGGTTTCGGCACCAACGGAAGCGTGACCGACTACCTGATCGGAGTTCCCGCGCGGATCGCCGGGGTGCATCGCGCGTTGGACAGCCTTGACTCTGACGCAGCGGCCGCCGAACTTCTGGCGGCAGGAGACGCCGCGCAAGAACTGGAGATGTGGGCGTTCATCGCCGAGGCGGCCAGCCGTCATGCCCTTCTCTTCGCCGAGCCGATTGCCATGCTGGCTCGGTTGGGACACCTCGCGGTCGTGCACGCCCGGGTGCTCGCCGGTGGCGGCCACGCGAGCCGCGCCATGGAGAGAGAGGCAATCGACCTGCTTCTCGCGATGGGGGAGCTGAACCGGGCAAGCCAACGCCTCCTCGCCGCCGAGCGCGAAGGCGGGCCGTTCACTGTTCAGAATGCCCGGCTCCATCTCATCGCGGGCAACCACGATCAGGCGCAGAAGATTGCGGCAGCCGGGGTCTGGGATGCAGCGAGGACGGTGCGCGATCAGATCGACCTGCTGATGATCGCGGCGGTAGCGCAATTGTCGCTGGGCGATCATTCCGCTGCTGTGACATCGTTCACCCGCGCGCATGCCCTCGCCGGCCACGTGCGCACCCTGATTCCATACGCGCTGATCCCAGCAGAGGATCGTGAGGCGCTTCTGCAGCTGTCACAGATTGAGCTTTCGGCGGATGCCCGGGCCCGTGTCGCGCAGATACGCACCGTCTATCCGCGTCGGGCGCAGCTGATCGTGCTCACCGGGCGCGAGGAGGCGGTGCTGGCTGAGTTGGCGAGGACTGACTCATTCGCGGTCATCGCGACCACGCTCACGGTCTCGGTGAACACAGTGAAGAAGCAGGCGGCGAGCGTCTACTCGAAGCTCGGTGTGCATGACCGTCTTGCGGCGTTGGCCCGCGCGCACCAGCTGGGACTGTTGGACTCGACCACTTCCGTGTAGTTTTCGCCGACCGCCCCGGCCAGGACCATGCCAGTACCAAACCGAGAACCATCTTTGGCAGGACACGCGCTCTGAGCTGGCACCTGGCACGGCACTCCGGCTTGATTGAGTGGGGGTCCTCTGCGGCGCCCCCGGATGGAGAGGCGAGTGGTGAGCGACAGCAGTTTTTTGGGCGAGTTGGTGGGCAAGCAACAGTGGGATGAGATCGGGCGTCTCGCCAACAGTCATCTCGTGAGAATCTCGCTGGAAGAACCCAATGCCTGGCCCGCCGCGTTCGCCGCAATGCCCCCGGGCTGGCTGCGGCAGAATCCACGGCTGATCATTCTCCGCGCGATCCTGGAGTCGCTTGAGAAGCCCTTCACCGTCATGGCGAACAACGACTACGAAGCGTTTGTCGAATGGCTCGATCAGCAGGAAGAGTCGCTGGCGCGCGATGAGATCGGCCGGCACCTCGGCCCGATGCAATATGCCAGGGCGTTGGGGCACCTCGGCGACGCCGACAACGCCGCCGAGCGCATTCTGCGAGCGATCCGGAACGCAGCCGAGTACACCAATTTCGATGACTTTCTGCCGTCGATATATATTCCTGTCGGCGCGACGAAGCTCCTCATCGGAGACACTGCTTCGGCGATCTCGATTTTCACTGAAGCCATTCGTTGGTGTGTGATCGGACGCGGGCATCCGGCCGCGCCGCACGCCCGTAACTACCTCGCATTCGCCTATGCCCTCGACGGCGACTACGCCCAGGCGCAGAGTTCCGCCACCGCCGATGTCGGGCTGCGGACGAGCGGGGCGGGTTCGTTCGCGCATGCCTACGAAAGCGCCGCGATACTGGTGCCGCCGCTACTCGCGTTGGGAGCGCTCGACGAACAAGCAAGTGCGACGTCGATCGCCCGGATCGACCGCCTGGTCGATGAGACTGAGTTCTGGTCGGTGGGCGCGCACGCGCGCGCCCGGCACGCACTGTACTGGGGGGACCGGGTCGCTGCCAGTGAAACGCTTGAGCGACTGCTTGTTTCACACCGGTCCCTGAGTGGCCCCGGTTCACTCGCCGGGGCGATTCTTCGCTCTGACTTGTCTGACCTCTATCAGTCCCTGGGCTCCCTCGACGCCGCCGAGCGCGCCCTGGGTCCGGCGGAGCAGCAGCCCTGCCACCCGATGGTCAGCACCTCGCGATTGCGCCTGCACGCGCTCCGGGGCAATCACGAGGCCGTGCTCGACGGTATCCACGCCCTCGTCGAGCGCGGCGGCTCCGGAGTGCTTCCGATGGCTGCGTGGGCGGTGATGCGCGCGAACTCGGCGCAGGCGGCGTTCAATCAGACGCACGCCGAGGAGTATTCACAGCAGGCCGCGACTCTGATCGCGCGGTACGGGGCATTCGACGCGCTGACGGAAGCCACGCCGGAGGTTCTCGGCCGGATCACTGCGCTCCTCGGCGAGGAGAGGCCGCTGGCCCGGCCCCCGTACCGGGTCGCGGAAGCTCCCGTACTGACCAAACAAGAACTCAAAGTACTGCAGTCGTTGCGAGGCAAAGCCTCACTCAAGAAGATCTCCTCTGACCTCTATCTTTCGGTAAACACGGTCAAGACCCATCGGCGCAACCTCTACCGAAAGCTCGGTGCGCAATCTCGTGACGAGGCGCTGCAGGCAGGGCGTGAGCTCCGCTTGCTGCTCTGATCGGACCCGCCCTCACCCATCTGATGACCCCGGAGTGTTCACAACGCTCCGGGGTCATCGCTGCGTGCGGGAGGAATCTCGGAGCTCGGGTGGCTCGCCCACACGACCCGCCGGGACGCGCGCTACGCACTCCTGATCGCGGCTCTTCCACCCACAGGGGAGGAGAAATGGCGAAAAGGGGTTAAAGCCGGGGTGAGAAATCAAGTCCTCACAAATGAGGACACGTTCTGACTGCTTGGATCGGTCCGGGCGCTCGGGAAATCTCCTGATTTCGCGACAGCGCCCGAGTGTCGCCAGACACACGACCACCCACGCCGCACCCCGATCCAACGTGCGCGACCGGTCGCAATTCACCGCTCACTTGAAGGTCTGCTTTCTCATGTTGCTCTCACGCCCACCACTTCGCCGCACTCATGGACGCCATGCCGGCCGTGCGCGCAAGCGCACCGGGATGCTGGTGACGACGCTGGCCCTGCTGATTTCGTTGTTTGCCGGCGCCGCGATCACTGCCCCCGCCGCGCTCGCTGCCGACCTCGGTGCCGGAGTACTCGGCCTCTCGAAATCCGTTGAAGGCGCGGAGCCGCGTGAACCGGGAAGCAGCTTCATTTACACGCTCAGCTTCGCGTGCGCCTCGACCACAACAGGGTGCGTGGATGCCGTCATCACTGACCCGATCCCCGAACCGTTCGTGATCGTCGGCGACCCGATCGTCGTGGGGGTTGGCAGCTACGCCGCGAGCGTCGACGGGCGCGTGGTGACCGTGCGATTCAGTGACGCCGTTCCGAACACGACTCCCGCGAGCACGGGAATCGCCGCCGGTGACACCGGCACGGTGCAGGTGCAAGTGCAGGTGCCCGCCGACCTCGACAAGAGCTGGGACGGCATCGTCGTCCCGAACTCCGCGGACATCGCGGCCACGAATGCCAAGACCGTCACCGCCTCGGCCCAGGTCACCCTCAAGGTTCCGACGGTGCTCGGTGCCCTGGTCACGAAAGACTGGGCTCCGGAGAGCACCCAGTTTCTCGCCGGCGAAATCTCCACCGTCACGCTCACCGGCCAGAACACCTCGAACATCGTCGCCTCCGCGCTGACACTCCTCGAACCCGCCGACCCCGCGGCCGCGGGCAGCGTCTTCAACTTCTATGACCTCGCCGGTCTCGGCGACGTCTCCTTTCCGGCCGGAGCCGACCTGGTCCAGGTCGTCGCGACAGTGGGTGGCATCGAACACGCCGGCACTGCCGGCGTGACGGCCGAGCTGCCCGACACCGTCGACCCCGCGGCAGTGACAGCGCTTCGTTTTGTGTTCTCATCTCAGGCCGGCGCGACACTTTCAGCACGAGGGTCCGCCGGGAGCGTGAAGCTCACGCTCGCGCAGCGGGCGACAAACCGCACCACGGGCGACTCGCTCGCGGCGGGCGGCCAACGTGTGAACTCGGCCGGCGGCTCCGCCACCACGGCCGAAGGGAATGCCGATGCGCCACTGGCGAGCGACACGCAGACCATCTCACCGCTCACAGTCCAGGTCGGGGTGACAAAGACATTCAGCCCCTCGGACATTGCCGCGGGGGCGACGACTGTCGCAACGATCTCGGCGGCCAACAACTCCAGCGGGCCCTTGAATAGCCTGACCATCGCCGAACCGAATCCCGCCGGTAGCTTCTTCACTGACGGCGTGCTGTTCGGCGGTTTCGATCCCGCGGCATTCGCCTGGCCGCAGGGTGCCACCGCCGGCACGGTGACGTGGCAGGTCAACAGTGGTGCCACCCCGGCGCCGTCTTCCTTCGACGCAGCGTCAGGTTTGCCGACCACCCCCACTCTGACTGCCGGCCAGCGTGTGACTGGGTTTACCGTCGCGTACACCGGCGCCATCGTGGCCGGAGCCACCGCCTCCATCGGTGTCACGGTGAAGACCACTGTGGATGCCGGCCCGGCCGGCGCCGGCTTCCGGACCTATCCGAACGTCGTCACAGCGACTGGCTCCAACGCGGCCGGCACGGGAGACGCCCAGGCCCAGGCCGACCTCAACGTCTACTTCCCCGAGATCAAGCTCACCCTCGACAAGACGATCACCCCCGCGATTGTGGTGCCAGGCGGTCGCAACCTGGTGCAGCTCTCCGCGCAGACCCCTGATGGATCGAGCTCGGTGCGTCCGACCAGCATCGTCGTGACAGAACCGCAGAACCCGACGTCTGAATACTGGAACGCCTTCGATGCCGTCGCAATCGCGCCGACCTCGGTTCCGACCGGGTCCATCCTGACGATCGAATACACGACGGATGGCACGCTCTGGCACACGGTGGCGAGCGTCGACGCGACGGCGGCAGCGAAGTCCTACGCCGCGAAACTGAACGATGTTCTGCCGAACGGCACGAGCAACACCGACCTGCGCGGCCTTCGGTTCACCTTCACCGATGCCGACGGATTCGGTCAGGCGACAAACGTGAAGCCGGCCATCATCTTCTCTGCCCGCTCCACCCTGCGGGACAGCGGCGCGATCACGAACCCCGGAACCAACCCCGATCTCACGTCCTATGAGAACTGCGCATCGAGCAGCGCAACGGGCACCTGGTCCGGCAGCCCGGCCCCGCTGACCAGCAACCTCGCCACCGACTGCGCGGCCGTCGACATCCGTGCGGCCAACAGCGACCCCGGCATTGGAGCCCTGATCGCGGACAAGATCTGGGATGCGCCGGGTGTGGTCGCGGCGCAGTCCCAGACGACAATCGGAACGAACCTGATCTGGGGTGTCGAGCAAACAGGTATGTCTCGCGTCGAGGTGACCGACCCGCCGAACCCGTTGCCCGTCGTGCAGAGCGTCTACCAGGCGTTCAACCTTCACAGCATCGACCCGATCACGCCGGGCACCGACCCACTGATGAAGTGGGACCGGGTGTCGAAGGTGGAGTTGTTCGACGGCACGGCCTGGGTTGATATCACCGCCGCCGCATGCCCGGCCACCGCAACCTGTGACGGAAAGTTCCCCGGTTACCCGTTGAGCGCCGCCGAGAAGAAGAGCACTCTGAGCGTGCGTCTCACCTTCGCCGAAGGCTCGAACCGCGTCGGGTCGACCAACCCGAACGCTCCGTCGGTCGGTTCCGGCGTGGCCAGTCTCGCCGAGGGCGTCTATAGCGGCACGAGCTCGACGGGCCGTGCCATCCACCTCAATTTCACCGTGCGTGACCAGGTGCGAGACACGAGTGACGGCGGCAAGAAATGGGTGACCGGCGACCGCGCGTACAACATGCGTGCCGACGACGACGCCCCGATCTCCGGCTCCGTCGACAACACCATGAGCACTCGGGCCTACCCCGAGTCCGGACCCGCGATCACCCGTTCCGCGAACGATCATGTGTTGATCGTCGACCCGGCGATGACGGTGAACGCGAGCAAAAACGTGACGCCGAGTTCCCTAGTGATTCCACAGCCGGATGTTGCGGCATCCGCGTACCCGACGGCCACCTACACGACGACGGTCAAGAACACCTCGCCGACCAAGACCTGGCAGCTGCGGCTCAGCGACCCGAGCGACTGCACCGGAGCCGGTGACCAGAGCGTCTGCACGTTCGCGGGCTACGACCCGGCGACCAACCCCTTCGAGGAGGTCGACCTCACCGGGCTCGCCATCGGCATCCCGTCGACGTCGGGAGTGCAGGAGGAGCTGACCGTCGTCAGCCTCCTGCACCGGGCCGCCGACGGAACGCTCTCGACGACGACAGCCACCAAAGCCGAGGCCGAAGCGTTGACTGCCGCGCAGCTCGCCGACGTTGTCGGGGTGAGCGTGCTCTTCGAGGGAACCAACGCCGACGGGGCAACGGGCTCGGGCGGGTCCATCGCACAGAACGCCGAGATGACCGTCGTCATGCAGGTGAAGCTGCGCCCGACCACCCGTGCCGGCAACATCGCCCCGCAACCGGGCACCGTGACAAACCGTGTCGTCACCCGGCTTCATGACCAGGTGATCCCCGGTGGCGAGGCCGAGGCTGAGGAATCGAAACCTCTCCAGTTGGTGAACGGCAACCTCACCGTGGAAACGACGAAAACGATTCAGCCGACAAGCACGCTGCAGGCCAACCCGGTCTCGCCGATCACCGTCAACCTCAGGGCGCGGTCGACCGGAACCATCGCGCCCAAGCAACTCATCATCGAGGATTCCTCCACCACCTTCTGGAACGCATTCACGCTCTCCTCGTTCACACTCCCGACCGCACCGACCGGTGCCGACCGGGTGCAGGTTGAGGCACAGACCGGGATCGGATCTTCAGCTCTCTGGCACGGTCTCAGCCAAGCGCCGACGACGTTCGCGAACGCCGCGCTCCCGACCGGGGTCGTGGCTGCCGAGGTGACGGGCCTGCGCTACATCTACACGCGCGCTGACGGAGCGGCATTCGCGGCAAGCAATGACGCGGTCAACGTGAAACTCTCGGTCGAGCTGCGCGCGCAGTTGCGCGATGGCAGTGGACCAGTCACGTCGACGCGCGACGCCCAGCCGATGCCCGGTGAAACCGCGGCCGGCACCATCACCAACACCGAGAAGGCCACTGCCCGCTACGACGACATCGTCAGCACGGACGACGACACCAAGACCTTCACGCTGGCTGAGGGAACTGCCGCAATCGCGGTTGAAAAAACGACTCCCAGCCAGTCGAAGGGCGGCGCGGAGATCGGCTTCACCCTCAAGTTCAAGAACAAGGGAACCGGATACCTGGTGAATCCGGTTGTGGTCGATACGCTGCCGACCGACGGTTCGCTGTTGTTCGTGCCGACGGATGTTCCCGTGTACGCGACCTCCGCGAACGGAACACTCAGCACCGATCCGACCCAGATCACCCGGAGCTTCGACGAAGCGACCGGCGTGATCAGCTTCAGCTGGCCCGCCGGGGCGAAAATTGCGCCGGGTGAGACCTACCAGATCACCCTCAAGCTGCAGCTGAAGCCCGGACTCGGAGCGGGTTTTGTCTCGACGAACACCTTCGGTGTCTCGAGCGACAACGTGGTGGCCAACGGAGCCTGCACCGCACTCAACGCCGGCAACGGCCGACCGGTCGGGCTGGCCGACAACGTCTGCTCCACCTCGAACATCGTCACGGTGCTCGGGCAGCCGTCGTTCTCGACATCGAAAAAGGTCAAGGGTGCCTCGGGCGGGGCGGTCAACGTGCTGAACCCGAGTGTCGTCTGCACGCCCGACAGTGACGGATTCCACCGCTACCCCTGCGCGGCGAACAGCGAAATCGGCCAGACCGATGAGTGGCGCTTGGTGCTCGCCAACGGTGGCACCATCGCGGCGAAGGATCTCACGCTTGTGGATGTCTTCCCACGCCAGGGAGACACGGGCGTGGTCGAAACCTCACCGCGCGGATCCGGCTGGGCGCCGACGTTCGGTGGCAGCCTCGGTCTCATCACCGACGGCCTCAGCACCGGAACCGGCCTTGACTGGTATGTCACCGATGCGCAGGACGTCTGCACCGACGAGATCACTCCCGGGAGCGGGTCGGGCCTCGGCGTCGGGGACTGCCAGCCGGGCGACTGGGTTCCCTCCAGCGAGGTCAACGTGTCGATTCCGGCGGCGGATGTGACGGCCGTCAAGCTCGTCTTCGACTTCAGCGGTGTTGCCGGCGGAGTTCTTCCGCCTGGTGGCACGGTGACAGTCGCGTACTCCTCGACCAACACACCGTCGACGGTCGACGGTGACGGTCGGGCACCGGTCACTGTCCCCGTCGCCCCGGTGAAGGCCTGGAACTCATTCGGTTACTACGCGAGCTACGTCTCGGGCCAGCCGCAGTCGAGTGCCGCCGAACCAGTCAAAGCCGGCGTCACGATGAGCAGTGGTCCGCTTGCGATCACCAAGGTGATCACCGGAGAAGCCGACGAGTTCGCGCCCGCCGAGTTCACGGCATCCGTGGTCTGCACCGTCGCCGGTGCGCCCGTGGACATGGGCCAGTTCGGCACGGTGGTGCTGAACACGGCCAACTCCTTCACCTCACGCATCGACGGGATCCCGACCGGTGCGAGCTGTGCGGTCACCGAAGACGGTGCCGACGGTTCGTTCGGTGAAAGCAGCCGAAGTGTCACCCCGGCGAGTGTTGTCATCGCTTCGGGAGTCGCCGCCGACCCGGTTCCTTCCGGCCAGACCGTGACGATCACCAACGACTATGCCGTCACGGCACTCACCGTGACCAAGCGTGTCGACACCCCGGCGACCCTCGGATCGTTCGGTCCATTCGACTTCAGCCTCGCCTGCCGTACCAGCGGTGGAACAGCGCTCTCGCTCGACGCGGCAGACGCGGCGTTCACCCTCGCCGACGGCGAATCGCACCGGGTTGAAAACCTGCCGGTCGGCTCCGTCTGCGAGCTGACTGAAACGGATGCCGATGGCGCAGCATCCGTTCCGAACAATGTGTCGGTCACATGGGGTAGCCAGACGACGTCGGGAACATCCTCGTCCGTGACGCTCGCCGAGACGGCCGAAGAGAACGAAGCGATTGTCACCAACCATTTCGCCGGAGGCACCCTCGCCGTGACGAAGTCGGTCGACGGCGACGCCGTCGAGTACGGTTCTGGACCGTTCGAAGTGCAGATCAGTTGCGTCTACCAGGGCGAGCAGATCTATGACGAGCTGTTCACGATTCGCGGCGGGGAAACCCGTTCGCCCGACGAGGTCTTCCCGGCCGGGTCAGAATGCTCGGTTGTCGAGACCATCGACGGCGGTGCGAACGAATCCACGATCGACCACCCGACCGTGGTCATCCCGGGCCCGGTCGGCGGTCAGCCACTCGGGCTCGTCTCGGTCGGCGTGACAAACACCTTCCGCGCCGGAACAGTCGAACTCACCAAGGTGCGCATCGGTGACGGGGCTGACAGCTACGGCGTCGGGCCGTTTGTCGCACAGGTCTCCTGCACCTGGCAGAAAGACGCTGAGACGCTGACGATTCCACTGCCGAACGGGGGTGTGGTCGAGCTGAACGCAGCGAACGACTACTCGGCCACCCTTGGCGGTCTGATCGAGGGCGCGCAGTGCGCGGCCATCGAGACCACCACCGGCGGCGCGACTGCCGTGAAGGTGAGCCCCTCCTCGGCGACGGTGGGGGCCGATGCACCCGCCAAGATCACCATCACCAACACGTTCGACACAGCCAGTCTGGTCGTCGACAAGGTGCGCATCGGTGAGGGCGCCGAGACATTCGGCGCCGGACCGTTCACCGTGCAGGTGTCCTGCACCTACCTCAAGGACGGGAAGCAGACCGCCATCGACCTGGGTAAGGATGCGACGTTCCAGTTGAGCGAGAAGAACGGCTGGTCGAAGACCATCGACGACCTGATCGTCGGGGCCACCTGCTCGGTCGAAGAGACCGATCCTGGCCTGGCCACCGCGTCGGAGACCAACCCGGCCGATGGCCTGGTGACGATCGTCGGGGGAGCCGAACCGGCATCCGTCACCATCACGAACACCTTCGACGTCGGGCACGTGAGCTTCGCCAAGACCGTCGACCGGGCCGCCGCCCACGTCGGTGACACGCTCGTCTACACGATCACCGCCGCCAACGACGGGCAGATTGACGCCCGGGATCTGACCGTGACCGACACGCTCCCGAAGGGCATGAAGCTGGTCAGCTCGCTTCCGGAGGGCACGCTCTCCGACGGCGCCCTGAGCTGGACGATCGAGAGCCTTGCCGTTGGGGCGACTGCGATGTTCACCGTCACGGCGATCGTGACCGTGGCCGGCGACACCGTGAACTCGGCAACCATCACGACCCCGCCGGGCCCGTGGGCCCCGCCGACCGTGAAGAACCCGTGTTCCGAGAATCCCGACGCATCGTGCGCGGTGACGAAGGTGACGATCGTGGCCCCGGCGGCGGTGCTCGGGCACACCGGGGTGGATGCGAGGGGTGCTCTGCTGCTGGCACTGTTTGCTCTCCTGATCGGTGGGCTCCTCACCGGTACACGCGTTCGGCGCCGCCGGATGTAGGAGGCGAACACGACCTGGGCAAACGGGGGACGACAGTCTCCCGTTTGCCCGCCACAGAGCGAGGTGAGGGTGAAACGCGGGGTGAAATGAGCCGCGAAATGGGCGTCCTCGTAAAGGGGGACTAACAGACCGCTCTACCGTAGAAATCTGCCTCACTCCGTGCCGCCGACACCGGCGTGCGTGAGTGAGCTGCTGCGCTCCGTCAGTCGGAGTGCAGTCTCGTCAGATTGCCACTTTGGGGACACCTCGTCATGCCGATTCACACTGCAGTTCACTCGCGCCGTACTGCCCGTCACGCGCTCGCAGGCGGAGGAGTCTTTTCCCCCGGCCGGCTGCACAACCGGCTGATCGCGGGCCTGGTGGCCAGTGTGCTCGTCGCGGCTGGTCTCGTGGTCGGCGCCGTCGTGGCACCGTCGGCGTCGGCCGCGACCGTCCCCACCGTGACGGTTGATTCCCCGGCGGTTCTGGCGGGCGAGGACGTTGTCTTCGGGATTGAACTCAACCACCCCGAGCCCGCCCCGGGTGATCCTTCGCAGGCCTGGTACAACATGGGCGTCACCGTGCTGGTTCCGAACGGCGTCAGTCTGGTCAGTCCCGGCTCGCTCGGAGACCCCATGATCTACCCGAGTGGGGCGACCCCGCCGAACAGCGCCGCTGCGGCAACTCCGGTTCCTGCAGGCTTCCAACTCTGGGTTTTCGAAGACATTGCCGATCTCCCGATCGGAGCCACCTTCGCCGGCAACATCACCGTTCGCCCCGTGGCAGCGACCTTCCCCGTCGGGTCGCAGGTCGAGATCACCAGTACGGTTTTCGCGAGCACCGACCCGACGCTCAAGCCCATCTTCGACGGCAGTACGGGAGCCGGCGCGGCTGCCGGGCTGGCAGCGACGGTGCGTGGAGCGAGCCTGAAGGCGGCAGCCGACATCCGTGCCGCCCGCATCACAAAGTCGGAGCCGAGCCCAGAGGCCGAGTTGCTGCGCGGCGTTCACGACAACGGCACCGTCTATACCTTGACCGTCGAGAACTCGGGTGAGGGAGAAACGACAGGCGTCGAGCTCGTCGACTATCTGCCGGCCGGCCTGGAGTTCCTCGGGTGCGGCCTCGGCGACAACACCCTGCCGTCGGCTCATCTCTTCGACGACCACACCAGGGAATACCCGGGCGCGAACCCGTTGAACACCCCCGCTGCACCCGTCAGCGACTGCGCCCCGGGAAGCTACACGGTGGATACCGTTACCCTGCCGAACGGAGAACAGGGAACCAGCGGCCTTGCTGCCGGTGTGTACACCAAGGTTGTCTGGAATCTGACCGCGCTGCCGCAGGGCACGCCCCAGCCGGGGGACCAGTCTGCCGCGGGCACGCCGAGCACGACGACGATCTCGTACCGCGCCGGAATCCCTCTGTTTGAGAACGCCCTCTGGCCTGACGGAACAGCTCCGGATGTCGCAACCGGCGAGCAGGCAGCGAACCTGGGTAACAACACCGGTGCGCCAACGCGTCAGGGTGTCGGCGCCGCCGCTGCAGCGGACGGCACGACGTACCTCAACCGGGCAGTGCTGTCTGGGAACTACGAGGGTCCCGTCGCCAGCGAGGCAGACCGGGCGGTCAGCGAACACGCCGACGAGAGCGTCATGGCCATGGACCTGCGCATCCTGAAGAGCGTGTCCACCGGCGCGACGGACTCAGACGGCAATCCCGAAGACGATCGATTCGTCACCAACGGCCTGGCCACGTTCACCCTCGACCTGCGCACAAGCGAATACACCTCGGCCGACACGATCGTCGCAACTGACACCCTCCCGAACGGCCTGTGCCCGGCGTTCCCGGTTGAACCCGAGAAGTTGTCGGGAGACCCTCTGCCGGCAGAGTGCGATTTCGGCACGACCGAGCCCGGGGCGGTGTTGACCGGCGCCACCGTGACGGAGCTGAACTACGCGAAGGCGACGGGCGAGTTCACCGTGACGTTCGCTGCAACCGTGGCTCAGCTCGCCGAAAACACGACGCATCAGATCGTCTACACCGCGTTGATGCGCCCGAACTACGACCTCGGCAACGCGGCCAGCGGTTCCACCAGCTCAGGGGACTCGCTCACCAACACGGTGACGGTCACGGGCATCACGACGGCCAAGCCCGCGTTGACCGGCGTGACGAATCCTGCGGGAGTTCCGGCCGATGGCACTGAGCTCGTCTGGGATGACTCTGAGGCCACCCTCATCTCGGACTTCTCGACCATTTCGAAGAAAGTCCTGCCGCGCAACGATGTGCTGAAAAATGCCGCGCCTGGCAATGACCCGTGTGCTTCCAGCGGCTACGTCGACGGTCGAGCCACGGTGCCCGGCGGCTTCGTGCTCGGCGACACCGTCTGCTACGAGCTCACGGTCGATTTCGCCAGCAGTATCGATGTGCGCAACCCGCTCATCACCGATTTCCTGCCGAAGAGTGTGACCTACTCGGGGTCGGCGATCGATGAGAGCTTGAGCAAGATCATCGATTCGAGCATGGTTCCCGCGCCGACCGTCGCCGGGCAGCGAATCGATTGGAAGCCCGGCACGCTCTCCGACGGCGCTCGCTTCGTTCCACGCGACTCGGTTCTGGTTCTTCACGTCTGGGGCATTGTCGCGGCCCCGTCCGCAAGCGCCGAGAAGCTCGACAAGCCGGAAAACCTGATGAAGTACCAGCAGGAGAACGTGAAGGGCGACGTGTCGTTCCTCCGCGACGGGGCGAAGATCGAGGTCGTCGCCGGAGCCGCTCTGACCAAGGGCGTCGCCTCTGTCAACGGCAACTCCACCCGCGCTGCGACGAGCCAGACGCTGCCCGACGGAAACGCATTCGATTCGAATCGTGACGGTGTTCAGGTTGAGCAGGGCGAGACAGTGCGCTATCGCATTGACGTGACGGCACCGCCGTTCCCCGTCACTGACTTGGTGGTCTGGGATGCTCTGCCGGCCGGCATCACCTGTGCGGCCGTAGCCACGGCATCGCTGGCGCCCGGCGTGTGCACCGACGCGTACCCGGGACTCACCGCTCCAGAAGCCGGCCGCTCAGCCATCGTCTGGGAGGGGCTTGGGATGGCCGCCGACGAGAAGCGCACGCTGAGCTACTCGGTCACGGTCCCGGCGGGAACCGAGGTCAACACGACCCACACCAACACCGCCTCAATCATCAGCTATACGACCGAGCTGAACACCGGTCAGTCGAAGACGTTCTTCCCGGACGGTTCGCTCGACACAACGACACGGCCCGTCGAGAGTGTGGTGCCCGGCATGCTGACCCGTGATGACTCTGCCGTCTACCTCGCGAAGGCCGTAATAGCGAAGACGCTCGTCTCCACTGAGCACGTCGACGTCAACAACTCGTCAACGGAAGCGGTCCAGGGCGAGCGGATCACCTACGACTACAGCGTGACGGTTCCGGCGCACACCACCGTCAAGAACGGGGTACTGCAAGACCTCGGCAAACTGGGCGCAACGGTGCCCGACACGGCCTACACGCTGACTGCCGCAAGTTGGACTCAGCCAGGCGGAGCGGTGGGAGCCTTCACGTTTGACTCGACGACCGGAAAGCTGACGTTTCCTGCCAGCTACACCAACTCGACCGCATCCGGTCAGACATTCACCGTGCGGATTACCGTCTACATGGCCGCCGATAGGTGGGATGACAAGACCACTCTGCACAACCAGGCAACCTTTTCCAGTGACAGCTGGAACGGTGCGGCCACCGCTGACGTGATCTACCGCGAGCCCGCCCCGGCGATCGTCAAGACCGTCGACCAGTCGACCGACGTCACTGCCGGAGCGAACCTCACGTACACCCTGACGGTGACGAACCCGACCGGCCGGCCGACCTCGTACGAGACCGTGGTGACCGACTGCGTGCCGGCGAAGCTCGAAAACGTGAGAAATTTCCTCCCCAGCCAGGGGACGGTGACCACAGATGGCACCTGCGCCGGTGGCGGGCTCAAGCTCCTGTGGAACGTCGGACAGGTCGCGGCAAATGCCAGCATCACGCTGCAATACACGGTCACCGTGAGCAACACCGCCGTCGGTTCGGCCGCCTATGACAACACAGCAGACCTCGTCGGGTACACCCTGCCGTCACTGGTCGGCGGTGTCTCAACAGTGAACCGCCGCGGTGAGAGGACCGACGATTCAACCGCAACAGTGACGATCAAAGGCGCGACCCTGGACAAAACGGTTTCCCCGAAGCTCGCACCGATCGGCGATATCGTCACCTACACCGTCAACGTGGAGCTGCCCGCCCGGGTCAACTTCTTTGACGCCTCGGTGATCGACACCCTCCCCGCGGGACTGACGCTGACCGGCACCCCGACCGTGAGCTGCACGATCCCAGACGGAACCCCCTGTGCGGCTCCGACCGGGGCGACGCCGCTGACCGGTGTCGGTCAAAAGATCGGGTGGACCATGGGCGACATCGTCGCCTCCAACGACATCCGCACCGTCACGATCACCTATAGCGCCAAGCTGACCAACAGCACGACCACCCCGGTGGTTGCCAAGCCGACGAACACCGCACACGTCGCCTGGAACAAGACGGATCCCGGCGTGACCGTGACGGTAGACGGCCCCTTCGACACGACGACGACGGATGTCTCGGCGCCCGTCACCGTTCTGAACCCCGTCGTCACCGTGGCCAAGACCGTGTCGAACAGCACGCCGAAGCCTGGCGAGACGTTCACGTATTCGGTCACCGCGTCGAACTCCGGAAACACACCCGCTCACAACATCACGATCGTCGACGCGGTTCCGACCGGCGTTGTCGTCGCACCGGCGACGATCAGCAACGGCGGGGTGCTCACCGGTAACACGACCACCGGCGGCGGGACCATCACCTGGACGCTGGCCGGTCCGCTGAACGTCGGCACCCCGGTTGTCCTGAACTATCAGGCACAGCTCGCCGCGTCGGAGACGCTCACCGCGGCATCCCTCACCAATTCGGTGCGAGCCACGAGATACGAGTCGTTCGCCACCGACGGTCGGGTCTACGGACCGAGCGGTCCGGCGACCGCTGTCGTGACCCCGGCGTTCCCGCACATTGCCCTCGCGAAAACGACAGTCGGAACCGACGTGGCTTACGCGAACACGCCGTTCGGGTGGAAGCTCACGGCGAAGAACACCGGCACCGGCGCGGCGCAGAAGGTGACGCTCACCGACACGCTGCCAGCGAACTGGAGCTACGACGTGGACAGTGCCCTCGTCAGCGTCAACGGCGCCACGGCCGTCCCGATTGAGCCGGCGAACCCGGCCTCGTCCACGCTGACCTGGGCGTTGGGCTCCCCGGCAGCGGACCCCACGCTGCTGCCCGCCGGCGCGAGCATCGTCATCACGTTCACCGCCACGCCGAACGAGGATGCAGCAGTCACCGCTGAAGACGGAACGCCCTTCGACCACGTCAACACCCTGTCGGCCGTGACCACCGACCCGACCGGTGCGACGGGCAACCTGACCGGCGGCTTCACCGGACCCGACAAGACGGCGGATGCGAACATCCACTCGGCCGACGTGAAGGTCGTGAAGACCGCCGCCGCCGACCTCGTCGCCGGCACCAGCGGCACCGGCTGGACTCTCACCGTGAGCAACGCCGGGCCGGATGCGGCTGTCGGACCGATCACCGTGGTCGACGTTCCGGCGGCTCTGCCGAACGGCGTCACCGTGACAGCTGTCGCAGGCACCGGCTGGACCTGCACGGCCCCGAGCCCCGGGTTCAGCTGTGTGAGCGCCGCGGCCTCATTGGCCTCCGGCGCGTCGCTCGAGCCGATCCTCGTCACCGTTGCCGTCGCGGCGTCAGTGGCACCGACAACCGTCGACAACACCGCGACGGTCTCGGCGACGACGTTCGATCCCGACCTGTCGAACAACGAAAGCAGCGATGAGCTGGCGATTGTCACACAGGCCGACCTGAGTGTGGTGAAGACGTTGATCACCACCGATCCCGGTGCGGGCTCGCCCATCACCTGGCACGTTGTGCCGAACAACCTCGGCCCGTCGGTCTCCCGTGCCGACATCACCATCACGGATGTCGTGCCCGCCGGCATCGTCGGAGTCAACGCGACGAGCGCCGACTGGGAGTGCGACACCGATGAAGACAACCTGGCCGGAGCCGGCGACACGATCACCTGCACCTACACGGCCAACGGCGGCATCATGCCGATCGGAATCGGCACGGCTGTGGAGCTGACCGGAACCATCGCGTCCAGCTACACCGGAGGCGCGATCGAGAACATGGCGACCATCGTTCCCGGCGCGACCACTGACCCCGAGCCGGACAACAACGAGTCAACGACGGTCGACAGCGGCGTGCCGCTCAGCGCGACGGTTATCGCGGTCGAGAAGACCCTCGTCTCGCCACTGCCCGTGATCATCCCAGGCGACAACGCCGTGTACAGCATCACCGTCACCAACCAGGGTCCGGCCGACGCCCGCGCCGTCACGATCACGGACGTGCTGCCCACCGGGTTGACCTTCGTCTCGGCGGAGAGCAAGACCGGTACCTGGACCTGCGACGGCACGACCACCGCCTCCACGGTTGACTGCGAGCTCACCGGAACGCTGAGCGCCGCCGCCGGCAGCAACACGGCAGTGGTGGAGATCACCGTAGCGACCGCCAGCAACCTGACCGGAACGATCGTGAACGGGGTGACGGCATCCGCTGAGAATGCCCCCGACGACTACGACGACACATCCAGCGACCCGCTTGGCAAGGCAGATCTGTCGATCACGAAGTCGCACCGGACCGGCGCGGTCCTCGCCGGTACGAGCCTCGACTACACGCTCACCGTCACCAACAACGGCCCGTCGGACTCCCCGGAGACGATCGAAGTTGTCGACACCGTTCCGGTCGGCCTTGTGCCGACCAGTGCGGTCGGCGACGACTGGGCCTGTGTCATCGGCTCGGTGACCGACGGCCAGCCGACAACAGTCACCTGCGAGCTCGATGGCGCACTGGCCGCGCAGGCGACCGCCGAGCCGATCACCGTGACCGTCAGCGTCCCCGCCACTCTAGCGGCCCAGACACTGGTGAACACAGCGAGTGTTGACGGCCCGCTGGTCGACCCGACCCCGGGCAACAACACCGCAAACGACCCGACGGTGATCACCACGAAGGCCGCAGTGAGCATCATCAAGGATGTCGCTTCGGCGGCCCCGTTCGTCGCCGGAAACAGCGTCGACTACACGGTGACGGTGACGAACACCGGGCCTTCGGTGGCCAACGCGGTACGTGTCGCGGATGTCGTCCCGACCGGGATGACCCTGACGGCGATCTCAGGCACGGACTGGACCTGTGCGGTGGCCACTGCAGAGTGCACCCGCGCGGTGCTTCCGCTCGGCGCGTTCGTGCTCAGCATCATCGCGACGATCGACCAGGCGGTCGCTGAGGGCAGCACTCTGACCAACCACGCCAATCTGAGTTGGACCGACAGCGACGGAACCCACACCGGCACCGACCCGGCCGACATCTCGGTCACGGCGCTCGCCGACCTCGCTCTGGTCAAGACAGCCGTCGACGCCGCGGGCAACCCGGTGACCACCGCGGTTGCAGGGGCTGAAGGACGTTACCTACTGCAGGCAACCAACCAGGGGCCGTCGGCTGCGGTTGCACCGCTGCGAATCGTCGACCAGCTTCCGGTTGGAATCAGCTACGTCGGACTCGTCGATTCGGGCGACTGGGTGTGTGCTGCCGCCGCAGTCGACGCCAACGGCCAGAGCGTCGATTGCACCTGGGCGGGCACCTCCGTGCTCGCTGCCGGCGCGGCCGCGCATCCGCTGACCCTGGTCATCACCTATGACTCGGCGCTGCCGGTGGGTGACCTCACCAACACCGCCGACGTCTCCTCACCGACCACCGACCCCAAGCCGGAGGACAATCCTTCCGACTCAACGGTGACCATCGATCAGCTGACCGATCTGTCGATCACCAAGACTCACAGCGGTCCGGTGCGGATCGGTGACGCCGTGGCGTTCGACCTCGGCGTGAAGAATGCCGGGCCGTCGGTGGCATCCGGCATCACCGTCACCGACACGCTGCCGGTCGGACTCGAGTTCGTCGACGCACTGGGCAGCGATCCGGCCTGGTCGTGCGTGACCGCCGTGGCAACGGATGCGGGCACCGCCGTGACCTGCGTGCTCACCGGCGATCTCGCTCCTGGCGCGACCGCTCCGGCACTCGTGATCAACGCCAGAGTGCTGCCGGGGGCTTATCCCTCGGTCGTCAACGTCGCATCCGTCGCCTCGACCACACCCGAGTCGGACCCGACGAACAACTCGGCTGATGACACGGTCGCGGTTCCCGCACAGGCGTCGCTGACGGTGACGAAGGCGAGCGTCGGAACCTTCACGGTCGGCCAGAAGGGGAGCTACACGCTGACCGTCACCAACGCCGGCCCGACCGAGGATCCGGGCCCGATCACGCTCACGGACAAGCTGCCGGCCGGTCTGACCTTCGCCAGCGCCAATGGCCAGAACGCCGACTGCGCCGAGGCTTCGCAGATCGTCACCTGCACGCTCGACGGGGCGCTCGGCGTCGGGAAGAGCAGAACGGTGACCCTCGTGGTCACTGTGCAGCAGGCCGCGTATCCATCGGTCACCAACGTGGTGCAGGTCACGAGCCCGACCGAGCAGCTGCCGGAGGCACAGCTGACCGACAGCGACACCACGTCGGTCGCCGCCGCACCGCCGCTGGCCAGCAGCGGATTCAACGGAATCTGGTCGCTGCTCATCGCGCTGCTCGTGCTTCTGCTCGGCGGCGGGATGCTGGTGGTGCGGCGCCGCGTCGCCTAGCTCGTCGGCGGGGGAGCCACCGGAGTGAGGCTCCCCCGCTGAGCTGCTGTGACCGTGAAGTCACAAGCGAACCACCCCCGAGCTGGGGGCCTCGCGCGGGTCGAATCCGTCCGCCTTTTGGGGGACACCCCGGTACCCTGAAAAAGTGCCGGGGGAATTCTATGGAACGCCACGTGTTCCACGTGACTACGTCTCCCGACCGCATTTGAGTGCGAAACTCAACACCGCTTCGCCGCTCGTCGTGGTGCGGGGGCCCGCCGGATCCGGAAAGACGGTGGCTGTTGCCGACTGGGTCGCGGCCGGCAGCGTGCCCGGATTCGCCGGTGCGTGGCACCTCGTTGACTCCGGATCGACGACGCGCCTGGCATTCTGGAACTCCCTGATCCAGACGATGCTTGATGCCGGTCTGCTTCCCGAGACCGGGCTGCTCGCGCGCTCGATGGATTCTCTCGGCAGTGAGCCTGATCTGTCCCGACTCTTGCGTCGCGGGTTCGCGCAAATCGAGCAGGAAACCACGATCGTTCTCGACGACTATGACCTCGTCGCCGACGACGACATCCACAGCGATCTCGTCGCTCTCCTCGTCGGAAATGCACGCCTGCGGGCGACGGTGCTGACACGAATCTGGGGTCCATTGGAATCCGACTCGGTTCGGCTCGCGCTCGCCCCCGTCGTCATCACGCCCGATGAGCTTCCGCTGTCACTCGATGAGACTCGACAGGCGCTCGCGAGCGCCGGAATCGACGATGACGACGGATCCGTCGCCCGCGCGGTATGGGAGACAGTCGGGGGGAGTACGGTTCTGACTCGCGGGGTGCTCCTTGCGATGGCACGAGGCGAAATCGGGTTCAGCTTCCCTTCACTGACTGAATCGATCGCGGCGGTGAGCGGCCGACTCCTTCGGTCGCGGCTGCCGTCGAGCGCCGGAAGTGTCCGACAGCTCGACTCCATCGTGCAGTGCTCAGTCGCTGACTTCCTCACACTGGATCTCGCAGAGTTGCTCTCCTCCCGTTCCGATGCAGACGAGCTGCTCGCGCAGGCCGAGCGCGACGGCTTCGGGATGTGGGCTGAACGCCCGGGCGGGGCGCACTTCGCTTTCACTCCGGCCGTACGAGCGGGTCTGCGCGCCGAATTGAACCACCGGTTTCCCCGCGACGTCACGCGCCTGAACCAGATCGCGGCCGAGTGGATGCTTGACAACGGCCGGGGGATATCGGCCCTCCGCCATGCGATCGCCGCCGACGACATGGAGCTGGCGTCACGCATCGTCGTCAACGACTGGTACTCCCTGATTGAGCTTCACCGAGACTTACTGATCGAAATGGTCGGCGCACTACCCCTGCGCACTCTGCAACGCGCGCCCCTGCTTGCAATGGTGCTTGCTCTGGCCTACAACGCGTCGAAGACCCACCGGGTGAAGTCCATTGAGATCTTCGGCCTCGCGATCGTGTCGGCGAAGCTGCGCGGTCCCAAGGAGCCGCTGACCAACCGTTTGGTGCTTGTCACGATTGAGAGCATCGCTTTTCGGCTGATCGGTCAGATCGGCCAGGCAGTGTCGGCGGCTGAGCGGGCCAGTGTGCTCCTCGACGAGCTGTCGGTGCAGGAACGCGATGAAATTTCAGTTCACCTCTCGACATTGACCTCCATGTTGGGCCTGAGTTTCTTCTATGGCGGACAGCCGGAGCGCGCGCAGAAATTCTTCGAGATTGCGGCGGCCCCGAACGGCCGTGTCGGGGGCGCCTGGTACCACGGGCTCGCCCTCCACGCCGGATCGTTGGCTCTCGCCGGCGATGTTCCGGAGGCCCAGGAGCTCTTGAATCTCGCCGACGAAATCGAGTGGCCAGAGGGCTGGCGGGACGGATATGTCGGGGCCTTCGGCCACGTCGCCGAAGGGATCATCGCACTCGATTCCTTCGATGCCGACAAGGCTCAGCATCATGTGACCGTGATGGAGCCGCACCTGGCTACAATTGAGCATTGGCCGCTTTTCGCGCAGGTTCAGGCAATGGTCTTTCTGATCAAGGGCCGTGCCCCGGAGGGCGTGGCGTTCTTGAGATCGGAAACGGCTCGCCGCTCCAGATCGCTGAATTCTCACACGAGCCTCAGGCTCGACCAAAGCAAGGCTCTGCTGCTGTTTGCAGCAGGGCGTGGGGGAGAAGCTGAAGCGGTGCTTCGAAAACACCCCAAATCGGTGCCCGGCATCGCAGTGAATTGGGCCAGACTCGCTTTACTGGCGAACCAGCCGGAGCGAGCGATTCGCGCGCTTGACGAGGTGGCGCCGGCCGGATGGATGTCGACGCGTCGGCTGAGCGAGGCGTTGCTGCTTCGCGCCGCCGCCGCATTGAGACTGGGACGCGATGACTTCGCGCTGACGGTGCTCGATGAGGCAGCCGGACTGATGCTCGACCGGCGCCTGGGATTCGCCCTTCTTCTTCTGCCGCGCAGTGACGTCGAGGCGTTGGCTGCGCTTGCCTCCGCGCGAGGCTCGGTGAGCGCGGTCGCCCTGCTTGCGCAGGTCGATGGTCATCCGTCGGTCTTTGGGGAGTTGCGCCCGGCGATCGAGCTGACCGAGCGGGAGCGCGTCGTTTTGCAGCAATTGGTGGTCACGGGCAATCACGCGGAGATTGCGGCGGCTCTCTTCGTCTCGCCGAACACCGTGAAGTCACAGCTGCGAGCGCTCTACCGCAAGCTCGGTGTCGCCTCGCGCCAAGAGGCACTGCTCACGGCAAGCGAACGGCAACTGATCAGCTCCTGAGCGACGGACCGGCTGTCCACTTTGTCTACTTTGCCCACTCGGCCCCGGGAGGCACTACCCGATCAGACTCGGCTCGAGATCGCGCAGGGTGCGGAAGTGCGTCATTCGCACCACTCCGAGCGCCGCGATCGCGAACGCACCGACCAGCCAGAGCATCAGCACCAGCACGTCATGCGACGCGTCGGCCAGATTGCCGCCGTACATCAGCTGACGCATTCCGTCGACGGTGTACGACATCGGCAGCAGATGGTGAACGGCCGCCAGGGGTGCTGGCAGCGTCTGCCAGGGGAAGGTACCTCCCGCGGTGACGAGCTGGACCACCATCATCACCAGGCCGATGAACTGTCCGACGCTGCCGAGCCACACATTCAGGGCCAGGATGATGGCCGCGAACGTGACCGACGACAGGGCCATCAGTCCATAGGTCCCGGCCGGATTCTCGACCTTGAAGCCGAGCACGACCGCCACGATCAGGTAGAGGCCGACCATCTGCAGTGCGCCGATCAGGGCGGGGGTGAGCCAGCCGGCCAGGGTGATCTTGAGCGGTGAGTGCAGCGCGGTGATCGCCCGGCGCGAGACCGGCTTGACGATGAGGAACAGGGCGTAGATGCCGATCCAGGCCGCCAGGGCGACGAAGAACGGGGCGAGGCCTGCGCCATAGGTGCCCGCCTGGGTGACGGCGGATGATTGCACTGCGACCGGGTTGGCGATGTTCTTCGCCTGCGCCGCACGCTGGGCCTCAGTGGTTTCGGGAATGCTCTGAAAGCCGGACTCCAGGCCGGAATGCAGGGTGGTCAAACCGCTCACGAGCTCGGGCAGGCCGCTCGAGAGCTGGGCCGCCCCCGCGCTCGCCTGCGCTGCGCCGTCGGCCAGGGCGCTTGCGCCGGACGCCGCTGTGGCGATTCCTTCTGCCAGTTGCGGTGAGGCGTCGGCCAATTGCCGGGCTCCATTGGCGACTTCCGTCGACCCGGCCGCCAACGCGCTGATCTGGGACGCTGCGCCCTGCACTCTCGAGTTGCCGTCTCTGACGGCGTTGCCCAAGACATCAAGGCGGCCGAGCACATCGTTGATCTGCGCCGGAGTCAGCACGCCGGAGGCTTCAAGTTGCTGCTGGATGGCGTCCCGCGTGGGCTGCAGCTGATTGACGACATCCGTCGACACCGCGGCCGCCTCATTACCGACCGTCGCGAGCTGTTCATTGCCGGCGGCGACCTGCGCGGCGCCGTCGGCAAGTTCGGCCGACTGAGCCGGAAGGTCCACCGTTGCCGACGCCAAGGTGTTCAGTCCGTCACGCAGGGCGACCGAGCCCGAGGCCAGTTCAGCGTTGCCTGCGGCAAGCTGGGCGGCACCGGACGCCGCGGATTCAGCGCCGTCCTGCAGTTGCCGGGCGCCGTCGGTCGCGGTGACCAGGCTGGTTCGAATCGTCGACAGCCCGACCAGGAACTTTCCGGCGGCCTCCTCGTTGACCTGCGCCACGATCTGCACCTCGATGGCCTTCACCGCCTGCTCGCCGATGGTGGTGCCGAGGTAGCTGTTCGCGTCGTTGGTGGTCAGAATCACGTCGGCCTGACGTGGCGAGGGTCCGGTCGACGACAGGATCGCCTCGGAGAAGTCGGCGGGCAGGGTGACGCTGAAATCGAAGACCTGATCGTCGATGCCTCGCGCCGCTTCCTCGGCCGACACGCGGTGCCACTGGAAGGTGGCGTCGGCCAGTAGCTGTTTCGCGATCTCCTCGCCATAATTCGACGTGGTGCCGTCCACCGTCGCGCCGATGTCATTGACGACGAGCGCGACAGGGATCTCATTGAGCTTCGCGTAGGGATCCTGATTCGCCCAGAGGTAGAGGCCGCCGTAGAGCAGAGGAACGAGGCCGAGGGCGAGTAGCGCGAGTCGGGCCATGGGGGTGCTGGTAAGCCGCCGAATCTCGGCGGCGATCATGGCGGGAACCTTCATGCGCTGGCCTCCGAGTCGTCGGGGTTCGGCGGTGCGGATGGTTCAGCAGCCGGTTCGAGGGACGGCTCGGAAGCTGTGTCAGCAGCCGGCTCGGATGCCTCGAGTTCCAGCCGCTCCGTTCGCTCGCCGTGAAAAATGGTGCCCGCTTCGGCGGTGATTCCCAGCGCGGCGGCCGAGGAGACTCCCGCGATCACCAGCACGGCATAGCCACGACGGGCCAGCTCGTTGGCCCTCGCCCACCAATCGGCGGGGTCGCCGCCGTGCCGGTCGGGCGCGGTGAGCACCAGGCCCTCGACGTCGTCACGCATGATCGCGAGTTCGGTGAGCAGCCGGATGCGTACGATCGCCGGGACCGTGCCGATCGTCCAATTGCGCCATTCCTTCACGCCGAGATCGACGAGGGCCTTCTTCGTCGCGAGCGGTCCGGACGGTCGCCCGGCGAACATGAGCTCTTCCGCCACCACCCCGAACACCGTCACCTCGCCGGAGGGGTCGTTGACCTCGGGGGCGTCGACGAGAGCGACCCGGGCACGGAGCTGACCGAGGTCGACCGTGTCATCGATCCGCACCTCACCGCTGTCGGGGCGCATCCGCCCGGATGCGATCAGCCCGAGAACACTCGGCCGCTGCGCGGTCTCGGCCACGGCAAGCGACGCTCGCCCGCTCAAATACTCGGCAGAGATTCGTGGCAAGGCCGATTCCTGCCGGCCTTTGCTCACGTCGGTGAGTGTGATGATCATGCGCCCTCCCAGCTGAGGTTTCTTCAGTGTAGGTCGCCGCTCGCCCTGAGCGAGGCCCGGGTTTCGCGTTGACAGTCCCACATTTCGTGTTTAGACTGACTGGTCAGTACAAGAAATATGTACAACAGTTTCTGAAGGAAGAAGGATTCGACGTGCAGTCGACTATTTGGGCGGATGACCTGGCCCTGACCGCAAAACGCGGCACTGTTTATGGGCCGGTCACCCTCGACATCGGCGACGGTCTCACCGTGCTCTGCGGCCCAGCGGGGAGTGGACGGACGAGCGCCCTGCTGACCCTGGCCGGCCGGATGCGTCAAGGGTCGGGCACCGCAGAGGTGCTCGGCCATTCCCTGCCGCGCCACGCTCGGGCGGTGCAGAAGCACACCTCGATCGCCGGCTTTGAGGGCATCGATTCGCTCGAAGCCTCGGTATCGGTCGGAGCCGCCGTGCGAGAACGCCAAGCCTGGCTTGCCCCCTGGTGGTCGTTCGTTCCCCGCCCGAAAAACGCCGACTTCGCCGCCATCGCCGGCCCGGTCTTCGGACCGATTCCGCTTCCCGGTGTAGCCACGACGATCTGGGATCTGGACGAGGCCCAGGCGCTGCTCCTGCGCGTGACGCTCGCAATGCTCTCGCGCCCGCGCATCCTCTTCGTCGATCAGATCGAACAGCTGCAGAGCCCCGCGTCCCGGCGGATCGTCTGGGAGCGCCTCGGCGCAATCGCCGCGACCGGCACCGCCGTCGTGGTGGCGGCGACCGCCGCAGAACCCGAACTCTGGACGAACCTGGCCGTTCGCCCGAGCGTCATCACACTCACCGAGGACCACTAATCATGTTTGCTTTTCTCTCCCCGGGCACCGAGCTCCGCCGCTTCAAGAAGGGCACCCTGCCTAAAATTGCCATCGCGGTTCTGCTGTTCATTCCGCTCATCTACGGCGCGCTCTATCTGTGGGCGTTCTGGGCTCCGAACGACGAGATCAAGAATCTGCCGGTGGCCCTCGTCAACGAAGACGTCGGTGCGGTGAAAGACGGAGAGCACTTCTCCGCCGGCGACGACGTGACCACCGAACTTCTGGACGGCAAGGATCTCGACTGGCACAAGACCGACGCTGCGGATGCCGCGGCCGGCGTCAGCAGCGGCGAGTACTACTTCTCGGTGACGATCCCGAAGAACTTCTCCGAAAGCGCCATCTCCGCCGCGACCGACGCGCCCACGCAGGCGGTCGTGCAGGTGAACTACAACGACAGCAACAGCTTTCTCGCCTCGACAATGGGCCAGCAAGCGATGGTGCAGCTGCGCGACACCGTGGCCCTGAATGTGGGCGACCAGACCGTGAACACTCTGCTGGTCGGTCTGCACGACGCGGGCGGCGGCATCCGGGATGCCGCCGATGGCGCCACGACGCTGGCCGACGGTCTCGACACGGCCAAGGCAGGGGCCGGCGACCTCGTCGTCGGACTCGGCACCCTGGCCGACGGCACGACCTCGCTTCAGGATGGCGCCGAAAAGCTCGACACCGGCGCCCACTCGCTGGCCGATGGCCTGTCGACGCTCAACGGCGGGGCATCGACCCTGTCGGGTAAATCGGGCGAACTCGCCTCGGGCGCAAACCAGCTCGCAACCGGCGCCGGCAGCCTGAACTCGGGAACCAGTCAGGTCTCCGGCGGGGTTGCCACTCTGTCCAGCAGCGTCACCGATCTGATCGCGGCCATCAATGCCGCCCCGGCCGGAACCCCGGCCAGCGCCTTCGTGCCGACCCTGCAGAAGCTGCAGGCCGGAGTCGGCCAGGTCGCCGCCGGTGCGTCCCAGACGGATGCCGGTGCGGCTCAGCTCGCGGCTGTCGCGGCTCAGCTTGCCGCCGGGGCCGATCAGCTGTCGGCCGGCGCGGGTCAGGTCGCCGCGGGCGTCGACTCGGCCCACTCCGGCGCGGTGACGCTCGCCGATGGTACCTCTACCCTGTCGAACGGAACCGACAGCCTCGTCGACGGCTCGCAGGCCCTGCTCGACGGCGGCACCAAGCTCGAAAGCGGTGCGGGCCAGCTGGTCGACGGCAGCCACACGCTTGCCGACGCGTTGAGCGAGGGCGGCGACGAGATTCCCAACGATTCGAGCAGCATGATCGATGAGAAGTCGACGATCATCTCCAACCCGATCGCTCTCGAACAAAACTGGGACAACAAATCGTCCAGCTTCGGTGAAGGTTTCGCCCCCTTCTTCCTCGCGCTGGCCACCTTCGTCGGTGCACTGATCACCTGGCTGATTCTGCGCGCACTGCCGACGCGGGCGTTGGCGACCTCGGCCAGCGGCATCCGCACGGTCATGACCGGGTTTCTGCCGGCGATGGCGATCGGTCTCGGCCAGGTCATCATCATGGTGCTGGTGCTGGTCTATGGCATCGGGCTGGAACCGACCTATTGGCTCGGCATGAGCGCGTTCATCTATCTGACGACGCTGGCGTTCCTGGCGATGCAGCAGATGTTCATCATCCTGCTCGGCTCGGCTGCCGGTCGTGTGGTCAGCCTGGTGTTGCTCATGATGCAGCTGAGCTCGTCGGGCGGCACCTACCCGGTCGAGACCACGCCCAGTTTCTTCCAGGCATTGCACCCGTACATGCCGGCATCCTGGGTGGTCACGGGGTTGCGTGAACTGATCACCGGAGGCATCGACTATAGGCTGTGGGTTTCGGTGGCGTTGCTTCTGATCCTGCTTGTCGGATCCCTCGCAATCAGTGCGCTGAGCGCGTCGAAGCAGCGGATGTGGACGATCAAGCGTCTGCACCCCGAGCTGACGATCTAGAGACGAGAGGCGAACTGATGCCACGGGTGACCGGCACGAAGAAGGCGATCCTCGACGCGGCGCTCCAACTGGCGGCCACCAAAGGCATCACCGGAACCACGATGGACGAGGTCGCTGAGCTCGCCGGAGTGGCCAAAGGCAGCCTCTACTACAACTTCACGAACAAGGATCAGCTGTTCGAAGAGTTGCTCGAGCAGGGAGTGGGCGCTCTCGCAGAAGTTCTGCGGGACGCCCGCTCCGGGCTGCACGGCTGGGCGGCGATCGAAGCCCTCGTCGACACCCTGCTCGGCCGCATCCAAGAAAACGGGGCGCTGGCCAAGCTGATGGCCGCCGAGATCTTCCGCACCGACCGGGCCTGGCAGAAGACTCTCTTCGCGTTGCGGCACGAGGCCCTCGGCGAGTTCGCCGCGGCAATTGCCGAGTCGACGCCGGCCGCGAAGACCAACGGCACCAGCGAGCTGATGGCGTCAAGCGTGTTCGGGGCCGTTCTGATGGGTGGCCTCGAGTGGCTGGTCTTCGAGCCGGAGCGCACGCGCGATGAAGTCGCCGCGACGATCTTGCAGGCGCTCGGCGGGCAGCTGCGCCCGGTCTAATCGCGCCTGACGGCCATCCCGTTGGTCGAGCCTGTCGAGCCCTCGTTCGCCGATCTCGACACCGGGTCGCCGGATCTCTGTAATGGTCACTAGCTGGTCTGGCTATCAGCTGGCAGGTTGGTTCTCATGCGCACGGTGGGGTGTGACTCGCCGGATCTCTGACCGTTCTTTGGAACGTGTCTTGCTGTCGACTTGTCCACCCCGCCGAACGCGTGAGG
>NZ_JBFRCS010000016.1:0-212328 GCF_052113185.1 Leifsonia sp. YAF41
GCCGGCGGGATGCAGAAGATCGTCTTCGCCGACGACGCCGGTGAAATCGTCGCCTTCGACCTCAAGCAACGCTTCTTCTCCTACGGGCAACGCAAGGCGATCATCGCCCGGGACGGCGGCTGCATCATCCCCGGCTGCACCTCACCGCCCGGCTGGGCCGAACTGCACCATGTCATCCCCTGGCGGCACGGAGGCACAACCACCGTCAACAATGGCGTCGCCCTCTGYTGGTACCACCACTCSACCATCGAAACCTCCGGCTGGCAGATCCGCATCCTCAACGGCGCCGTGCAGATCAAGGCACCACCCTGGCTGGGACTCGGCAGAGACTGGCTCCCCGCCAACCAGCACCGCGCCCGCACCACACTCGGCCGCTGACCCACCCGGACGAAGGGTCCCCGAGACCGGCTCGCGCGATCTCGAGACACGTCCGACTCCGTCGGGCGCTCCTCGATCACCGAGATGGATCGGCCCCCGACAGACTCGACCACCGCGATGACTGCGTTCCCGAGAACGGCTCACGGGGCCTCGAGACGCGGCCGACTCCGTCGGGCGCTCCTCGATCACCGGAACGCTAGCGCTGAACGACTTGCCACACCTCGAGGCCGACACCGGAAAGCGCATAGATCCCCAGTGGAACCATCAAGCACCACTCCCGCCAGGAGCCTGTGTTGCCGAGAATCGGCAAGGCAAAGTACCCGCCTTTGGACCAGAGGGCTTTGAGCAGTGGAGTCCGGGAGACCAATCGGGGTGCTTTGACTTTCAGCGGCCAGAACAGCGGGAGCCCGCCGGTGGTCAGAAAGTCGCCGGCGAGATGCGCGGCCCAGCCGATGGCGATGCAGAGAGGCAGCCACTCCCACTGGTGCGGGCTCAGCCAGCTGATCAATGCCGCGATCGTGCCTCCGATCGCCCAGGCTTGGCACCATCCCGGCACGACAGTCAGCACCTTCACCGCGAATGCCAGTAGCGCAGCGGCGGCGATGGCCGATCCGACGAAGACCGCTCCGGTGCGGTCCTCGGCATACCAGCTCGACTGAGCGAGCCAGAGCGCGGTGCCGAGAACCAGAATCGCGGAGAGCAGTGAATGGGTGCCATGTCGATGCCCACCTGACGCGGCACGGACGGCTCCGGTCGCGAGCCGTCCGACACCCGGCAGTGAATGGGCGATCGTCGCATTGTGGTGATCGGCATCAGGCAACAACGCTGCGCCGGCGCAGACGACCGCGCCGAGCACAACGCTCACCGGGCCGAGCGGATGCCAGCCCAAAGTCGGAATCTGAGTGGCGGTGGAGGTCACGGCGACCCACGCGGCGGCGCCGGTGATCGCGTGATGGGTTCCCATCATGGTGGTGCTGCTTTCGGGTCAACGGGCTGTAGCTTCGTTGCCCCGGGTTCTCCGGTCACGCCCACCACAAGCATGACAGCCACCACTGACACGACCCATGTGAGCGAGGAGTGCCCGGCCGGAGCCGGCCGAAGCCGGGCGACGCCCTACGCGTCAGGAGTGAAGCGATACCCCATCCCGGCCTCAGTCAGTAGGTAGCGCGGTCGCGACGGATCCGTCTCAAGCTTCTTGCGCAACTGAGCCAGGTAGAGACGGAGGTAGCCGCTGTCACCGGTGTGGTTCGGCCCCCACACCCGGGTGAGTAGCGCCTCCCGAGTGACGAGTCGGCCGGGGTTGCGCAGCAGCTCCTCGAGGATCAGCCACTCGGTGGGCGTCAGCCGCACGGCCTCCGTCTGTTGGCCGGAAGCCCCGTTAACCGTCGCCCCCTCACCGGTTGCTCCATTGGCCACGACCCGAGTGACCTGCTTGGCCGCCAGATTGACGGTGATGTCGCCGAAGCTGACCACCGGTTCGTCATCCGGCGCGACAACGCGGCGCGTGAGCGCACGGATGCGCGCAAGCAACTCATCGATCGAGAACGGCTTGGTGACGTAGTCGTCGGCGCCCGCATCGAGAGCGTCAACCTTGTCTGCGGCGCCACTGCGCCCCGACACTACGAGAATCGGAACCTGCGACCACCCGCGCAACGCGGTGATCACCCCGATGCCGTCGATGTTCGGCATGCCTAGGTCGAGCATCACCAGGTCAGGATGGTGCGCGATCGCCGCGTTGAGCGCCGCAGCACCGTCGTCGGCAGTGACGATCTCGTAACCGCGTGCACCCAGGGTGATGCGCAGGGCGCGCAGAATCTGGGGGTCGTCATCGGCGATGAGAATCTTCATGCGTCTGCCTTTGCTGCTGAGCCGGGTGAGCCTGGTGAGTCTGGAGCGTCTGGTGCATCTGATGATCCCAGTGCACCGGGTATGTCTGGAGATCCCGTCGCGACGGCCGGCAGCGAGATCACCATGGTGAGCCCGCCTCCCGGAGTGTCGTCGGCCTCGAGCGTTCCACCCATCCCCGCGACGAACCCTTGCGACAGAGCGAGACCGAGTCCGAGGCCGGTGAGATTGTCGGTGTCGCCGAGGCGCTGGAACGGAATGAAAACCACATCGCGGCGGTCTGCCGGGATTCCAGGTCCGTGATCGATCACCCGGATCTCCACCGTGCCGGCGAACTCGCTGGCCGAGATGCGAATGCGCCGCCCAGCGGGGGAGAACCTCGTAGCGTTGGCCAGCAGATTGACGATGACCCGCTCGAGTAGCCCCGGATCGGCCAGGATCAGGCTGAGATCGGCAGGCAGGTCGAGTTCGACGTCGTCGGGCCCGAGCCCCAGCTCGTCGAGTGCCGGAAGGATGACCTCCGCCACTTCAACCGGCTCGGCCGCAATGGCCAGCGCACCCGCCTGCAGCCGGCTGACGTCGAGCAGGTTCGTGATGAGCGCGGCGAGTGAGTCGAGGCTTTCACCGGCGGTCTCCAGAAGCTCAGCGCGATCATCCGCCGAGAGCGTCACATCCGTCGCCCGCAGCCCGCTCACCGCAGCCGTCGCAGCAGACAACGGCCGACGCAGGTCATGACCGACCGCCGCGAGTAAGGCGCTCCGGATGCGATCGGCCTCGGCCAACGGACCGATCTCGCTGGCCGTCTTGGCCAGGTCGTTGTGCTCGAGCGCCGCATCCATCTGGCTGGCGATGACGGTGAGCAGCCGGCGTTCCGACGACTCCAGGTCCGCGCCGTGAAGCTCAAGCACTGCCCGCTCGCCGACCGGAATGGTTGAGGTGTGGTCGTCGGCGTGAGACTCGCCGTCTTCGTAGACGACCGTGTCGCCGACCCGCAGCTGTACAGCGGTCAGGGAGAACGCCTCGCGCGTACGGGTGACAAGCGCCTGCAGGGCATCTTCGCCGCGCAGCACACTGCTCGAGACGGTGGCCAGGAGTTCGGATTCGGCCGCCGCCCGCTTGGCCGTGCGCCCTCGCCGCGCACTGATGTCGACCACATAACTGACGAGCACCGCATTGACGATGTACAGCACGAGGGCGAAAAGATGCAGGGGCTCCGCCACGGTGATTGTGTAAAACGGCGCGACGAAAAAGTAATCGAGGGTGAGCCCCGACAAGACAGCGGCGAACAAAGCAGGCCACATGCCGCCGACGAGAGCGACCAAAACGACGAGAAGCTGGTAGCTGAGCACATCACTGGTGATCGACTCGGTCGTGCGGAATGACACCAGCAGCCAGGTGAGGAGCGGGCCTCCGATGAGCGCGAGTGCGAAGCCGAGGATGCGCCGACGCAGCGAGAGGGCACCGCCGAGGCGGGGAAGCGCGAACTTGCCGCCCGCTGCCGAGTGGGTGACGATGTGCACGTCGATGTCGCCGGATTCCCGGATCACCGTCGACCCGATACCCGGCCCGGTGAAGGCGGCCATCAGCCGGGTGCGCCGGCTGACGCCGAGCACGAGCTGGGTGGCGTTCGCGGCGCGGGCGAATTCGACGAGCGCGCGCGGGATGTCGTCGCCGACGACCTGGTGGTAGCTGCCACCCAGTTCCACGGCCAGGGCGCGCTGATCGGCGAGGGCCTGCGGATGCGGCGTGCGCAGGCCGTCCTGACTGATCACGTGCACGACGAGCAACTCGCCGCCGGCCGAGCGGGCGGCGATGCGCGCGCCACGGCGGATCAGGGTTTCCCCCTCAGGGCCACCGGTCAGCGCCACGACAACGCGCTCCCGGGCCTCCCACTTATTGCTGATGCCGTGCTCGGTGCGATACGCCTTCAACGCGCTGTCGACCTCGTCGGCCAGCCAGAGCAGGGCCAATTCGCGGAGCGCGGTCAGGTTGCCGAGCCGAAAATAGTTGGACAGCGCCGCGTCGATGCGCTCGGCCGGGTAGACATTTCCTTCGGCCAAACGGTCGCGCAGCGCCTGGGGCGCTAGGTCGACGACCTCGATCTGGTCGGCCTCCCGTAACACCGCGTCGGGCAACGTTTCGCGCTGCACGACGCCGGTGATCTGTTGCACCACGTCGTTCAACGATTCGATGTGCTGGATGTTGACGGTCGAGATCACGTCGATGCCGGCGGCGAGCAGGGTCTGCACGTCTTGCCAGCGCTTTTGATTCACCGAACCGGGGGCGTTGGTGTGGGCGAGTTCGTCGACGAGGGCGATCTGCGGGTGGCGTTCCAACACCGCCGCCAAGTCCATCTCGGTCAGCTCGACGTCGCGGTGCGAGACGGCGATCCGCGGAATGATGTCGAGGCCGTCCAACATGCCGGACGTGGCCGCGCGACCGTGGGTTTCCACGATCGCGACGACCACATCTTTGCCTTCCTCGCGGAGGCGTTTGCCTTCTTCGAGCATGCTGTAGGTCTTACCGACGCCCGGAGCGGCGCCGAGCAACACTCGAAGTCGGCCGTGTTTCATCGGTTACTGGTCCATCTCTGAAAGGGCGACGTTCAACTGCAGAACATTCACGGTGGGATCGCCCAGAATGCCGAGGTCCCGTCCCTGAATCTTAGACTCGACGAGGGTGCGCACGCTTGACGCGGAGAGCCCGCGTGCCGCGGCAACTCGCTCGACCTGCATGAGCGCGTTGGCCGGGCTGATGTGTGGGTCGAGCCCCGACGAGGATGCGGTCAGAGCGTCTACGGGGATGCTGCCTGGGTTGACACCGTCAGTCGCGGAGATCTCGGCCTTGCGGGTCGCGATCGCCTCGATCAGGTCGGGGTTCTCCGGCCCCCAGTTGCTGCCACTTGAGGCAGCAGCGTCGTAGCCGTCACCGGCCGCCGACGGACGCGGTTGGAACCACTCGGCGAGCGGCTGACCCTTGTCGTCGGTGAACGACTGCCCGATGAGGGCAGAGCCGACGATGTCGCCGCCGGATGCAACCGTTGATCCGTTGGCCTGCCAGGGGAGTGCCAGCTGGCCGACCGCGGTGATCGCGAGTGGGTAGACCACTCCGAGCGCCACGGTAAGAACCAGCATGGCCCGGAAAGCGACCCAGTAGTGCCGGGCTGTGGAGCGTTGTGTTGAACTCATTGTCCTATTTCCGTTTCGAGAATTCAGCTGAGAAGTTCCGGTTTAGAAGCCGGGGATGAGGCTGACGAAGACGTCGATCAGCTTGATTCCGAGGAACGGGGCGATCACACCGCCCACGCCGTAGATCAGCAGGTTGCGGCTGAGGATGCGTGAGGCATTCATCGGCCGGTACTTCACGCCGCGCAGCGCCAGCGGGATCAGCGCGACGATGATGATCGCGTTGAAGATGATCGCCGACAGGATGGCCGACGCCGGGGAGTGCAGCTGCATCACGTTCAGCAGCGCGAGGCCAGGGAACACTCCGGCGAACATCGCTGGAATGATGGCGAAGTACTTCGCCACGTCGTTGGCGATCGAGAACGTCGTCAGCGCACCCCGGGTGATCAGCAACTGCTTGCCGATTCGCACGATGTCAATGAGCTTGGTCGGGTCAGAGTCGAGGTCGACCATGTTGCCGGCCTCTTTGGCCGCCGACGTTCCCGTGTTCATCGCCACACCGACATCCGCCTGAGCCAGAGCCGGAGCGTCGTTGGTTCCGTCACCCGTCATGGCAACGAGGTTTCCGCCCTCCTGCTCCCGTTTGATCAGCGCGAGCTTCTCTTCGGGAGTGGCTTCGGCCAGATAGTCATCGACACCGGCCTCTGCGGCGATGGTTTTCGCCGTCAGCGGGTTGTCACCGGTCACCATGATGGTGCGGATGCCCATGGCACGCAGCTCGGCGAACCGCTCCTTGATGCCTTCCTTGACGATGTCCTTGAGGTAGACGACGCCGAGGATTCGCGCCTGGCCCGCCGCTGACTTCGTGGCCACGACGAGGGGCGTGCCACCGGCGAGCGAGATGCGCTGCACCTGGGCATCGAGTTCTGCCTTGGCCTGCGACGTGACCGTGCCGGATTCAAGCATCCAGTTGATCACCGCGGAGCCGGCACCCTTGCGGATCTCGGCGCCATCGGCGAGGTCGATGCCGCTCATCCGGGTCTGAGCGGTGAACGGAACGATGTCGCCACTCAGCGCTGTCGGCCTGATGAAACCCTGTTCCTCGGCCAGGTCGACGATCGACTTGCCCTCGGGCGTCGGGTCGCTGAGAGATGACAGTGCGGCGGCCTCGACCAGATCGGTCATCGCCACACCCGACAACGGGGCGAACTCTGCGGCACGGCGGTTGCCGTAGGTGATGGTTCCGGTCTTGTCGAGTAGCAGCGTGGTCACGTCACCGGCGGCTTCGACTGCGCGGCCCGACATGGCCAGCACGTTGCGCTGCACCAAGCGGTCCATGCCGGCGATACCGATGGCCGAGAGCAGTGCGCCGATCGTCGTCGGAATGAGGCAGACCAGTAGGGCGATCAACACGGGCAGGCTGACCGTCGCGTTCGAATAGCTGGCGATCGGGTTCAGTGTCAGGGTCACGACGACGAAGACGATCGACAGGCTCGCGAGCAGGATGTTCAACGCCATCTCGTTCGGCGTCTTCTGGCGAGAGGCACCCTCGACGAGGGCGATCATCCGGTCGATGAACGTCTCACCCGGCTTGCTGGTGATCTTCACGACGATGCGGTCGGAAAGCACCCGGGTGCCGCCGGTAACCGCACTGCGGTCGCCGCCGGACTCCCGAACGACCGGGGCCGATTCGCCGGTGATCGCCGATTCGTCAACCGAGGCGATGCCCCAGATGATGTCGCCGTCGCCGGGGATCAGCTCCCCGGCCGTGACCACGACGATATCGCCGAGCTGAAGCTCAGCAGACGACAGGCCGCGCGCCGTGGCATGGAGGGCCGCTGGATCTCCGAGCGGATCGTAATCCTTGATCCGGTTCGCGGTGGTGTCAGTGCGGGTCTGACGCAGGCTGTCGGCCTGCGCCTTGCCTCGGCCCTCGGCCACGGACTCCGCTAGGTTGGCGAAGAGCACGGTGAGCCAGAGCCAGATCGCGATCGCCCAGGTGAAACTCGGCGGAACCGCAGTACCCCCTGACGATCCGGGGCCCCCGAGGAAAGGTTCGGCGATAGCCAGGGCCGTGGTGAGCACCGCGCCGATCTCGACGAGAAACATGACGGGATTGCGCCACATGAGCCGAGGGTCGAGCTTGGTGAATGCGCCGGGAGCAGCGGCAACCAGTTGAGCGACACTGACCGCGCTCTTCTGCGCGGGACGRTGCGGTGCTTTGGGGGAGTGCTCCGGTGCCGAAGACATACGTGTGAGCGTTGACATGGTTGTTACTGCAACCCTTCAGCTAGGGGACCTAGCGCAAGAACGGGAAAATAAGTGAGGGCGGTGAACACGATCGTCACGCCGACGAGCAGGCCCACGAACTGCGGTTTGTGGGTCGGCAGAGTTCCGGCAGTGGCCGGCACTTTGTCTTGAGCGGCGAGCGAACCGGCCAGGGCGAGGACGAACACGATCGGAACGAAACGACCGAGCAGCATCGCCGCACCGAGGGCGGTGTTGAACCACGGGGTGTTGGCGGTCAGGCCGGCAAATGCGGAACCGTTGTTGTTGGCTGCCGAAGTGAACGCATAGAGCACCTCAGAGAAGCCGTGAAGCCCGGGGTTCCAGATCGACGTGGAGAGCACATCCGCTCGAACCGCGGGGATCGCGAAGCTGAGTGCGGTTCCAATCAGCACGATGGTCGGTGTGACCAGAATGTAGAGGCTGGCGAGTTTGATCTCGCGGGTGCCGATCTTCTTGCCGAGGTACTCCGGCGTGCGACCGACCAGTAGCCCGGCAAGGAACACCGTGATGACGGCGAGCACGAGCATGCCGTAGATGCCGGAGCCCACACCACCCGGCGCAACCTCGCCGAGCATCATGTTGAGCATCGGAAGCATTCCGCCGACTGAGGTGAATGAGTCGTGCATCGAGTTCACCGCACCCGTGGAGGTCAGGGTGCTTGTCGTGGCAAACAAGGTGGAACCGGCAATGCCGAACCGTGTCTCCTTGCCCTCCATTGCGCCGCCGGCCGCCATCGGCGCGGTGCCGGCGCCGGCGAACTCGAGCAGAGTGAGAGCCGTCAGCGAGATGACGAAGATCGTCGCCATCGCGGCGAGGATCGCGTACCCCTGCTTGCGGTTGCCGACCATAGTGCCGAAGGTGCGCGGCAGACTGAACGGAATCATGAGCATCAGCACGATCTCGAAAAGGTTCGTCCAGGCCTTCGGGTTTTCGAACGGATGCGACGAGTTGGCGTTGAAGAAGCCGCCGCCGTTGGTACCGAGCAGTTTGATCACCTCTTGTGACGCGGCAGGTCCGCCCGGARTTGACTGGGTGCCACCGCTGAGGGTGGTCATCTCGGTGAATCCGTTGAAGTTCTGGATGACGCCGCCGGCGATCAAGATGATCGCGCCGATCACCGAGATCGGCAGAAGCAGACGCAACGTTCCACGGGTCAAGTCGACCCAGAAGTTGCCGATCGTGCCGGATTTGCGTCGGGAGAACCCACGGATCAGGGCGACGGCGATCGCAATGCCTACGGAGGCAGAGACGAAGTTCTGCACGGCGAGGCCCATGATCTGCACCGCGTAGCCCATCGTCACGTCGGGCGAGTATGACTGCCAGTTGGTGTTGGAGACGAAGGAGGCTGCGGTGTTGAACGAGAGCCCCTCGGGCACCGCGGGAAAGCCGAGCGAGTACGGCAAGATCGCCTGGGCGCGCTGGAGGGCGTAGACGAACAGAACGCTGACCGCTGAGAACGCGAGAACGCCGCGGAGGTACGACGGCCAGGCCTGCTCGGCCCGGGCATCCACGCCGATCAAGCGGTAGAAGCCGCGCTCGACCTTGAGATCCTTCGTGCTCGTGTAGATGTGGGCCATGTAGTCGCCGAGCGGACGATACAGGGCAGCGAGAATGACGACCAGTGTGGCGGCCTGGAGAATCGCGAACCACGCGGCCATTAGAACTTCTCCGGTTTCACGAGGGCGTAGACAAGGTAGGCAATCGAAGCGACGGCGAGCGCTGCGGCCAGGATGTTGAAGAAGATCACAGCTTCTCCACCCCCCAAGCGACAAGGCCGACGAGTGCGAACACGGCGATGATGCCGAGAACGTAAACAAGGTCGAGCACGGAAACTCCTGCTGTTTGAGCGACGCGAACACCCGGTCGGGGCGCGTGCACCACGGGGGTGCAGAGAACGATTAGATACCTCCCGGGAGCGGGTGGCGCTGGCCCTAACGGTTTCCTCACGGTGCCGGCGCAAAACCTAACGGTTCTGTTCCAGCACGGTGTTCTGCGATTCCTTGGAGGGTTCTCCTGGTTCCTTGGCGGGTTCATTGCCCGTGCAGAACGCGCTCAGTCAAGCTCCCTAGATATACCCCCCGAACGGGGGTATCCTTCGCGGCGTCAAGCCCTCGTTGCGTGAGGCGATTGCGAGCCCCCCTCGAGGCATCACCCATCGAAAACAGGGAGGACTCAATGAAAAAGCCGTTGCTTGTTGCCGCAGTAAGTGCAATTGCGCTCGCCGCGATGACCGTTGCCGCACCGGCGCTCGCCGGCGGCCGCGATAGAAGCTCGCCCCCGCAGACAGGAACTCCGGTCACCCTCACGGACGGCCTCACTTCGCCGCTCAGCCTCGCCGTGCAGCGCGACGGAACCGTCTACACCACCCAGAACTTCATCGGGCAGCTCACCCAGGTGACTCGGAGCGGCACGGCTTCGGTTGCGGCGAGCGCGCCCGGTCAGGAGATCGGCGCTGTCTCTGAGCGGGGCGGCACCGTCTACTACGCACAGAACGCGATGGATCACAGCAGCTCTTCACTGATGAAGATGGATAACGGCGGTGCACCGACCCCGGTTGCCGACCTCTGGGCCTACGAAAACTCAGCAAACCCCGACCAGATCAACACCTACGGGTTTGAGGGGTTGCCACAGGCCTGTGCCGATCAAATCGACCCTTCGGCTCCGCCATACCAACCGGCCAGCTACACCGGCGTCATTGACACCCACGCCTATGGAAGCGTGGCACTCGATGATGCGGTCTATGTGGCCGATGCCGGAGGCAACGACATCCTGAGAGTGGACTACGACGGCACCGTGTCGACGACCGCTGTTCTGCCACCCGCCGATCCGATCGTCGCCACTGCAGAAGTGGTGGCTCAATTTGGGTTGCCGACGTGCACTACGGGATACAACTACCGGTTTGAGCCGGTGCCGACGGATGTCGAGCTCGGCCCCGACGGGTGGCTGTACGTCACCTCACTTCCGGGTGGCCCGGAGTCGCAAGAACTCGGCGCCCGCGGCTCGGTTGTCAAGGTTGATCCTGACAGCGGAGAGGTCGTGAAGGTGGCCTCCGGATTCGGTGGAGCCACAGGGCTTGCCGTCTCGCCGAAGTCGGGAATCATCTATGTAGCCGAGCTGTTCGGTGGACCGACCGGCAGCGGCCAGATCTCGGTCATCCCGCGCGGGGCATCCACACCCTCGGTATTGCTGGCGCTGTCGTCACCGGCAGCCATCGAACTGCACAAGGGCAGCCTCTATGTCACGACCGACTCGTTCGTGCCCGATGCGACAGGGAACCCGCAACCGATCGGCAAGGTCACCATCGTTCCGCTGGGCGGCCCTGGCGGTCAGGGCAGTCACGACGACAGCGACTAAGGAGGAGGAGCAGGGTCACCGCGGTCGGGAGAACGACGAATGACCCAACGCCCGGTTCAGCGAGTCGGCTGAACCGGGCGGCTTCATGTCTCGTGTTCATGAGTGGGGGTTGCCCATCGTCGGAGAAGACACAAACCGGGGGAGAAAGACCCACTCATGAACACGAAGATTCGAGGAGCACTCGTCGTCGGGGCGTTGGCCGTGCTGGCGCTCGCCGGATGCTCCCAAACCGGTGGGGGTGGTGGCTACGGCTCGACCCCCAGCTCGTCAAGCAGCTCCTCGTCGAGCAGTTCGTCGACGGCCATACCCGGCGCCTCGACGGCGGCCCTCTCAACAGCGTCGAGTTCGCTCGGCATGATCGTCGTCGACGGCACGGGAATGACTGTCTACGTCTTCGACAACGACACCGCCAATTCCGGCAAGAGCGCCTGCGAAGGCAACTGCCTGGCAAGTTGGCCGCCGGTGACGACCACGGGTACCCCGACGGCTGAGGGAGTCACCGGCACGCTCGGCACCATCACTCTCCCCGACGGAAAAGATCAGGTGACCCTCAACGGACTTCCGCTCTACCGTTATGCGGCAGACACGGCAGCCGGCGATGTGAACGGGCAGGGAGTCGGCGGAATCTGGTGGGTGGTCGGTCCCGACGGGGCCAAGGTCACAACCCCGGCAGCGGGCGGCGGCTACTGAGTCGTCCCTGGCTCACCGGACTCACCGCGCTCACCGAGTTCACGTATGAAACGGTCGGGAAGCACCACATTGCTGGTGCTTCCCGCAAAGAGCGGCGCGATCTGGTGCGGCTGGTACCCCGCGATCCCGCAGCCGATCGCGGTGACCAAGAAACGCAGTTCAGGATGCGCCGCGGCAAACTCGAGAAACCCAGCCACCTCCTGCTCGATCACGGGCAAGCCGCTCATCGTGTCGATGCCGTAGCTCTGTCCGTGCAAGCCGTGGCCTTCGCCCCAGACGGCGCCGAATCGCTCCCAGGCCAGACGAGCGGCGCCCCCACCGTGCGCGCCGGCGGCGTTCGAGCCGAAAACGAAGACTTCGTTCGGAGCCAGGGTCGTGATCATCGGTGGCCCTTCAGTCAGGCGTGCTCGTCAGGAGCGGTGGGTCACAGCGTGGGTCACAAGGTAAGCGACGTGAGCTTGAAGAATGACCCGTCCGGGTCGGTAGCGCCGGCGAGCCGACCGAACGGAGTGTCTTCGGCCTCTTCGACGATGCTTCCGCCCAACTCGACGATCCGTGCCAGGGTGGCATCGACATCCGCTGAGCCGAAATAGACTTGCCAGCTTGACGGCACGCCCTCCGGCAGAAATCCGTGGGCGTCCATGATTCCGGCCAACTGTTCGGGCCCGGAGACCTGCACGGTGTAGCGGAATTCGTCGGTGTCGCCGGTGATCTCCGTTTGCCAACCGAAGACCTTCTGATAGAACGGCACGACGGCCGGGTAATCGCGGGTGTGCAATTCATGCCAGTACGCCGTTCCCGCCAGGCCATGTGCGGCGAACCCGGTGAGTTCATTCGGTTCCCACACTCCGATCGAGGCGCCGCCGGGGTCGGCGATCACGGCCATCCGGCCGAGCGACACCACGTCCATCGGCTGCAGAAGGATGGTTCCGGCTGCCGACTCCGCGGCCGAGACTGTCGCATGGATGTCAACGCTCGACAGGTAGGTAGACCAGCCATCGGGATACCCGGAATCTGCCTCGTTCTTCATCAGCCCGGCAACGATGGCGTCGCCCTGGTACAGGCTGATGTAGCCGCCGTACTCCTCGCCGCCCTGTTCAGCGCGCCAGCCGAAGATGTCGCCGTAAAACGACACCGCACGATCGGTGTCAGAACTCATCAGATCGATCCAACACGGTGCGCCAAGAGGGGCGGTATATCGAGGTGCCATGGGAATCTCCTTTGACTCGTGGTCAGGGTAGCGGGGCGATGCGGACCGAGCGTAGCGCCCCCTGTCGTTCCCCTCAACCCGGGCTAGGCTTTCGACAAGGAAGCGAAATGGTGATGTTCAGCGACCGCAGGCAAGCCGGGCGTCGACTCGCGACGCGTCTTGTCGCGTTGCACCTCGACGATCCGATCGTGCTCGCCCTGCCGCGCGGCGGCGTTCCGGTCGCCCTGGAGGTGGCGCGGGCGCTGGCAGCGCCATTCGATCTGCTGATCGTGCGAAAGATCGGTGCCCCCGGGTATCCGGAGGTGGCGCTCGCGGCAGTGGCGGATGCGGCGGATCTGCCCGGCGGCGCAGCGCGCGACGGTGTCACTCACGACGCTGACACGTGGGACGCCGATGCTCAGGACGATGCGGCACTCCCCGACACCGAGGCGCCGACCATCGTGAATCTCGACGTGTTCCGGGCCACGGGCAGCGACGTCCAGGGACTCGATGCGGGCCGCACCCGTGAGCTCGCGGAGATCGAGCGGCGTCGGCGACGCTATCGCGGTGACCGCCCGACGCTCCCGGTGCGCGGACGGGAAGTCGTGGTCGTCGATGACGGGGTGGCGACGGGCGCCACGGCGAAGGCGGCGGTTGCTGTGTTGCGACGGGAGGGCGCCACACGGGTAGTGCTCGCGGTTCCGGTTGCGCCGGCCGATCGGCTCGATGAACTGGCCGAGGTGGTCGACGCCCTCGTGGTCGTGGAGGCGCCCCATGTCTTCTGGGCCATCGGGCAGTTCTATTCGGACTTTCACCAGTTGAGCGATGAGGAGACGTTGGCCTTGCTCTCGGAGGCCTGGGGCGAGAGCTGACGGGTTGAGTCAACGTCCGGACGCGTGGTGATGCGGTGTCAGTGGTCCGGGAGAGAATTGCAGTGTGTATCGCGTCGTGAGTGAGTCGGGCAGCGGGGGAGTCCTCGTGCAGAGCGTCGAACTCACCGCTGACGGCGTCGCTCCATCGGCCGCGCCCCAGACTCTCACCGAGGCGGAGTTTCACGCGTACGTGCTGGACGAGGAGCCCGACGCCACCCGGTGGGTCTGGGACGACACCGCACGGTGGTATCCGGGATTGCTGCGGGCGGGCATCCGTGTGCAGCGCGCCCACGACTTGCGACTCTCTCACGCAATTCTGCGCAACTCCGAGTTGACCGCAGACAGCGGTCTGGCCCGTGCCGCACCCACCCAGTGGGATGGCGCGTCGGCGATCGCCGACGCCTCCGCCGTCGCGCCGGCCACACTCTTCGATTTCTTCGCATCCGAACCCGGATCAAGCGACTCCGATGATTCTGAATCCGCCGGCGGTGATGCTCTGGCCGAGTTCACCCGCCAAATGGATGCCGTCGCGACGTCGGCAGAACCAGCCGGACTGCGTCTTCTCCTGGCCGCGGAGTCGGTGGGCGCCCTGATCGCGGCAGAGATGCAGTTCGCCGGGCTTCCGTGGCGCACCGACATCCACGCTCAGCTGCTCACCGCTGAACTCGGGCCCCGGGTGCCGTACGGCACCCGGCCGAGCCGGCTCGAGCAGTTGGCCGGCCAGATTCGCACGGCACTCGGCGACCCCGTGCTGAACCCCGATTCGCCGCAAGACGTCTTGAAATCGCTGCAGCGGGCTGGGCTCCGGGTGACGTCCACTCGAGCCTGGGAGCTGCAGGAGCTCACGCACCCGGTCATCGCGCCGCTACTGGAGTACAAGAAGCGCTCGCGCCTGCTCACCGCGAACGGCTGGTACTGGATGGACACCTGGATCGTCGACGGCAGATTCCGGCCAGACTACGTTCCGGGCGGCGTCGTGACCGGGCGCTGGGCAGCCAAGGGCGGCGGCGCCCTCCAGCTACCCAAGCAGGTGCGCGGCGCCGTCGTCGCCGATGACGGCTGGAAGCTGGTGGTGGCCGACGCCGCACAGCTGGAGCCTCGCATCCTCGCCGCGCTCTCCCGTGACATGGCGATGGCGGATGCCGGACGGGGCACCGACCTCTACGCCGGAATCGTCGCGCGTGGCGTCGTTGAGACGCGCGATCAAGCGAAGATTGCGATGCTCGGCGCCATGTACGGGGCGACATCCGGCGAGAGCGGCAGGCTGCTGCCGAGCCTGGCGAAAGCCTACCCGCGGGCGCTCGCGTTGACCGAGGCCGCGGCACGTGCCGGCGAACGCGGCGACGTCGTGTCGACCCGTCTCGGTCGCTCCTCGCCTCGCCCGGGCGAACGATGGCTGGCCACCCAGGCGCAAGCGTACGACCCCGCCGCCTCCTCGACCGACGAGCGGCGTGCACGCAGCGAGGCGCGCGATTGGGGACGCTTCACCCGCAACTTCATTGTGCAAGGAAGCGCCGCGGAATGGGCCTTGTGCTGGATGGCCGAGATCCGCAAGGCGTTGCTCGTGCTCGGCGTCCAGCATCCGCAACCGGAGTCAACGGGCGCTGCGGCCGGGCCCTTCAGTGAAGCACCGCACCTCGTCTTCTTCTTGCACGACGAGGTGATCGTGCATGCACCGGCCGAACGAGTCGAGCAGGTGGTGGCGCTCATCCATGAGGCTGCGGCCCGGGCCGGCCGGTTGTTGTTCGGTGAGTTCCCCGTTGACTTTCCGCTGACCGTCGCCGTCGTCGACAGCTACGCAGACGCGAAGTAGCAGGCGGGCGAACGGTCAGCCCGCGCTCTCCTCCACGTCGGGCACGTGTGTCGGCCGGCGGCCCCGCCGCGGACGTTCGTCGCTCAGCTCACGCTCGAAGGAACCGGGTTCGGAGGCACTGATTGCCGTCGCCGCCTCATCCAGCCAGGCCAGCGCCGCGGCGGCAAGGGCCGTATCTGCCGCGGCAACCAGCCGTTCCTGGCCATTCTCCGCCGGGCGCTCAGGGTCGGCCGACCAGGCTCGGCGGTAGGCCGCAATGATCTCAAGCGCATCAATCTCGGGCAGCGACGAGGCAATCAGCACTCGGTCAAGACACTCCGACCATTCCTCGCCGGCCACACTTGACGTGTCGTGTAGCCAGGTGAGCGCTTCACGGTGGCCGGGCTCGGCCAGCCGATAGAGCGGCAGGCCGTCATCGGTCACCCCGGCGGCGTCTACCGCTCCCTGCGTGACCAGGCGGTCGAGGGTGGCGTAGATCTGACCCACATTGACGGTCCGTCGCGCTCCGGTGCGCGAGCGCAGTTCAACATGAAGTTGAAATCCGTAGGCCGGGCCGAGAGTCAGGATCGCGAGAAGACTGCTTCGAACTGACATCGGGGCTCCTGATCAACTGACCGCTGAATATATACCGAATATACATAATTGCGCGGGTGCGGAGCTGAACGTTGCAGAACTGACGACGACACGCAGGTACATTTCCGCGGTTGTGGTCCTCGGAAGCGGTAGGGCATAATCAGCTAACGGCCTCACCGCCGCATAATTTCACAGCATTGCCGAATCAGATTCGTTTCGAGGTCGTTGGGGAAGACGCACCTCACCAGAACGGAGAAATTGATGACGGCAGTACAAACCCGTCAGGTACCCACTGCACGGGGAGTTATTTATGTTCACTCGGCACCGCGAGCGCTCTGCCCGCACGTCGAGTGGGCGGTTGGTCGAGCGCTCGGCGAGGCGGCGAATTTTGCCTGGTCTGAGCAACCGGTCCTGAAGGATGCCCAGCGCGCCGAATACTACTGGGAGGGCGCACCCGGCACCGGGGCCTCCCTCGCGTCAGCCCTGCGCGGCTGGGAACACCTCCGCTATGAGGTGACGGAAGATCCCGGTCCCGGCACTGATGGCGGCCGTTGGCTGCACACGCCCGATCTCGGGATCTACTTCGCTCAGACCGACGCGGTGGGCAACATCGTGATCCCCGAAGATCGGCTGCGCAGTGCGCTCGAGCTGGCCGGGATGAACGTGCGCGAGTTGCATCGGGAGCTCCGTCTGGTGCTCGGCCAGGCCTGGGATGACGAGCTTGAGCCGTTCCGGCACGCCAGTGACATGAACTCAATTGTCTGGCTGCACAACGTGGGCTGAGATCGAGTATTCTGCCTGAACTTGCGGTTCAGGTTGCGTGGCGTCACATGCGCAGGTCGGTGGCAATGTCCCGGTCGTACACAGACGAAACGCCCTGAACCGCATCGAAGAAAAGACCCCGCCGGTGGCTTCCCGGCGGGGTCTTTCTGTGGGTGCTCCAGTCGGAGCGTGGCGGTGCGAGTGTTCGAGGTTAGACGCTGCGGAACGCGACGACCGCGTTGTGTCCGCCGAAGCCGAAGGAGTTGCTGATCGCCAGCAGGTCTCCGGCCGGCAGTGCACGCGGCGACGTCACAACATCCAGCGGAATCGCCGGGTCCTGCTCGGTCAGGTTGATCGTCGGCGGGGCAAGGCGCTCGTGTAGGGCCTTCACCGTGAAGAGGGCTTCGATTGCTCCGGCGCCACCGAGAAGGTGGCCGGTCGAGGCCTTCGTCGCCGACACGGGGATGCCGTCGAGCAGATCGCCGAAGACGCGACGCAGTGCGTTGTACTCGGCGATGTCACCGACCGGGGTGCTGGTGGCGTGGGCGTTGATGTGGGAGACATCCGCCAGGCTGGCACCGGCGTTCTGGATGGTCGTGAGCATCGCCCGTGCCGCGGCGGAACCTTCGGGGTCCGGCGCGGTGATGTGGTACGCGTCGCTGGTGATCGAACCGCCGAGCAGTTCGGCGTAGATACGAGCGCCGCGAGCGAGAGCGTGCTCTTCGGTTTCGACGACAAGCGCGGCTGCACCCTCACCGAGAACGAAGCCGTCACGGGTCAGGTCGTACGGACGTGAGGCGGTGGCCGGGTCGTCGTTGCGCTTCGACAGCGCCTGCATGGCGGCGAACGACGCGATCGGCAGCGGGTGAATCGCAGCTTCGGAGCCACCGGCGATGATCACATCGGCCAGGCCCGCCTGCAGACGGTCGTAGGCGTTGACGAGCGCTTCGGTGCTGGACGCGCAAGCGGAGACGACGGTGCGGATGCCGGCACGTGCGTGCAGGTCCATGCCGATTGCTGCTCCGGGGCCGTTCGGCATGAGCATCGGAACGGTCATCGGCAAGACACGGCGGGGGCCGCGTTCGCGCAGGGTGTCCCACGCGTCGAGCAGGGTCCAGACTCCGCCGATGCCGGTTGACCAGTCAACGGCGAGGCGTTCGGGGTCAACCTCTGGCGAGCCGGCATCCGCCCAGGCTTCACGCCCGGCGATCAGAGCAAACTGGCTGGACGGGTCGAGGCGCTTGGTCTCGTGACGTTCGAGCACGGAACTGGGGGAGACCTTGGCCTGAGCGGCGAAGGTCACCGGGAGCTGCGTTTCAGCAACCCACGGGTAGTCGAGGGGGCTCGCGCCTGAGGCGCCGGCGAGCAGGGCGGACCAGCTGTCGGCGGCCGTGCCGCCGAGCGGGGAGGTCGCACCGATGCCGGTGATAACGATCTTTTTGGTCATAACGGTCAACTCTCCAAGGAACGGGGTAACACGAAGGGGCATGCCCCAGGGAGAGCAGGCCGACCGGTTTCCCGGCCGACCCGCTCTCGATACGAGGTCTTAGTCCTGTGCCTTGACGATGAACTCGACGGCGTCGCCGACGGTCTTGAGGTTCTTGACCTCTTCGTCGGGGATCTTCACATCGAACTTCTCTTCTGCGTTGACGACGATGGTCATCATTGAGATGGAGTCGATGTCGAGGTCGTCGGTGAACGACTTACCCAGCTCAACCGAGTCGGTTGCAATGCCGGTCTCGTCGTTGATGAGCTCGGCCAGGCCGGCAAGAACTTCTTCGGTGGACAATGCCATTTTTTTCTCCTTGGGGGGTGTCTCGTTTGACCGAGACCTAGTTTAGGGGGACGGGGGAGGCCTTAAGGCAGAACGACGACCTGCGCGCCGAAGACAAGACCGGCTCCGAAGCCGATCTGCAGGGCGAGACCGCCGCTGAGTTCGGGGTTTTCTTCGAGCAGACGGTGGGTTGCCAGCGGGATCGAGGCGGCCGAAGTGTTGCCGGTGGTTGCGATGTCACGGGCGATCACGACGGATGCCGGCAGCTTCAGCTGCTTCGCAAACTCGTCGATGATGCGCATGTTCGCCTGGTGCGGAATGAATGCGGCCAGGTCGTCGCTGGTGATACCGGCGGCGTCGAGGGCCTGCTTGGCCACCTTGGCCATGTCCCAGACTGCCCAACGGAAGACCGTCTGGCCTTCCTGGCGCAGCGTCGGCCACTCGGATTCGCCGCGACGGAACTCGGCCAGCGTGTGGTTCATCGCCACAGCCCCGGCCTTCGAGCCGTCGGAACCCCAGACAGTGCTGGAGATACCCGGGTATTCGCTCGGACCGATGACGACAGCGCCCGCGCCGTCGCCGAGGAGGAAGGAGATGCTGCGGTCGGTCGGGTCGACGACATCCGAGAGCTTCTCGGCGCCGATGACGAGCGCGTAGTGAGCGGCGCCGGTGCGGATCAGCGCGTCGGCCTGAGCCACCGCGTAGGCGTAGCCGGCACATGCGGCGTTCATGTCGTAGGCGGCGGCCGGGTTGGCACCGACGGAGTCGGCCACGACGGCGGCGATCGACGGGGTCTGCTGAATGTTGCTGATGGTGGCCACGATCACGAGGTCGATGAGCTCGGGGGCGATGCCGGAGCGTTCGACGGCCTCACGGGCGGCATCCGTGGCGAGGTCGACGGCGTTGATGTCGCGGCTCGCACGAGTGCGGGTGATGATGCCGGTCCGCTGCTGAATCCACTCGTCGGAGGAGTCGATCGGACCGACCAGCTCGTCGTTCGGAACGATCAGGTCGCCGCGGGCGGCGCCGACGGAGAGGATGCGGGTGAACTCGGGGCCGTGCGACTGTACAAGGAGGGGCTTCGTCATGGGTATCTCTTGGTCGAGGGCTGGGTGGGCCGGGCTGGGTGGGCCGGGATGGGGGAGGAGTGATCAGGCGTGCTGATCGATCAGCTCCCAGGCGGCGGGAAGGTCATCCGGAGTGCGGATGGCCACGCTGGGAATGCCCTTCAATGCACGTTTGGCGAGTCCCACCAGGGCGCCGGCGGGGGCGACCTCGATGATTCCGGTCACGCCGGCCTCCGAGAAGGCGGCCATGCACAAGTCCCACCGTACCGGCGACGACACCTGGCCGACGAGAAGCTCGACGAATCGGGAGCCACTTGTCACGCGGCTCCCATCGTTGTTCGTCCAGATGGGAAGAGTGGGGTCAGTCGTCTGCAAACCGGTCGCGACCTCGGCAAGACGCTCGACGGCAGGCTTCATATACCGGGTGTGGAATGCACCGGCCACCTGCAAGGGAATCACTCGGGCGCGTGTCGGCGGGTTTTCGGCCAGGGCGGCGAGGGCGTCGGGTGCGCCGGCGACGACGATCTGTCCGCCGCCGTTGAAGTTGGCCGGTTCGAGACCGAGCTCGTCGAGGCGCGTAAGAAGTTCGGCTTCATCGCCGCCGAGGACGGCGCTCATGCCGGTCGGCGTCAGAGCGGCGGCCGCCGCCATTGCCGCACCGCGCTCGCGCACGAAACGGACGGCCTCAGCATCACTGAGGATGCCGGCACCTGCTGCGGCGGTGAGCTCGCCGACCGAGTGCCCGGCGATGCCGGCGACACGCTCACGACGGCCGTCGGCGAGCAGTGCTTTGAGCGTGAGGAGGCCGGCGGCAACGATCAGTGGTTGGGCAATTGCTGTGTCGCGGATGGTGTCGGCATCGCTGGTCGTGCCGTGGGCAACCAGATCGAGTCCGACCGCGTCGGAAATCGCGCGCAGGTCTGCGGCGAAATCGGGGCGTTCCAGCCAGGGTGCGAGGAAACCGGGGGTTTGCGAGCCCTGTCCAGGGCAAACGACGACAATCACCTGACTAGTCTCTCAATCCTGTCGGACGACGGTGTGTTGACACTCCACCAAGAATTGGCGGATCCCTTGTTGGATCTGTCAGAAGCCCGGTGATCGAGTGCCCCCGCTGCTCACACCTGTCGAGACCAACTTCGCCGAGCTTGACACTTCCGGTCGACTTTCCCTGGTGTGCCGGGGTACCTCGACCGCAAGTGTCAAAGTCGGCGGGTGTCGGCGGGCAAGAGAGCCCGCGCGGCGGAACAGGCAACGTCAAGCGAGCTAGCGCCGCCGCGTCGACCCGTCGTGATCGCTGATCGAGCCGAGAATCAATGCCGACTGCAGGATCAGCGCCTCCCGGGCGCCGGTCGCGTCGTAGCCGATCACCTCGGAGACCCGCTTCAGGCGGTAGCGCACCGTGTTCGGGTGCACGAAAAGCTCCCGCGCTGTCGCCTCAAGTGAACGACCGTTGTCGAGGTAGCACCACAGTGTCGTCAGAAGTTCGGTGGAGTGAGCCTGTAGCGGTCGATAGATGCGGTGAATCAAGGTGGCGCGAGCGAGCGGGTCGCCCGCCAGAGCGCGCTCCGGCAGCAAGTCGTCGGCCTGCACCGGCCGTGGAGCGTTGCGCCAGGAACGGGCGACGGCGAAACCGGCAAGGGCCGCCTTGGCGCTCTTCGACGCATCGACGAGGTTCGGAACCTCGTGGCCGAGCACGAGATGCCCCGGCCCGAAGTTGGGCTCGAGTGCCATCGCGATTTCCATGAAGGTCAGCGTGGCTGCGGTGCCGATCGCGTCGTCGCTGTCGACCGGGGTCGGGTGCGCGCGGCCGATCACCAGAACCAGCCGGTTGCCCTGCACGCCGATCAGAACGTCGGCGGACATGTGGCGGGCGGCGCGACGCAACTGGTCGACGTCCAGCATTTTGGGGGTGGTGCCGACGAGCACACACGCTTCGCCGTGACCGTGCCAGCCCAGAGCAGCGATGCGGCTCGGCAGCTCATCGTCATATTCCCCGGAGAGAATGGAGTCGACGACGAGGGCTTCAAGGCGGGCGTCCCAGAGGCCGCGGGCCTCGGCGGCGCGAGCGTAGACATCCGCTGAGGCGAATGCAATCTCCCGGGAGTAGAGCAGGATCGCTTCACGGAGAAGCTCGCCGCCCTCCTTCACCCGTTCTTCGACGACCTCGACGGTCACACGAATGAGTTGAAGAGTCTGCTGCAGGCTGATCGACCGCAGCAGTTCACGTGGGGCGGCGCCGAAGACGTCGGCAGCAATCCAGGGTGTCGACTTGGGGTCGTCGAACCAGGAGATAAACGAGGTGATCCCCGCTTGCGCGACAAGGCCGACGGCGGACCGCCGCCCTGGTGGCATTTCGCCATACCAGGGCAGCGTGTCCTCGAGTCGCTTGAGTGTCGCTGTCGACAGCTCGCCTGAAATCGTTCGAAGCCAGGCGAGCGTCTGCTCTTTCGTCTTGGGCGCCGGTGCCACGGTATGAGTTAGCTCTCGCCCCCGGCAGAGCCGGTGGTTCCAGCGTTCACGTCGTGCAGCTGGTACTTCTCGATTGCTGCGGCGACCACGCTGCGGTCGATCTTGCCCTGACGGGCGAGCAACTGGAGGGTGCGCACGACCATCGACGGGCTGTCGATCTTGAAGTAGCGACGTGCTGCGGCGCGGGTGTCGGAGAAACCGAAGTCGTCGGCACCCAGCGTTGCGAAGTCGCCGGGAACGAACTGGCGAATCTGGTCGGGTACCGCGTGCATGTGGTCGGAAACCGCAACGAACGGGCCTTCGGCTCCGGCGAGCTTCTCGGTGACGTAGGCGGTACGCTCGGCAGCTTCGGGGTAGAGGAAGTTGTGCTCCTCGGCCGCGAGGCCGTCGCGACGCAGCTCGGTCCACGAGGTGACAGACCAGACATCGGCCGATACACCCCAGTCGTTGGCGAGAAGCTGCTGGGCTTCGAGCGCCCACGGCACCGAAACACCGGATGCCATCAGCTGCGCCTTCGGACCGGCGACGGTCGACTGGTTCAAGCGGTAGATCCCGCGCAGAATGCCGTCGACATCCACGTTCTCGGGCTCGACCGGCTGCACAAGGGGCTCGTTGTAGAGCGTGATGTAGTACATCACGTTCGGGTCGGAGTGCGTGCCGCCGTACATGCGGTCGAGGCCGGCGCGCATGATGTGGCCGATCTCGTAACCGTAGGCCGGGTCGTAGGAGACCATGGCCGGGTTCGTCGAAGCGAGCAGGTGCGAGTGGCCGTCGGCGTGCTGCAGGCCTTCACCGGTGAGGGTGGTGCGACCGGCGGTGGCGCCCATGATGAAACCGCGAGCCATCTGGTCGCCGGCAGCCCACATGGCGTCGCCCGTGCGCTGGAAACCGAACATGGAGTAGAACACGTATATCGGAATGAGAACTTCACCCTGGGTGGAGTACGAGGTTCCGACATTCGTGAACGCAGCCATGGCGCCGGCTTCGTTGATGCCGACGTGCAGGATCTGGCCCTGCGGGCTCTCCTTGTACGACAGCAGCAGTTCGCGGTCGACCGAGGTGTAGTGCTGGCCGTTCGGGTTGTAGATCTTGGCGTTCGGGAAGAACGCGTCGATGCCGAACGTGCGGGCCTCGTCGGGGATGATCGGCACGATGCGGTTGCCGAACTCCTTCGACCGCAACAGGTCTTTCAACAGACGAACGAACGCCATGGTGGTGGCGATCTCCTGTGTGCCGGAGCCCTTCTTGGCGATCGCGTAGGTCGAGTCGTCCGGCAGGTTCACCTGGGTGTACTTGGTGCGGCGTTCCGGCAGGTATCCGCCGAGTGCGCGGCGGCGCTCGTGCATATACTCGATCGCCGGGTCTGACGCGCCGGGGTTGTAGTACGGCGGCAGGTACGGGTTCTCTTCAAGCTGCGCATCGGTGATCGGCACATGCATGCTGTCACGGAACGTCTTGAGGTTCTCCAGCGTCATCTTCTTCATCTGGTGGGTCGCGTTGCGGCCCTCGAAGCTCGGTCCGAGCCCGTAGCCCTTGACGGTCTTCGCCAGAATGACGGTCGGCTGGCCCTTGTGCTCTGACGCAGCCTTGAATGCGGCGTAGACCTTGCGGAAGTCGTGGCCACCGCGCTTGAGGTTCCAGATCTGGTCGTCGGTGTAGCCCTCGACGAGCTTGAGCGCGCGCGGGTCGCGACCGAAGAAGTTCTCGCGGATGTACGCGCCGCTCTCAGCCTTGTAAGTCTGGTAGTCGCCATCCGGGGTGACGTTCATCAGGTTGAGCAGGGCGCCATCGGTGTCGCGGGAGAGCAGGTCGTCCCACTCGCGGCCCCAAACGACCTTGATGACGTTCCAGCCGGCACCGCGGAAGAAGCTCTCGAGCTCCTGAACGATCTTGCCGTTACCGCGCACCGGGCCGTCGAGGCGCTGCAGGTTGCAGTTGATGATGAAATTGAGGTTGTCGAGACCTTCGTTGGCGGCAACCTGAAGCTGACCGCGGCTTTCGACCTCGTCCATCTCGCCGTCGCCGAGGAAGGCCCAGACCTGCTGGTCGCTCGCATCCTTGATGCCACGGTTGGTCAGGTACTTGTTGGCCTGTGCCTGGTAGATCGCGTTGATCGGTCCGAGACCCATCGACACGGTCGGGAACTGCCAGAACTCGGGCATCAGACGCGGGTGCGGGTAGGAGGACAGTCCTCCGCCGACGTGTGACTTCTCCTGGCGGAAACCGTCGAGCTGGTTGGCGCTCAAGCGTCCTTCGAGGAAGGCGCGGGCGTACGTGCCGGGGGAGGCGTGACCCTGGATGAAGACCTGGTCGCCGCCGCCGGGGTGGTTCTGGCCACGGAAGAAGTGGTTGAAACCAACTTCGTAGAGCGCGGCAGACGATGCGTACGTGGCGATGTGGCCACCGACGGCAATACCGGGGCGCTGGGCGCGGTGCACGAGCATCGCTGCGTTCCAACGAATCCAGGCGCGGTAGCGGCGTTCAACGTCTTCGTCGCCGGGGAACGCTGGTTCGTTCTCTGCGGCGATCGTGTTGATGTAGTCGGTGGTCGGCACCATGGGCACGCCCAGGTGAAGTTCTTTGGACCGCTTGAGCAGGCTGAGCATGATCTCTCGACCTCGCTCATGGCCATGTTCGGCGACAAGCGCATCCAGCGATTCCGACCATTCGGCCGTTTCTTCTGGATCTGCGTCGGTGTTGTCCATCGAGTACGGGTCCTGGTCGTTGACAGTCACACTCGACCTCTCTGTGTTGGGCAGGTCGTGCCTGGGTTTCGTGCCGCATATCTGGGTGGGTCGGATCACGACCATCGGCACCACCCGCCAGCCTACTGATTCTTGCTGAACTCCGCGTACGCGCCGCAGCATCCTCGGTGCTCCCAGCGACCGTTCTTGGTTCCCGCAGCCGCCCGGACTAGGCTGTGCAGCTTGGCTTGCCACGGGTTCACCGTGGCGCGGAAAGGACGTTGCGCCATGGCACTGGAGAACGACACCCAGGCACCCGATTTTGTACTTACCAACCAGTTCGGACAGTCAGTCCAGCTCAGTCAGTTCCGGGGTGAGAAGTCAGTCGCGCTGGTCTTTTTCCCGCTGGCATTCTCGGGAATCTGCAGCAATGAGCTGTGCGAGCTGCGTGACAATCTGTCGCTCTTCGCCGACAGCGGCGTCGAATTGATCGGCATTTCCGTTGACTCCCGGCACACCCTTCGTGCGTGGGGCGAGCAGGAAGGCTACGAGTTCAGCCTGCTCGCCGACTTCTGGCCGCACGGCGGCGTGGCGAAGGAATACGGAGTGTTCCTTGATGCAAAGGGATTCGCGAATCGCGCGACCTTCCTGATCGACCAGAGCGGCATCATCCGTGCCAGTTTCATCACGGCCCCCGGTGAAGCACGTTCACTGGCCGCCTACCGGGCTGCGCTCGACGAGCTGCAGCCGGCTTAGCCGTTGTTCCCATAGAGGTGGTCTGCAGCGTCCCGGCGGTGGGGCCGGCAGCCCCGGCTACGCCTCCGACCCGACACGCTCGGCCGCGAGCAAGCGGTGCAACTCGGTGATCATCTCAGTCTGACCATGAGCGATGGTCATCAACTTGTCGATTGAGGCTTTGGCCGCGAGGTTCGTGTCATAGTCGTGCTGAGCCAAAGCTGCAGAGATGCCGTCTTGCCTTTTCGCGGCGATGAGCAGAATTGCGCCCTGCAGACCCGCCAGCATGCTGAGAAACAGGTTCAGCAGAATGAATGGGTAGGGGTCCCATTTGCTGTCATTCGGGAGCGCAATATTGATCGCGGCCCAGATGAGCATGATGCCGATGAATCCGCCGACGAACGGCCAGCTGCCCATACCGTTGCGCATGATGTCGGCCGCACGAGCCCCACGACTCAGCGATTGGTTGTGTTTGGCGTGCCAGGTGAGTCCGTTGGAGGTCATGCGTCATCGTAGAACACCGCGGCGAACGTGCTGGAGAACACCCTGCGACGCGCGCGAGTTGCGAGCTCGATTCTGATCGGGCCCGGCGGATTGGCTAGGATGTAAGCAACCTGATTCGCCACGTGAGTGGCTGGTTGTCAGGGCCTTTAGCTCAGCTGGTAGAGCGCCACGTTTACACCGTGGATGTCATCGGTTCGATCCCGGTAGGGCCCACAGCAGGAAGAAAGAAAGGTCAGAGGCGGTGTTTCCGCCTCTGACCTTTTCTGTTTCCGGAGGCGGGAGTAGCCTCACCGCCATGACAAGTCGGGCCATCACCTCGTTTCTGGCCGCAGGAGCACTCCTGACGGCACTGATCACCTCCGGATGCACGTCGAGCGCCCCGCCCACGGCGTCACCGGTGGCTTCGCCGGCGGTGTGTGGCGCGGTCGAATCGCTCAAGGAGTCGGTCTCTGACGTAAAGAACGTCGAGCTCGACCAGGGCGCGCTGGCGGAGCTGCAGACCAAGCTCACCCAAGTGCAGACCGACCTGAGCCAGGTCAAGGCCGACGCCAAAGATCAGTACGCCACCGAGATCGACGCCGTCGAGCAGGCTTCCGCATCGGTCGGCTCAAGCATTGACGCGGCCACGACCTCGCCGACGGTCGAGTCTCTGACCGCCGTCGGCACGGCGGTCAAGACACTGGGCACCTCGTTGACAACGCTGACGGATGCGGTGAAGAGCACCTGCTGAGCGGGCCGAAGCCGCGATTCCCGCAGAAACGTACGCGAGATGCCGGGATCGACGACACGCCCTCGCAATATCGTGGCAGGTGAGCGATGCTGGGAATAGCCTGAGCACAATTGCTCACCCGTTGCTGCAGGAGGTTTCAGATGTCCACTCAATCCGGTTCGGCTCTCGGCGGGTACTCGTTCACTTCAGGCGACCTCACCAAGTCCGCTGTCAACGGCATCCGCATCGCCCTGGGCGTTGGCGGAGTTGTCACTCTCCTCATCGGCCTCTTGATCACGTTCCAGCCGCAGGCCGCTGCAGCGACGATCGCCATCCTGCTGGGGATCTACTTCATCGTCGCGGGCCTGGTATACGTCGGCATCGGCATCTTCGCCCGAGGCATCTCAGGTGGGGCCAGGGCGCTCGACATCATCCTCGGCGTCCTCTTCCTGATCGGTGCCGGCCTCGCATTCGGGAACCTGTCGGGCACGGTGGAGTTCCTCGCCGTCTTCCTGGGAATCGCGATCGGCATCTTGTGGATCATCGAAGGTGTCGCGACACTCGTGCAGCTCGGCGATGCACCGTCGAAGACCTGGGCGGTCATCCTCGCGATCGTCAGCATCATCGCCGGTATCGCACTGTTGTTCGCACCGCTGTGGGGCGCGCAGCTGCTCTTCCTCTTGACCGGGATCGCGCTGATCGTGATCGGTGTCGTGCAGATCATCCGTGCGTTCACGTTCGGACGCGGAATCACCACAACGGCCTAGGTCCCGCTCACCCGCAGGATTCCGCTGGGGCCAGGTCAGAATCAATTCTGACCTGGCCCTTCTGCGTTGCCCCCCCGGCATATCCGTGTCCCCTGGCCTTTCCTATGTCGGCAGCTAGCCGAGTGCGATCGCCGTTCCTCCAGACAGCAGATTGTCGCGCACGATCAACTTGACCGGCGTTGTGCCGGCGGGCAGATCGAACAACAGAGGGCCTTCGACTGCGTTGCCCGGGTTGATCGCTGCGACCCAGGTTTGCGCGTCTCCGCCGGCGTACATCGTCGCCAGGGTGTCCGCGTCGTACGTCTTGCCATCGGCGTCCTCGAGCGTGACGTAGTTGACGATGAAGGTTTCTGGAGAATCGCCGACATTCGCAATCTTGAGATCCAAGCGATAGAAGGAGCCCTGCGCTGTCTGAGACAGTGGGGACTCTCCGACGGTTGTCCCCACATCAGCGGCGGCAAGGGCGGTGAACTCGAACGCGCCGACCGTGACCGGAACGTTGAGCCCCGGGGTCTGCGGTGCTTCTGCCTCGGCCGAGCTGCCGGTCGAAGCGCCCGATGCCGAGCCTCCGGATGTGGACGTGGCGCCGCAGCCGGTGAGCGCGACGGTCAGGGCGAGTGCAGCGCCGGCAGCGGCAAGGGTGGAACGCCGCATGACGGAACGCTGGAGGGCTGAACGCTGGATGATGGAACGTGAATACAAGGATGCCTCCTGGTAGGTGCGGACTGCGGCCGATCGGCCACATCTAGAACAGCATCGGCACCCGGACGGCAACCACCTCGTTTGGGTCAGTTCGTTCCGACCGAAAGCACGGGATGTTGGTGTCTCTGTCCGCCCGAACGTCGGTAGTGGAGGAGTCGGGCGGCCCTCTACGATCGAGACATGACCGCCGCTCCGCCTCTCCCGTCCGGCGGCTGGGCGGCATCCACCGCACCAGCCCTGACCGTCGCACCGCGCTCGCGCACTCGGCGGGCGTGGGCGCTCACCGGGTCAATTGTGCTTGCCATCGTGTCGTCGCTGCTGGCGATCACTGCCGCGGGGACCCAGCTGCCCCAAGACGGCACATCTCCGTCGATCATGCAGATACTGGCCATGCTCGGGATCCTCCCGATGCTCGCCGTGTCGGTGTTCCTGATCTGGCGGCATCAATTCCCCGCGCTCTTCTACGTCGTCGCGACAGCTCTGACCTTTATTCTGCCGACGACCCCACTCCCTGCATTGCTGGCCCTCGCTGCATTGGCCGCTGTCCGTCGCGGCCGGATGCGCTGGGCGATGGTCGGAGCAACGTATGCTGCGACCGTCGTCTCACTCTCGTGGGATGTTGCGGCCCACGTGTCGTTCCTCGCCATCTTTGCCGGTTCACCGGATCAAGGAACTCCGGCCAGGGTGGCCTTGTTGTGGGTGGTGCCCATTCTTGCTGCACTCGCGGTTGCTCCGTTCGCCGCCTTCGGATTCTCCCGACAGCTCAAAGCGGAGCGGGACATCGCGCGGCTGGGCAATGCATCTGCCGCCCGCAACATTGCCGCGCTGCACCACGAGGTGTCGATGGAGCGCGAACGTCAGGAGATCGCCCGGGAGCTTCACGACACCCTAGCCGCTCGGCTGAGCTCGGTGTCCTTGCACGCCGGAGCACTGGAACTTCAGGTCGGAGAGTCTGACGCTCGGGTGACCGCCGCGGCCCGCGCGGTTCGGGAATCGGCGCAGCATTCATTGGACGACCTCCGCAGTGTCGTGCGGGTCATTCGCAACCCCGAACTCAACGCGGTGGCGAAAACCGGGCTGGTCGACATTGGTGCGCTCGTCGATGCAGCAGTGCGGGAGGGTACCGACATACGCACCCAGATGTTCGTCGGTGACCCCTCCTCGTGCGATCCGGACGTCGCCCACGCCTGCTACCGAATCGTGCAGGAAGCGATCTCGAACGTGCGGAGGCATGCCCCCGGCGTCGCCCTCTCAGTCGACCTCCGCGGCGGACCGGAGACCGGGGTGACCATCCGTGCCGTCAACTGGCTCGTACCTGGAGCGCATCCCACGTCGACCGGAGGCGGAAACGGGGTGAGGGGAATGGGAGAACGGGCCACCCTGGTGGGAGGCTCATTTGAGGCTGGGGTGACGCTGGAGGAAACCTATGCGGTCGTCGCCTGGCTACCGTGGCACCGTCGCTAGACTTGCGCGGTGACCACGCCGAACCAGGACAGCAGCCCCATTCGGATCCTCATCGTCGACGACGACCCGATGGCTACCGCCGGCGTCACTGCGCTCCTCGGCACGGCCGATGACCTTGCTGTTGTCGGCAGCTGCACCGACGGCGCCCAGGTGGCTGACGCCATCCACCGCCTGTCGCCTGATGTCCTCCTCTGTGACGTGCGCATGCCAGGGATGGACGGGGTCGCGGTCGTGCGTTCAGTCCAGGGGAAGATCGGTGCGCCGCGCGTGTTGATGATGACGGCGTTCGATGAGGACGGTCTTGTTCTCGACGCAGTGGCCGCGGGCGCGGCCGGCTTTCTCCTGAAAGACGAGGACCCGCGCCGGATCATTGCGGCGGTGCGACACGTCGCGGCGGGTGACGCCGAGTTTTCACCACGCGCCGCTCGCCAGCTGACTCAGTGGGTTCAGGATTCCCACAATGCCGACGGACGCCGAGACGCCATCGAGAAGCTCGGCCAGCTCACTGACCGGGAACACGAGTTTGCGCTTGCGCTCGTTACCGGCGCGAGTGACGCGGAGCTTGCCGCCCAATTCTTCGTGGCAGAAACCACAGTCAAGTCAACCCTCGCCGGTATCAAGACGAAGTGGGGCATCCGAAACCGCACCCAACTCGCCGTTGTGGTGGCACGATCCGGGCTAGCCTGACGCCTGTCTTCAGGCGAGCTACCCGCCGAACCAGTCCGGGTTGTGCGCCGCGACGATGACGACGAAAACGACCAGGTCGAACAGTAGGTGCACGGTCACCACATAGCTGAGTGAGCGGGTCATGCGAAAGATTGCGCCCTGCACGAGCGCGAACGGGATGGTGAGCAGCGGCCCCCAGCTCTGGTAGCCGAGTTCCCACAGAGATGAGACGAAGATCGTGGCCTGCAGCAGATTCGCGAGCCAGACCGGAAAGTGCCGGCAAAGCAGCGTGAAGACCGTGCAGATGAAGAACAGCTCGTCCCAGATGCCGACCGCATTCACCCCGACGAATAGCCGCACGATGGCATCAGGCTCGTGCACCGCCGGCCAGTTCTGGTAGGAACCGGAGCCGATGAAGTAGGCAGGCAACAGCACGATGGCGGCCACCACCACGGCGGCGATGTACCACCATTGCGCTCGCGTCCACGGCCAGGTTCCCCTCCACGGAAACCGGATGACCCTCTCACGGTAGACGTAACGCTGGATCAGGAACGGCACCAGAACGGCGGCGGACAGCACGACTCCGAAGAGCACCATGTTGGCGTAGTCGATGTTGGCTTCAAGCGAGATCGTGCTGATGATGCCGAGGCCACTGGCGATGAGCAGCAAGTCGCGAAACAGCGGCCGGTCGATGAACCAGGCGAGCAAGAGGCCGAGTACAAGCACCCCGTAGCCCGCCACGGGAACTTGCACGCCGAACAGCAAAACGGCGGAAGCGGAGATGAGCGCAGCCGGGAGCAGCCGCCAGGTGAGGGCCGTCGGGGTTGCAGTGACGTTGGAGTCGAGCACGAATCCAGTATCGGGCCTGCCCGCCTCAGAGCGCGGACAGAATGAAGCCCGGCGCGGTGGCGAGTAGAACGTTTCTACTGGGTATCTGCTTAGGTGAAGTAGCGGTGAGTTGTGACTGACATGAGCGTTTCGGGTCCGCGATCCGGTGTCGACTTTCCATCGACGTTTGGTGAGTTCCAGGAGCGTTTCTCTTCGCAGCGCGATTGTCTTAAGTACCTTGCTGGCCTTCGTTGGCCGGCGGGCTTCGTTTGTCCGGCCTGCGCCTCGACGCGGTTCTGGCGGACTGGAGATGCTCTGTTTATGTGTCGCGACTGCGGTCGACGCGCGTCGGTGACGGCTGGCACGATCTTCGACCGGACACGTGCGCCGTTGCCGACATGGTTTGCGGCGGCGTGGTTCATCACGTCTCAGAAGAATGGCGTCTCTGCGTTGGGGTTGCAGAGAGTGCTAGGTCTGAAATCGTATGAGACGGCGTGGGCGTGGATGCACAAGTTCCGGCGAGCGATGGTCGTTCCAGGGCGTGGAGTGCTTTCGGGGACGGTCGAGATCGACCAGAGCTATGTAGGTGGGATCTCTCGCGGCAAGGGAGGCCGGTCCAGCGACAAGATCGGGGTTATGGTTGCGGCCGAGATGGTCAGCGCGCGAAAGCTTGGACGGATCCGCTTGGAGCCAGCCCCGAACGAGCCACTCGCCCTGGTCGAGTTCACCAAGCGCACGGTAGCGCCAGGCTCGGTGGTCAAGACTGATGGTGCGCGCGAGCTCCGTCGTCTCGGTGGGCTGGGTTACGACCACATCTATTTCACCCAGCTCGGATCGACCGTGCCAGCTCACGTTGATCTGCCCGGCGTGCATATCGTTGCCTCGCTGCTGAAGCGCTGGCTGACTGGGACGTTGCACTAAGGCACCTCGAGCGATCATCTCGCCAACTACCTGGACGAGTTCACGTTCCGATTCAATAGGCGCACCTCGAAGAGCCGCGGACTGCTCTTCTACCGACTCCTCCAGCAATGCGTTGCCACGGGTCCACATCCGATCGAGACACTGGTAATCTCCTCAGACGGCGCAGGACGTGCCACCGTGGACCCATAACCATCCGGTGCGCATCTCGGAGAATTGCGGGTCCCCAGGTAGTGCTCGGGGCGGTGACTTCAGCGGTCGTCATAGGCGTTCTTGCTAAGCCAATAGCAAGGTGTTCTCAAATCGGCTCCTGCTCGACTGCCCTTGCAGGCTCGGTATCATGGGCGAATGATCGCTCTCACCGCATCAGCACGAGCGCTCAGAGTGTTCCAAGTCATGTGGGTGATCGGCTTTCTCGTTGGAACAACCACTCATACGGCGGATCTGATCATCGGCGGATTAGACGCCTACAGCGCCTTCCCGCTCGGCGTCCGGCTGTTCTGGGTGACACTAACGATCCTGGATCCGGCCACCGCTGCGCTGATCATCTTTCGACGGCGCTCCGGCATCGTGCTCGGCAGCACCGTGATCATCGCCGACATCGCAGTGAACTGGACCGTCTTCGCTACGGTCGGCGGACTCTCGTCCTTCGGGGTCATCTGTCAAAGCCTTTTTGCGGTGCTCATCTTCGTCACGGCTCGACCCCTTTGGATATGGTTCGGGCAATCTTCTACACGAGAACGCGGCAACGTGACCAGAGAGGCCTGACCGCCCACGATTGCGAGACGGTTGACCGGGGCCCGAGAGCTAGGTGAGCTGACTAACGCTGCCAGAGTCAGACAGCCATGGCGACAGGCGACATCGTCGAAAAGTTCCGAAAGCTGAGTTAGCCCAGGGTTACTTCACCTAAGCAGATATCCAGTACGTTTCTTCTTCCCATTAGGGTGAGATCGGCGGCCACTGGAGGCCGCATCAGCCCGGCTTCTGCCGAGGTGGCCGACAGGTGGGGGCATTGTGACGTCAGCAGCAGCGACTTCGACGACGAAGGGGTCAGGCACATTTCTCGACAAGATCGAGAGGTTGGGCAACAAGGTTCCGAACCCGACGATCATGTTCGTCTACCTGATTCTGCTCATCGCCATCATCTCCGCGATTCTCTCCTGGGTCGGAGTCAGCGTCACCGATGAGGTCGTCACCCCCGTGCCGACCGAACAACTTCAGCAGCTCAACGACGCGCTCGGTGGCACGTTGGTGCCCTTCGACACGAACACCGACGCGTTTGTGACGCTTCCCGACTACACCGTGAGCGAACAGACCTTCGCTGTGCGCAGCCTGTTCTCGAGCGACGGCATCCAGTTCTTCTTCTCCTCGTTTGTCGACAACTTTGCGGGCTTCGGCGTCGTCGCCGTGACTCTGGTCGCAATGGCCGGTGTCGGCGTGGCCGAACAGGCGGGCCTGATGGGCGCACTCATCCGCAAGGTCGTCAAGGTCGCCCCGCGCTGGTCGCTCGCCTTCATCCTCATCTTCGTCGGCGTGCTGTCGTCGGTCGCCTCCGATGCCGGATACCTCATCCTGATTCCACTGGCCGCCGCCGCGTTCCTCTCGGTCGGGCGTCATCCGCTGGCAGGCATGGCCGCCGCGTTCGCCGGCGTCGGCGCGATCTTCTCGGTCAACGTGCTCATCACGCCGGTCGACTCGATGCTCACCGAGATCACCAACGAGGCGCTCGGCAGCATCGGACTGCAGCCGCTCACTGTGACGGCCAACTTCTTCTTCAGCATCGCCTCGTCGATACTGATGGCGCTCATCGCCGTCGTCGTCACCGTGAAAATCGTCGAGCCGCGTCTGGGCGTCTACGAGATGGCCGAACCGGTGGATGTCACGACGGGCGAGCCCGTCGATGACGCCGGTGAAGCCCGTGGCCTGCGCCTGTCGATGTGGGGCCTGCTCGTCGTCGCTGCCATCGTGCTCGCGCTGAGCCTCCCGCCGGGAGCGCCGCTACGCGACAACGCCACCGGCGAGCTCATTGGCGCCACGCCATTCATGGCGAGCCTCATCTTCATCATCTCGCTCGGCTTCTTGGTGTGCGGCGTGTGCTACGGCATCGGGGCGAACACGCTGCGCGGCAGCAACGCCGTCGTCGGAGCGATCGCGAAGACTTTCGCCGGACTCGGCGGCCTGCTGATCATGTTCTTGATGATTTCGCAGTTCATCGCCCTCTTCAACTGGACCAATCTCCCCACCGTCGCTGCCGTCGAGGCGGCTCATGTGCTGGAGCAGGCGAACGTTCCCGCCGTCGTGCTCCTCGTCGCCTTCGTGCTCGTCATCTTCGTGCTCGACATGATCCTGCCCGGCGTTGTGCCGAAGTGGGCGATCTTCGCACCGATCTTCGTGCCGATCTTCGCGTCGCTCGATGTAGCCCCGCAGACACTGCTCGCGGCGTACCGCGTCGGCGACTCGCCGATGAATGTGCTGACTCCGCTGATGGTCTACCTGCCCTTTATCGTCACGATCGCGCAGCGCTACAAGAAGAATGCCGGAATCGGCACCATCATCGCGCTGATGGTGCCTTACACCGTCTGGATTCTGATCGGCTGGATCGTTCTCTTCGCCGCCTGGTTCCTGCTCGGTATCCCGTGGGGACCCGGCTCGCCCGTCAGTCTCTAGTGCTTGGCCGCTCGGCGAGCTCGCCGCGCGTGGGGCGATGCGACATTGAGCACGCTCACGATGCGGTCCATCGTGTCGAGGCTGAGACGCCCGCCGGAGTTCGCGGAGAGGGCACGGAGCGGCATCCCCCCGACGACGGCGTGAATCATCGCCTGAGTGTCCTCATCGCCTCCGGCGGGGAGCTGCTTGGTGATGACACCCAGCAGCACACCGTGGAGACGTCGACCGAGCCAGGTGCTCGGCAGGTCGGCGACGGGGGAGTTGAGGCTGAACGGCAAGAGCTCCTTCGCGATCGGAACCGAGCGGCCGAGAAGCCGTGCGAATTCGGCAGAAGTCGCCACCGCGGCCACGGGTCGCGCAACCGGGGTGACGGTCTCGCCAATGTCGAATCGGATGGTCGTCGTCGCGCGAATATCGCGTGAGGAGGAACCGACGCGGATCTCGTACTCGCCGGCTTCGGCAGCCCACTCTGAACTCCCCACATCGTAGATCGCGAAGGAACGGTGTCCGAGGGTCAGGCTCACGCTCCGGGTTTCGCCCGGCGCGAGGTGAACCTTGGCGAACGCCTTCAGCTCCTGCTCGGGGCGGTGCACCGAGGAGCCGGTGGCGTGCACGTAGAGCTGCACGACCTCGGAACCCGCACGGTCACCGGTGTTCGTGACCGAGACGGTGATGGTGCGGTCGACGCCCTCGCCGGACAGATCCAGGGCCCCGTATTCGAAGGTGGTGTAGCTGAGTCCGTGCCCGAACGGGAAGCGCGGAGCGATGCCGAACGTGTCATGGAAGCGGTAGCCGACGTAGAGGTTCTCGCGGTACTGCACCTGGGTCGGGGTCGTGGCCGGAAAGTTGGCTGCGGAGGGGAGATCGGCCGCCACGACCGGGAAGCTCTCAGCGGTGCGACCGCCCGGCTCGGCGTCACCGAAGAGCACATCCACGATGGCAGGTCCGGCTGCTTGGCCGCCCAGGTAAGCCTCAAGGATGGCAGCGGGCTCCTCAGCCCACGGCAGTTCGAGAGGCGAGCCATTGACAAGCACGACGACGGTGCGCGGGTTGGCCGCCGTCACGGCGCGCACCAGTTCGTTCATGGCGGGCGGGAAGGCGAGGTGTTCGCGGTCAACCCCTTCAGCCTCCTTGCCGGCCGGGATCGCGAGGATGATCACGGCGACGTCGGCCGCTTCCGCGGCGGCCTGCGCTGCTTTCGAATCCTCGGCGCTGACGGCTCCGGACTGGGCGTCATAGCCACGCACATAGGTGAACTCGGCGCTGTCGCCGAGTCGCGTGGGCAGCGCGTCGAGCACGGTCTCGACCGTGATGGCGTTGACGCTGGCGCTGCCGACGCCCTGGTAGCGAGGCGTTTTGGCGCCGGCGCCGATGAGTGCGATGGTGCCTTTCGCGCGTAACGGAAGAATGCCATCATTGCGCAGGAGCACTGTGCCGGCCGCGGCCGCGCGGCGGGCCAGAGCGTGGTGGGCGTCGAGGTCTGCTGTGACGGCGGCGCCGGCCGACTCGGAGGCGGCACGCAATGCCAGCGCGGCGACGCGGGTGGCCGCGGCATCCACTGCAGTCAGCGGCAGCGTGCCGTCCTCGAGAGCCTTCTTGACTCGCCCGGTCCAGAGCCCGCCGTTGCCCGGCATCTCCAGGTCGAGCCCGGCGCTGATGCCGGTCGAACGGTCGGAGACCGCGAACCAGTCACTCATGACCAAGCCGGTGAAGCCCCACTCCTCGCGCAAAATCTGTGCCAGCAGTCGGTGCGACTCGCCGGGGTATTCCCCGTTGACCAGGTTGTAGGAGGTCATGACTGTCCACGGCTCTGACTCTGTCACCGCAATCTCGAAACCGGTGAGGTAGATCTCTCGCAGCGTGCGCTCGTCGATGATCGAGTCCAGTCGCATCCGGAAGGTCTCCTGGTTGTTGCCGGCGAAGTGTTTGATGGAGGAGCCGACACCCTGCGACTGCACTCCGCGCACAGCGGCGGCGGCAATCTTCCCCGAGAGATACGGGTCTTCGGAGAAATACTCGAAGACGCGCCCGCCGCCGGGGTGGCGCTTGATGTTCAGACCAGGGCCGAGCAGCACGCCGACGCCTTTCGAGCGGGACTCACGACCGAGCGCGACCCCGACCTCCTCAACGAGTTCCACGTCCCATGTCGACGCGAGCACGGAGGGAGAGGGGAAACACGTGGCGGGCAGCATCTCACCACCGCCGACGTGGTCGCCGGCCGATGCCTGCTTGCCGACGCCGACTGGGCCGTTGGCGAGGAACGTCGACGGGATCGCGCCCACCGCCGCGGTCTCCCACATGTTCACCCCCGAGAGAAGCAGGAGTTTCTCATCCAGGGTGAGCTGGGAGACGAGTTCGGCGGCGCGGGCGTGGTGCGTTGTAGTCATTGGTCTTCCTTGATCAGAGTGCTGCAAAATCGGCGCACTCTATGTCTACTACGTCAAACCAGCACGATGTTCGGTTTTCGGAAGATTCACCGTCGAATTGTGGCTACGAATTGTGACTACGAATCGTGGCTGCGGGTGGCTGCGACGCGAATTGCCCCTCGAATCCTCCGCACGCGCAGAGTGGGCCGGTGAAGCGTAGCCTGAGGTCATGCCGAGTGCATCGCGTGTGATTGTGATCAACCGTCCTATCGACGAGGTGTTCGCCTTCTTCACCGAACCGGCGAATGACCCGCGGTGGCGCTCACATGTCGAGACCATCGCGGCGGAGGGGCCGCCCGCCGTCGGTCGACGCATCGCGCAGACCGTCGCCGGGCCTGGCGGGCGTCGCATCCAGGCCGACATCGTGGTGACGGACTACGACCCGCCCCGCCAGTACGGTTTCCAGGTTGTCGCCGGACCGGTGCGACCCCACGGCGATTTCCGGTTCACGGCGACCGACTCTGGTACGGAGGTCGAGTTCTCACTGAACGCCGACCTTTCCGGAATCAAGAAGCTTGTGATGAGCAAACCGGTTCAGGCCTCGATGGACAGCGAGACAGCGGGCCTCGCCGTCGCGAAGGCGCTGCTTGAGGGCGAGGAAAACTGACCGGCGCATCCTCCTCTCGGTGGGGATTTGCGCGAGCCGAGCGAAGTGCGGGCGTAATCTGTGCACGTGAGCAAACTGCATTCTCCCAATGTCGGGTTTCGCGCCTGGATGCTGGACGGCTTGGTCGATAAGACCGGCGCACATGTCGGTCCGCACGCCAAGGCGGTCGAGAAGACACACGCGTGGTGGCGCGTCATGTGTCTCACCGGCGTCGACTATTTCTCGACCCTGGGATATCAGCCGGCCATCGCCGCGCTGGCTGCCGGCCTCATCTCGCCGATCGCCACGATCGTGCTGGTCGCCCTGACACTGTTCGGTGCGTTGCCGGTATACCGTCGCGTCGCAGCCGAAAGTTTCAAGGGCTCTGGCTCGATTCACATGCTCGAGAATCTGCTGCCGTGGTGGGCCGGCAAGCTGTTTGTGCTGGTGCTGCTTGGCTTCGCGGCGACGGACTTCATGATCACCATCACGCTCTCGGCTGCGGATGCGTCCGCACACTTTCTCGAGAACCCGTTCGTGCCGAGCTGGCTCGATTCGCAAATGATCGTCACGCTCGTGTTGATCGCCTTGCTCGGGGCCGTCTTCCTACGTGGATTCAAAGAAGCAATCGGGATCGCCGTTGTGCTCGTCGCAATCTATCTTGCGCTGAATCTTGTGGTCATCGCGGTCTCGATCGGTGAGGTGCTGCAGCACCCACAAGTGGCCACCGATTGGTGGGCGGCGCTGACCACCCAGCATGGCGACCCCTGGATGATCGTCGGAATCGCACTTCTGGTCTTTCCCAAGCTTGCGCTGGGTCTCTCGGGATTTGAAACCGGGGTCGCGGTGATGCCGCAGGTCAAGGGAGGCGCGGGAGACACCGAGGAGAACCCGGCGACGCGTATCCGCGACACCAAACGATTGCTGACCACGTCAGCGCTCATCATGAGCGGATTTCTGATCACCTCGAGCATTGTCACAACGTTCCTGATCCCGCAGAAGGATTTTCAACCCGGGGGACCGGCAAATGGGCGCGCGTTGGCCTACCTCGCGCATGAGTATCTCGGCAACGGGTTTGGCACGGTTTACGACGTGAGCACCATCTGCATCCTCTGGTTTGCCGGGGCGTCGGCGATGGCGGGTCTGCTCAACCTGGTTCCGCGATACTTGCCTCGCTACGGAATGGCCCCGCAGTGGGCGCGGGCGGTACGCCCCCTGGTCCTCGTCTTCATCGCGATCGCGTTTCTCATCACCGTCGTTTTCGACGCCAACGTCGACGCCCAGGGTGGGGCATATGCCACCGGTGTTCTGGTGCTGATCACCTCGGCATCCGTCGCCGTCGCCCTGTCGGCGCGGCGCAAACGCCAGAAGTGGCGCACCGCGGGATTCAGCCTGATCTCGTTGATCTTCGTGTACACGACCATCGCCAACATCTTCGAGCGCCCGGACGGCGTGCGCATTGCGGCGCTTTTCATTCTCGGCATCGTGGGAATCTCATTGATCTCGCGCGTGCGGCGTTCGTTCCAGCTGCGGGCGACCTCCGTGGTGCTCGACGCCAACGCGCTCGACTATGTGATGGAAGACACGGAGGAGTACGACGCAGTGCGGCTGATTTCCCACGAGCCCGGTGTCGACACGGATGCCGAGTATCACGACAAGAGTCGCGACGAACGCCGGTACGGGCACATTCCGCCGGGGTCGTCGGTGATTTTTCTCGAGGTGTACCCGTCGGATTCCTCGGACTTCGAAGAGGATCTTCTCGTTCAGGGGGTGGCGGCGCACGGTTATCGGGTGCTCAGGGTGACGAGCGGAAACGTGCCGAACACGATCGCGTCGGTGCTGCTCGAGATTCGCGATCAGACCGGAATCATCCCCGAGATCTACTTCGAATGGACGGAAGGCAATCCGATTTCGAACATGTTCAAGTTCTTGATCACGGGTGCGGGTGAGATCGCGCCGGTGACGCGCGAGGTGCTCCGGGCATCCGAACCTAACGCGAAACGACGACCGTCGATTCATGTGAGCTGACGGACAAATTGACGCTCACCGGCTGATCTGAGGATTTCTCACTAGAATAGTGGGATGTCAGATCGTGGCCCAGAGGGGCAGGATGGCGTCGAACCGACGGAACCGCCGACCGAGGCGGATCTGGCCATCATTGTCGGCGGTGATCCGGATGCCGTGACGACGACGTCGCATGACATCATCAAGGCCGGATTCGATGATTCGCTCGACGACGACGCCGACGATGTCGCCCTGGTTCCGTCGAAGCCGATCGCGAGTCCGCGCGTGAGCGAAAGCGAGCACGTGGTGCCGTCTGCTCGCCGACGCTGGTGGTTCTCGCGCCATCACCATCACCGGGAGACGGACCACGGAAAACGCGGCCACTACGACGAAACCGTTCCGAGCGAGGGTGTAGCACCGCCGGCTGCGGCGGCAGGGTCCGCGGCGGATCCGCTGGCGTGGCTGCAGGCGGAGAAGAAGCCGCAACCGGGGGCGGCGGTGACGCCGGACGTGAAGCCCGACGTGGCTTCTGCTGTCGTTCCCGAGCCCACGCCTGAGACCGCTCCCGAAGCTGCTCCGAATGCTGAACCGGTMTACGAGACGCGCGCGTCGCGGAAAGCGAAACGGCGCGAGTGAGCTCCTCGGCCTGCATCTCCACAGGCGGCACGGTTGATGCGACCGGTAGGCTGGCAGGGTGTCTTTATCGCTCGCAGAAGTAACCTCAGTCATCCATGAACTGTGGCCGCTGTCCGGCGCGGAGTCCTGGGATTCCTCCGGGCTCGTCAGCGGAGACCCGGCTCGCCAGGTCTCGTCGATTCATCTCGCCGTCGACGCTGTGTCAGACACCGTCGACGAGGCAATCGAAGCCGGGGCCGACCTCCTTCTTGTGCACCACCCGCTGTTACTGCGCGGTGTGACCACGGTGTCAGAAGACCGCTACAAGGGCGCACTTCTGGCCCGGTTGATCCGCGCGAACTGCGGACTGCTTGCTGCGCACACCAACGCGGATGTCGTCACCGACGGAGTCTCCGACATCCTGGCTCAGCGCCTCGAACTCCAGGACACCCAGCCGATCACATCGAGTGTCGAGCCGGGGACCGGCATCGGCCGGGTCGGCCGACTCGCCCGGCCTGTCACGCTCGGCCATCTCGCTCGTGTGCTTGCCGACCTGCTTCCGGCGACGGCATCCGGTGTGCGGGTGTCCGGTGACTACCAGCAACTCGTCGAGGTCGTCTCGCTCTGTGGCGGCGCCGGAGACTCGCTGCTCGCCCACCCACTGGTGCTCGCTTCCGACGTGTACGTCACCTCCGATCTGCGACACCACCCGGCTTCGGAGTCGCGCGAGCAAGCGAAAATCAGCGGCGGCCCCGCCCTCATCGATGTCTCCCACTGGGCCAGCGAATGGCTCTGGCTCGACACCGCGGCCGCACAGCTGCGCGCGGCGCTCCCCGGCGTCACGGTGAACGTCAGCGACCTGCGCACCGATCCGTGGGACTTTGTCGTCATGCACTAATTCTTCGCCCGCCACCCCGGCACCACCGCCGGCCCCTCAACTCATTCACACTCAACACTCGTAAAGGTCAGGACATCGTGAAGGCAACTCCCGTAGAACAGAAAGAGCTTCTTCGGCTCCAGGCCCTCGACATCAAGGCCCAGCAGCTCGCGCACCAGACCACGGCGCTGCCGCAGCACGCCGAGCTGGCCGAACTGAGCAAGAAGGCCGACGCGAGTCGCCAGAAGTTGACCGCGCGCACGGGCGAGCTCGAGGATGTGCGCACCGAGTTGCGTCGCATCGAGTCAGACGTTGAGGTTGTCGAGAAGCGCATCGCACGCGACACCGAGCGCATGCAGCAGAGCTCGTCGGTCAAAGACATCCAGGCCTACGAGGGCGAGGTCGCTGCGCTGAAGAAGCGACAGAGCGACCTCGAGGAGATCGAGATCGCAGTGATGGAGCGCGTTGAGGAGCACGAAGCCGCCGTCGCCGCGATCGAGGTCGAAGGCGCGGCAATCGCCGAGCAGATCGCCGAGACCGAGCGCGTGCGCGACGAAGCACTGGTTGTCATCGATCAGCAGCGTGCCGAGGCCATTCGCGACCGGGCCGCCGTCGCGGCATCCGTCGCCCCCGAACTCGTCGAGCTCTACGAGAAGCGCTACATTGCGGGTCGCGGAAACGCTGCAGCGCTGCTGCGCGCTCGCACCTGCAGCGGATGCACGATGACGCTGACCGGAAATGACCTGGAAGCCGTGCGGATGGCCCCGGCCAACGACGTCATCTTCTGCCCCGACTGCGGCGCCATCCTCGTGCGCACCGAAGAATCGGGCATCTGAGCTAGGCTTAAGCAAAGAATGGGTCGGCAAGACGGTCGCGTTGTTCGTTTGTTTTACAAACGGATGCCGAGGAACGTCCGGGCTCCACAGAGCAGGACGGTGGGTAACACCCACCCGGGGTAACCCGCGAGACAGTGCCACAGAAAGTAAACCGCCTCAGGGCTTTTCCTCGGAAAACGCTCTGCGGTAAGGGTGAAACGGTGGTGTAAGAGACCACCAGAGGCCAGGGTGACCTGGTCGGCTCGGTAAACCTCGTCCGGAGCAAGGTCAGACAGAAAACGCTAAGGCTGCTCGCCGAGTTTTCGGGTAGGCCGCTAGAGGGTTGCGGCAACGTAGCTCGTAGATAGATGACCGTCGAGGGTGCGTGCGTTTCGACGCAGGCACTGAGACAGAACCCGGCGTAATAGCCGGCCCATTCCTCAATCTGTCACGGTTAACGAGTCGTCGTCGCCGGCACCTGTTCATCGACGAGTGGTCCCCGGGGCGTCGTCGGAAATTTCACGGCCAGGGCTGCCGCGCCGAGGATGCCGGCATTGTTGCGGTGTACGGCCGGGATGATGCGGGTCGAGAGATTCAGCAGGGGCAGAAACTCTTCGTAACTCTTCGACACTCCGCCACCGACGATGAACAGATCGGGCGAGAAGAGAGCCTCGAGAGCCGAGTAGTAGGTCTGGAGCCGATGGGCCCACTTTTCCCAGCTCAAGTCCTCGCGTTCCTTCACCGAGTACGCGGCACGCCGTTCGGCATCGTGCCCGTCGATTTCAAGGTGGCCGAGTTCGGTGTTGGGCACGAGCACGCCGTCGTTGAGCAGTGCCGAACCGATACCGGTTCCCAGCGTGGTGAGGATGACCACGCCTGGCTCGCCCTTCGCCGCGCCGAACTGTGCTTCGGCGTAACCCGCAGCATCCGCGTCGTTGACAAAGTGGATCGGGTGACCGAGCCCCTTCTCGAAGCGTTCTTCAGCGGCGAGACCGATCCACTTCTCGGACACGTTCGCCGCGGACATCGTGTGCCCGTGCTTGACGACGGCTGGAAAGCAGACGCCGATCGGCAGGGAACTCGAGCCCTCGGAGACCTTCTCCAGAATCTCTCGCGTGGTCTCGATGATGTCGTCGGGGGCGCCGCCCTTCGGGGTGGCCAGCTTCACCCGCTCCGAAATCAGCTCACCGGTCGACAGATCGACCACCGCTCCTTTGATGCCGGTTCCGCCGATGTCGATTCCGATGGCTGTCGTCGCGCTCATGCAGCCAACTTATCGCGCACGACGCCTCTCGGGCGAAGTCTCGACGCGGCGAAGGATGCGGCAGCCGACGCGGCGAACTACCCGGCGCGACTAAATAGACTGTCTTCATGCGCATCCACATCGCCACCGACCACGCCGGCCTCGATTTCAGCCGTCACCTGATCGACCACCTCACCGGTACCGGACACGAGGTCATCGACCACGGTCCCCAGTCCTACGATGCGCTTGACGACTACCCGGCCTTCTGCATCAACGCAGCCCAGGCCGTTGTCGATGACCAGGCAGCGGGCATCGAAGCGCTCGGTGTGGTCTTCGGCGGATCGGGCAACGGCGAGCAGATTGCCGCGAACAAGGTGACCGGTGCCCGCGCCGCTCTCGTCTGGAACCTGAGCACGGCCAGACTCGCTCGGGAGCACAACGACGCCAACGTCATCTCGATCGGGGCTCGCCAGCACACGATTGAGGATGCGACGAGCTTCATCGACGCCTTCATCGCAGAACCGTTCTCCGACGAAGAACGCCATGCGCGTCGCATTGCCCAGCTCGCCGAGTACGAACTGACCGGCGACATCGCGGGCAAGGGCATTCGGCGCTAACAGTGCCTGAAGGTCATTCAGTCCACCGCATTGCGCGACAGTTTCAACGCAACTTCGTCGGCAGTCGGGTGTCGCTGTCGTCTCCCCAAGGCCGTTTCGCAGTCGGCGCGGCTCAGCTCGACGGTTTGGTGATGACCGACGCCCGAGCGGTCGGCAAGCAGATGTTCCTGGAGTTCGACCACCGGGTCTGGCTGCGCGTGCACCTCGGCCTCTACGGCGCCTGGGATTTCTCCGGCGAGATTCTGATGGATGCGACGATCGCTTCGGCGAACGGACGGATGGGTCAGACGAACCAGCAGGGCACGGTTCTCGATCCGATCCATGACTCGGCCGGCGAAAACTCCCTGCACTCAATCGGGGCTCCGCGGCGCACCCGGGTGCGCATGTCGGAGCAGGAGAAAGAGACAAACGCTCCGGAGACCTTTCCGCCCGACCCGATCGGGCAGGTGCGGGTGCGTTTACTTACCGAGACCGTCTGTGCTGACCTCCGCGGGCCGACCGCCTGTGAAGTGCTCGACCCGCAACAAGTCGATGCGGTGATCGCGAAGCTGGGACCCGACCCGCTGCTCGATGCAAGCCCAGAAGCCGAAGACCGCTTCACCGCGGTCGTGCGCAAGAAGGCCACCCCGATCGGTCTCATCTTGATGGACCAGAACGTCGTCAGCGGTATCGGAAATGTCTACCGGGCCGAACTGCTTTTTCGCGCGAACCTGAACCCCTATGCGCCCGGAAAATCGCTCACCGAAGACACGGTGCGCGCGCTCTGGCGGGACTGGGCACACTTGCTGAAGATTGGTGTCGAAACGGGTCAGATGATGACCATGGACGACCTCGACGGTGACGACTATGTGTTGGCCATGGCCAATCGAGCCGACCGGCACTGGGTCTACAAACGCGAGGGCCTGCCCTGTCGGGTCTGTGGTACTCATATAACGCTCGAAGAGATGGGTGCCCGCAAGCTGTACTGGTGCCCGCGCTGCCAGTCCTGACGGCTCTCTGGACTGCGTGAGCTGCGACATCCGCTCGACCCGCAACATCCTGCTTGACCAATAGCATCCTGCTCGACCTGTGGCGCCCCCGATGAAGTGAGGAATCCATGAGACAGAACCCCAGCTTCGTGCTTGGCGAGATCGCCGAGATCAAACGGCTTATCCGGGAGAACCCGTGGGTGACTGTGGTCAGCAACCCCGATCACGGCGGGCTGGTGGCGTCGCACTATCCGGTGATCCTCGACGAGACGTCTGACGAGATCGTCGTGCTGAGTCACGTCGGGCGCCCCGACGAACAGCTGCATGAGCTGGGCGCCCACGAACTGCTGCTCATCGTTCAAGGGCCGCACGGCTACATCTCGCCCGGCTGGTACGACGCGAAGCCCGCGGTTCCCACCTGGAACTTCGTGACAGCGCACCTCTATGGAACGCCGGAGCTGCTGAGCAACGACGATAACTTGGCGGTGCTCGACAAGCTCGTCGACCATTTCGAGGACCGGATGGACGAGCCCCGTCGCATGAACGGCACCCTGGAGAACGCCGAGTATGCCGCGCGGATCGTGAGCGGAACCGTGGGATTCCGGATGCGCGTCGACCGGTTCGTTGCGAAGAGCAAAATGAGCCAGAACAAACCGGCCGAAACGGTCGAGCGCATCATCGGCGAACTCGAGGGCAGCGGGCCGTACGCGAGTCAGGCTCTCGCCGCAGAGATGCGCCGGGTGCATGGTCGGCTCGGCCGGTAGTCCGTGCACTCAGCGCGGGCAGACGTTCAAATCTGAGAGTTTCTGAGAACTATTCAACTCGGAATGAATCGATTCCTGACCAGGCAGATTGCTGGTTTCCTCGCAGCGCATTGGCACGTCAAAATGATGACTCTCTCAGTTTCGCCCACGTAGGGTCGCTGGGTCGCCACACCCCCCTCACGGGGGTCGAGGCGACTCAATCTGAGAGGGAAAGTTGTGATTCAAACAGCTCGAAAATGGTTTCGCCGCCATCCGAAAACGACGGGAACCGTGGGGGTTGCTGTGCTCGCCCTCGTCGTTGCCTCGACGCTGGGCGTGAACGCGGCCTCAGCCGAGGCAGACTCGCGAAAGGCATCCGCACGCACTGATTCGTCGCGCGCCTCCACAGCAGACGGCCACCGTGACTACGGAACGAAGTCGTCCCAGACCTACAAGCACAACAAGAAGAAGCCGACATCCACGCCGGCACCGAAGCCCAGTCCTTCTGCCACCGCAGTGCCGGTCCCCACCCCGCCTCCGGCACCGGTGGCTCCGACCGCACCCGTCGCTCCGCCGGCCTCCACGGGTACCGGCGCCAGCACGTATCCGCTGCACACCGGGATCGTTGCGACCACGTTCTGGGTGGGCGAAATTTTCGATGCAAATGCTGAAGACGGAAGTCAGATGCTGTCTACCTACGACGCGAACTGGTTCGCCAACTTCGGTGGTTGCGATGGGATCGCCTCGAGCGGATCGTGTGAGACCGAGAAGCGCGTCGCCGCGAACGGATTCTTCCCGACGTCGATGTCGCCCAAGCAGAACCCGTTCTACCTCGATCTGCCCTACGACGACGTCAACGACTCGACCGGGTTCGCCAATCGCGGTTCGGTGATTCCCTGGGCCAACGATCCGGCCTACGCCGGCAAGGCAGGCGACGCCTCGGTCAGCCTGATGAAGAACCGTTGGGTCAAGCTGACGAAGGATGGCCAGACCTGCTACGGCCAGATCGCGGACGCCGGCCCCGGCGAGTACCACGACTCGGCCTACGTCTTCGGAGGCAACGACGCACGCCCGGCCAACGCTCGCTACGGCGGCGCGGGCATGGATGTCTCGCCTGCGCTGAACGGCTGCCTCAATTTCGCTGAACTCGACGGAGACGCCGACAAGGTCGATTGGCAGTTCGTCGAAGCAGCTGATGTTCCGGCCGGACCGTGGCTGACCGTATCGTCAAGCGACAACAAGGTGATCAACTAGCACCGTCGTTCCCACCACGAGCACGCCAGCGTGCACGAGAAGCCCCGCCGAACTTCGGCGGGGCTTCTGTCGTGATGAGGAGTCGTGATGCGGGGGATCTGTCGTCATGCGGGGGTTTGCCCCCGGAAGAAGTCGGATGCCCACCGGATCACTCTGCAGCCGCCCAGCGACCAGAGTTGAGTTATGTCGTCGAATACCGAGCCACCGTCTGCCACGCTGGAAAGCGTGCAGACCCATCCTGATCCCGCCACGCCAGCTGACACGGGGAACCCCACCGCGTCGAACACCACGGCCACCGCAACCACCACCGCGACCACCGCAGTAGCGGCCACGCCGCCGGCATCGCGCCGCGGCTATGGTGCGCTCTGGCGCGGCGTGCCGAAGGAGCTCGGGTTCCTGCTGCTCACCCTGCCGGTCGTCGTCATTGCTCTCTCGGTGCTCTCCACCGTCTTCTTCACCGGCGTGGGCATGATTGCCATCTTCATCGGCCTCTTCGTCATCGTCGCCTCCCTCTACATCGCCCGTGGGTTTGGCGTGGTTGAGCTGGCCCGTCTCCGCTGGGCCGGCCAGCCGGAAATCACGCAGCCGGCCTGGCAGCCGCGTGGTGTCGCCGCCACCCCGATGCGCACCTTGCTCGGCCCACTGATCAACGGGCACTACTGGTTGTACCTGCTTCACGGCATGATCGTGAACTTTCTGGTCGGACTCGTCTCCTGGGTCGTCACCGTCGTCTGGCTCTCGGTCGGCGTCGGCGGAATCACCTATTGGATCTGGGGCCGCTTCACCAACGGCGACACCGACGAGAGGATTTGGCTGAACCGCACCATCCTCGACTGGATGTTCCCCGGCAACTCCATCAGCATCGACCCGTTCGTCGGCGAGACACTGCTCTTTCTTGCACTCGGCATCGTCTTTCTCCTCACGCTCCCGCTCATCACCCACCTCTTCGTGCGCGTGCACCAGGGAGTCGCCAGGGGCATGCTCGGCGCCTGGGGATCCGAAGCGTTGCGCCGCGAAGTGGCCGACCTCAGCGCGTCGCGCGGAGCTGCCGTGGCCGCAGAGGACAATTCGCTACGCCGCCTCGAGCGAGACATCCACGACGGCCCGCAACAACGCCTGGTGCGTTTGCAGATGGATCTCGCGAGCGCCGAACGCAAGATCGACACCGACCCGGATGCCGCTCGCGCACTTCTCCAGGAAGCCCGCGGTCACGCACACGACACGCTCGAAGAACTGCGTGCGCTCTCGCGGGGGCTCGTGCCGCCGATCCTGCAGGACCGGGGCCTCGTCGCCGGCCTCGAATCGCTGGCCGCGCGCAGCACCGTTCCAGTGATTCTAGAGATGCGACTGGACCCCGAGCTCCGGCTTTCGTCAGAGATTGAACGCAGTGCGTATTTCGTCGCGGCCGAGCTTTTGACGAACGCGGCGAAGCATTCCGCGGCCACGAGCATCCGTTTGCACGCCACACTGCGTGAGCATGTCGACGGCAGTACCTGGCTCGACCTGTGGGTGATCGACAACGGCGTGGGTGGTGCGGTGGTCGCCCCCGGCCACGGGCTGGCGGGTCTCGACGAGCGACTGCGGGGTCTCCGCGGGATTCTCAGCATCGATAGTCCCGTGGGCGGGCCGACGACGATCGGAGCGCACATCCCGGTGGGCGAGATGGTCGCCCGCACGACCAGCGCGGATTCCGCGGCCTGAGTCGTTTCGCAAGGCGGCAGTTCCGCGCCCTATCCTGAATGAATGTCTGACACGAGTGAATCCGGCGGCGACCCGACGATTTCGGCGCCGCCGGCGAAACTCCGGCTCGTGCTGGCCGAGGATTCGGTGCTGCTGCGCGAAGGCCTGGTTCGGCTCTTTGACGAGGCCGGCTTCGAGACGGTTGCCGCCTACGGCGATGCCGACGCCTTGCTTGCCGAGGTCGAGGCGCTTGCCCCCGACCTGGCCGTGCTCGACGTGCGGATGCCGCCCACCTTTCGCGACGAGGGGGTGCGCGCCGCCCTCGAACTGCGCCGTCGGCTGCCGGGGATCGGCGTGCTGCTGCTCAGCCAGTATGTCGAGGGCACGTACGCGCAGGAGCTTCTGTCGGCCGGCGATGGCGGGCTCGGCTACCTGCTGAAAGATCGCGTCGCGTCGCTCGACGAGTTGAAGGATGCCGTGGCCCGGGTCAGCGCCGGCGGCACCGTGCTCGACCCGCAGGTCGTGCGCGAGTTGCTCGCCCGCCGCACCGACCCGCTCAGCGCGCTCACCCCGCGCGAGCGTGATGTGCTCGGGTTGATGGCGGAGGGACGCACCAACACCGGGATCGCATCCGCCCTGGTCATCGGGGTCGGCGCCGTCGAGAAGAATGTGACGGCAATCTTTCAGAAGTTGGGTCTCGAGGACTCGGGCACCGATCACCGGCGGGTGCTTGCCGTTCTGGCGTTTCTGCAGCGCTAATTTCAGGCGCGTCAGGTTGGAGGCGCCGGGGGAGTCGGCGGTGCCTGAGAAGACTGCGGGGTGGGGAACATTGGAATGTGCCGCTTCCAGAATGTGAAGTAGCGGCGGCTGCCCCGCCAGAGCGATAGTGCAAGCAGTGCCACACCGAACAGTGCACCTACCGCCGCGGCGAGTGCGGTGGACGCTGTGACGAAACCGGCCGCCGCCGCGGTCAGCAGGCCGAGAAGTGTCGAGTTGACCGCCATGATGAACATCGCGCTACTGCCGAGAAGTTGGCTGGGACCCCGGGGACCCAGAAAATAGTAAGTCTCCCGTGATCCGGCCATATCGTCGAAGCGGGATTCCATGAAGTAACGTTCAATGCCCGGGTCGAGTTCGGCGTAGGCGGCGCGCAGCCGGTTCATCGCGAGCACATACTGCAGATCCTCCATCATGGTGTTCATCACACGCAGCTGGGTGAGCAGGCCGACGAGAAGCACGATTCCGAGCACGACGATAGCGAAGCCAGGGAAGATTCCGCTGAACTTGCTGGCCTGTCCGACAAGGGCGAGGCTTACGAGAGCAGCGGAGGTCAGGGTGAGGAACATGCCGATCCGGCTCAGCACCTCGCTTTGCGTGGTGCCGCGGGCGGCGAGCAAACCCCAATGCTCGGTGGCGAGAAGCTGGGCGCGCACCGAGGCGGGAACCGGTGACTCGCCACCGGATGGGGAGGCATCCGGTGCATTGCCGGATGGGGGAGCATCCGGTTCATTCTCGGAGGGGGGATCCGCCATCTCTGGCATGGACCCATTCTGCTCCGGGATGCGTCATCGCGACACGGCGCCTGCGTGGCCCGCGCGCGACTACGGGCGCGGGTCGAGCGCGTCGTAGTGCCGGAACGTGCGCTGTGCACGCACGAGCACCGAGACCAGAACGATGATCGCGAGGCCGCCGACGAGCGGAGGCAGCCAGAGGGCGCCGAGCACGGCGACCGCTCCGACATAGATGTCGCCGAGGCGCGGACCGCCCGTGACGACCACCGTGAACACGCCCTGCAGTCGCCCGCGCATGCTGTCGGGAACCGCGGTTTGCAGCATCGTCATCCGGAAGATGGAACTGACATTGTCGGCCCCGCCGGCACCGGCCAGAAGAACGGCCGCGATGACGATCGCGGGCACGTTGGCGCTCTCGATCGACGGTCCGACTGGGCCGAACCATCCGGTTGCCAGCACGGCCAACAGCAGCCCGAACCCAAGGATGAAGACGCCGTAGGCGATGATGGCGCGGGAGATGGCCTGGCCCTGCATGCGAACGTGACCGAGGCGTCCAGAGAGGATGCTGGTGGCCAGCGCCCCGATCGCCCCTGCCGCGATCAGGATACCGACGGTGATCGCGCCGCCGCCGAGAACGAGCGCGCCGACGGCGGGAAACAGCACGCGGGGCTGGCCGAAGGTCATGGCGATGATGTCGACGATGAACGACATCCGCACGTTCGGAGCCGTCTGTAGGAACCGGAATCCGGACACGAGCGAGGCGAGGCCCGGCTTGTCGACGTCGCCTTCCGGTGCCAGGCGGGGGAGTGCGAGGATGCCGAGGAACGAGGCGACGAAGAGGATGGCGTCGATCGTGTAGGTCCAGCCGAACCCGACGGTGGCCACGAGCACCCCGGCCAGCGCCGGGCCGACGGTGACCATCACCCCGACGCTGATGCCGCCAAGCGCCGACGCCGCCGGCAGCAGGTGTGTCGGAAGGATGCGCGGGATCACCGCGAAACGCACGGTGCCGATCACCGTCGCGGCCACCGCGTTCACCGTCGTGAGCAGATAGAACGGCCAGATCGTTTCGATGCCCATCCAGGCCAGTGACGCGAGGGCGATGGTCGAGCCCCAGGCAATCACCGAACCCCAGATCAGGATGAGCCGTCGGTCGAACGCATCGGCGAGCATCCCGCCGTAGAGACCGGCGAAGATCATCGGGATCAGTGCGAACGCGCCCACCAGGGCGACGGCCATCGTGGACTCGGTCAGCGCGTAGATGTGCAGACCGACCGCGACGACGGTCATTTGGGCACCGATGCCGGATATGGCGCCGCCCGCCCAGAGTCGGGCGAACGCGGGACTCTCACGCAGTGGACTGATGTCGACGAGCAGCCCGCGGCGTGCTTGTTCGCGGGTCGGGTTCGTGGTCACCGTTTCGAGTATGCCATTCGGCTGCGCTCGGGCCGACGCCGGCGTGGTCGCACTCTGCGCCGCTGACGACCGGTTCCCCGCGCGATAGTCTGTCGAGCGAGATGAATCCAGACGAATTGACCGCCTTCCTGCTCGACCTGAACGGCGCCGAGGAAACCTACCCGTTCGGGCCAGAGGCCCGCGTGTTCAAGGTCGCCGGGAAGGTCTTTTCGATTGACGCACCGGATGCTCCCCACCCGAGGATCACGCTCAAGGCGTTGCCAGAGAACGTGCCGCGGCTGATCAAGAGTGTGGATGGCATCAACCCCGGCTATCACATGAACAAGAAGCACTGGGTGACGGTGAACCTCGATGGCACCGTGCCCGACGACCATGTGCGTGAGCTCATCGCCGAGTCGCACGCGATCATTGTCGCGTCGCTGCCGAAGAGCATCCGTTTGGGTCTCGAGGGCTGACTTCTCTGCCGCTTCACGAACCGTCGGCGCGGTGACGAGCACATACATGAGGTTCTTGCCGACCGGACCTGGACTGGTCCTGGTGCCGCAGTTGCCGCGGTGATTGAATTGCGCCATGACGCGCAGCCTGCAGGCTGACTACCTCGTCGTCGGCGCCGGTGCCTCCGGTATGGCGTTCACTGACGCGCTGATCGATAACGCCGACGTTCGCGTGGCCGTGGTCGACCGACGACACAGCGTCGGTGGGCACTGGCTGGACGCATATCCCTTCGTCCGTCTGCACCAGGCCTCCGCCTTCTACGGTGTCGCGTCGACGCCGCTGGGCGGCAAGGTGCAGGCGCATGGGCCGGAGGCCGGCCTGCACGAGCGGGCTAACGTCTCAGAGATCTGCGCCTACTATGCGCACATCCTGGGTGACCGGATGCTGGAATCCGGCAGGGTCGAGTTCTTTGCCAACTGCGAGTACGACTCGGCGCGTCAGATCGTCTCGCGCATCTCGGGTGAGCGGATCGACGTGTCGCCGGGCTGTCGAATCGTGGACGCGCGATACCTCGCACCCGATATTCCCGCGACCACGCCGCCACCGTTCGACGTTACGGACGACGCCCGGGTGATTCCGGTCAATGACCTTGCCCGTCTCAGCGAGGCGCCAGGGCAATACGTGATCGTGGGGTCTGGCAAGACCGCGACCGACGCCTGCATCTGGCTCCTGGCGCATGGTGTGGATGCCGCAGCGATCTGCTGGGTGAGACCGCGCGAGCCGTGGATGCTCAACCGGGCGGTGGTGCAGCCGGATCCTGCCGTAGTCCTCGGCATGGCTGCCGACACCATGGAAGCGGCAGCGGCCGCGACATCATTGGCGGAGCTGTTCCTCAGGCTGGAAGATGCCGGCATCATGCTTCGCATCGACCGGACGGTGATGCCGACGATGGCGAGGACGCCGACCCTGGCCGGCTGGGAGCTCGAGCAGCTGCGCACGATTGAGCACGTTGTGCGTCTGGGGCACGTCCGGCGCGTGGAGCGCGGCCGTGTCACCCTCGAACACGGGGAGGTGGCGATCACGAGGGACGCGCTCGTCGTGCACTGCGCGGCGTCCGGTCTGAAGACTCCGCCACGCGTACCGATCTGGAGCCCGTCAACGATCACGCTCCAGCCGATCCGAGCCGGGTTTCCGTGCTTCGGAGCAGCTCTGGCCGGATACGTGGAAGCGACTCGTCGGGACGAAGAAGAGAAGAATCGGTTGTGCCCACCGACCCCGTACGGGAACTCGCTGGCGGGATGGGCGAACATGACACTCTTAGGCGCCCGCGCCACGGCTTCGTTCGGAGCCGAACCCGACATCAAGGCGTGGGCTGACGGAGTCGCGCTCAACCCGGCGCGAGTCCCGCCCGAGTACGTGCGATCTGCAGAGCTGGAGAACACTCTGAGCCGTCTGCAGACGGGGCTTCCCACAGGGCTTGCACGGCTTGCTGAGCTCAGCCAATCAGGCTGAGTGTTTCCGTCCTCGGACGAACTCGCCGGCCGGATGCGATCGCGTGAGGGGGCGCACATCGACCTTCGTGGCGCCAACGAAGGTCGATATGCGACCCCTCACGGCTGGTGTTCCGGGCACCTGGTACGAAACCGCCCCGGAAGCGGGGTGGTCGCCGGATTGATTGCATCGCTAGGGTCAGAGTCATTCGTGGGGGGAGAACGATGAGGAAGCTTGTTATGAGGCTGGCGGCGGGGTCCGCCGTTCTACTGTTGCTCACCGCTTGCTCGGCTGAACCCGTGATGTCCAACGCTGAGGCAGCAGAGACCTACATCGCAGCGGTTTGTCCCGCGGCAGATGAAACTCAGAAGCTGATCACGGCAACCGTTGCGAAAGACTTCCCTGCAATCCAAACGATCACGGCGAATCTGGCCGACCTCACCGCGTCGGGGTCGCAGACCCTCAGCGCAGCCGAGTGGCCGACGGAGGTGGCCGATGACGTTGCGACAATTGCCGCGAGTCTCACCGAGCAATCGATCTATTGGGTCTCGATTTCGAAGTCCGAGTCGTTCGAGACGAGCATGGAGCTCCCGGCCCCTGACCTAAATGACGGTTTCAACGATGCATCGGTGAGGGTGCCGTCGGCGTTGGGCATCCCGACAGATTGCGGCGGCTAAACGAATGAACCCCCGCTGGCCCTTCGGGGCTGCGGGGGTTCATTTCATCTGGAGGGGATGACGAGAATCGAACTCGCATCATCTGTTTGGAAGACAGAGGCTTTACCACTAAGCTACATCCCCGTGACCCAGTAGAACCGGGCACTCAAATTATCGTAGTACACGTTCGGGGGTAGTTCGCGCCACGTCCTGCGTCCCGCGTGTGTCGCATCCCGTGCACCCCGGCACCTGCAACAGTGCAGTAGACTGACCGAGGTCAATCCGCACGGCACGTGAATTACTGCGCGTCTGTGGGTGGCTCAATCGGGTTGAGATGGCGATCCGGGGCGTAGCTCAGCTTGGTAGAGCGCTCGGTTTGGGACCGAGAGGTCGCAGGTTCGAATCCTGTCGCCCCGACCATCACCCCAGTACATCGTTCAGATACAGGAGAGTCCCCACGTGAAGTCCACGGTCGAACAGCTGAGCCCCACGCGCGCCAAGCTCACCATTTCGGTGACGCCCGAGGAGCTGAAGCCCAGCATCACCCACGCCTACAGCCACATGGCTGAGAGCATCAACATTCCCGGTTTCCGTAAGGGCAAGGTCCCGCCGGCAATGATTGACCAGCGCATCGGCAAGTCCGCTGTGCTTGAGCACGCTGTCAACGAGGGCCTCGACGGTTTCTACCGCGCTGCTGTCACCGAGAACAAGCTGCGCCCCCTGGGCCGCCCGCAGGCTGACATCGTCACCTGGCCGAGCGACAAAGACTTCTCCGGCGATCTGGAATTGGCCATTGAGGTCGACGTCCGTCCCGAGATCGAGCTGCCGAAGTACGACGGCCTGAAGATCGAAGTTGACGCCGTAGAGGTGTCCGACGAAGAGGTCGCCGAAGAACTCGACACCCTGCGTGCTCGTTTCGGCACCCTGATCACCGTTGACCGCCCGGCCAAGACCGGCGACTTCGCTCAGATCGACCTCGTCGCATCCATCAAGGGTGTTGAGGTCGACACGGCCAGCGGAATCTCCTACGAGGTCGGCTCCGGCGACTTGATCGACGGCATCGACGAGGCGCTCGACTCCCTCACCGCCGGCGAGACCACCACCTTCAACTCCAACCTGATGGGTGGAGACCACGAGGGCGAGACCGCTGAGATCACCGTCACCGTCAACGCCGTCAAGGAGCGCGAGCTTCCCGCCGCCGACGACGACTTCGCTCAGATCTCCAGCGAGTTCGACACCATCGCCGAGCTGACCGAGAGCCTCAAGACTCAGGTCGAGCGCTCGAAGGTCTTCGGTCAGGGCAGCCAGGCCCGCGACAAGATGGTTGAGCAGCTGCTCGCCGTCGTCGAGGTCCCGATCCCCGCCGCGATCATCGAAGACGAGGTGCACCGTCACCTCGAGGGCGAGAACCGCCTCGAAGACGCTGAGCACCGCGCCGAGGTCACCGAGTCCAGCGAAAAGACCTTCCGTCAGCAGATCCTGCTCGACACCATCGCTGAGGCAGAAAAGGTGCAGGTCAGCCAGGACGAGCTCACCCAGTACCTGATCCAGGGCGCCAGCCAGTACGGGATGGACCCGAGCGAGTTCGTTCAGGCCCTGTCCAGCAACGGCCAGATCCCGTCGATGGTTGCCGAAGTTGCACGCAACAAGGCTCTCGCTATCGCTCTCGGCAAGGCAACCGTCGTTGACACCAACGGCAAGAAGGTTGACCTCTCCGAGTTCACCGCCGTCGCCGATGCTCCGACCGAAGACGCTGCAGACGCAGCTGCTGAGGCTCCCGCCGAAGACGCTGCCGAAGAGGTAGTCGTCGAAGCGAAGCCGAAGAAGAAGGCTGCAGCCAAGAAGGCTCCCGCAGCGGAGTAACTTCCCACGCGTTTCGCACGCGTAGTTTCGCACAGAGCGAACGAGGGCCGGATGTCACAGACATCCGGCCCTTTCGCTGTCTTCGGGCCCTTCAGCGAGGCGAGTTTCCGCCGAATCGGGCCCTGGCAATCTGCCGAGGGCGAACAGAGCAGTTTGTGTGCGTTAGCTCCTATAGATTCAATTCGAAGCGATAACTGAAACGGAGCTTGACATGGCCGAACAGACACCCACACCCGGTGTTTTTGACCGACTGCTGAAGGACCGCATCATCTGGCTCGGCTCAGAGGTCCGTGACGACAACTCGAACGAGATCTGCGCGAAGATCTTGCTCCTTGCCGCAGAAGACTCGGAACGCGACATCTTCCTGTACATCAACTCGCCCGGTGGCTCGATCACCGCGGGCATGGCCATCTACGACACGATGCGTTTCGTGCCGAACGACATCGTCACGGTCGGCATCGGCCTGGCCGCCTCGATGGGCCAGTTCCTGCTGTCCTCCGGCACGAAGGGCAAGCGTTACATCACGCCGAACGCCCGCGTGCTGCTGCACCAGCCCTCCGGTGGCTTCGGCGGAACCGCCGCGGACATCCAGACGCAGGCCAAGGTGATCCTTGACATGAAGAAGCGGATGGCTGAACTGACGGCAGAGCAGACCGGTAAGAGTGTCGAGCAGGTTCTGATCGACAACGACCGCGACAACTGGTTCACCGCACAGGAAGCCCTCGAGTACGGCTTTGTCGACCACCTGCGCGAATTCGCGTCCGAGGTTGTCGGCGGCGGCGGAACCGACGATTCAGCGAACAAGAAGTAGGGACGGGCAGCAATCACCATGGAATTCACCAACTTCACGCAGCAGTCCGGCGTCGGTCAGTTCGGCGCGGGGCAGGCCGGCGGCCTGGCTCGCCCGGCTGAAGCCCGCTACATTCTGCCGACCTTCGAAGAGCGCACCGCATACGGCTACAAGCGTCAAGACCCGTACGCCAAGCTGTTCGAAGACCGCATCATCTTCCTCGGCGTGCAGATCGACGACGCCTCGGCCGATGACGTCATGGCCCAGCTTCTCGTTCTCGAGAGCCAGGACCCGGACCGCGACATCGTCATGTACATCAACTCACCCGGTGGCTCCTTCACCGCGATGACGGCCATCTACGACACCATGCAGTACATCCGTCCGCACGTGCAGACGGTCTGCCTCGGCCAGGCGGCCTCGGCTGCGGCCGTGCTGCTCGCCGGTGGAACGCCCGGCAAGCGCCTCGCCCTGCCGAACGCCCGCATCCTGATCCACCAGCCCTCGGCCGGTAGCCAGGGCGGCGGACAGGCTTCGGACATCGAGATCCAGGCCGCCGAGATTCAGCGCATGCGCACGTGGTTGGAAGAGACGATCTCCCACCACTCCAACCGCACTGCTGAGCAGGTGCACAAGGACATCGACCGCGACAAGATCCTCGGCGCCGCTGAGGCCCTCGAGTACGGCCTGATCGACCAGGTGCTGACCAGCCGCAAGAACGTTCCTGCGCTCGTCAAGTAAGTCAGTTCGATGAGCACGATTCGGCGTGTCGCCTGAGGGCGGCGCGCCGTTTCGTTTTTGTGTGCCGGTGCGCGCAAGTGTCGGGGCCACAGGATAGGCTCGTTTCAACAGCACCCACGATTGACCCGATGAAGGAGGCTGACAGATGGCCCGTATAGGCGAAAGCGCCGATCTGCTGAAGTGTTCCTTCTGCGGAAAGAGCCAGAAGCAGGTTCAGCAGCTCATTGCGGGCCCCGGCGTCTACATCTGTGACGAGTGCGTCGAGCTCTGCAACGAGATCATCGAAGAGCGTTTGGCCGAAGCGGGTGCCGAAGAGACAACCGGCGAATTCGAGTTGCCGAAGCCCAAAGAGATCTACGGATTCCTTGAGGAATACGTCATCGGCCAAGAAGCTGCCAAGCGCGCTCTCGCCGTGGCCGTCTACAACCACTACAAGCGCGTGCGTGCACGCAGCACGCTGACTGCGGCAGAAGCCCTCCACGATGACGTCGAGATCGCCAAGTCGAACATCCTGCTGATCGGTCCGACCGGATGCGGCAAGACCTACCTCGCCCAGACGTTGGCCAAGCGCTTGAACGTTCCTTTCGCCGTGGCCGATGCGACCGCTCTGACTGAAGCCGGCTATGTCGGCGAAGACGTCGAGAACATTCTGCTGAAGCTGATCCAGGCCGCTGACTATGACGTCAAGCGTGCCGAGACCGGCATCATTTACATCGACGAGATCGACAAGATCGCCCGCAAGGCAGAGAACCCGTCAATCACCCGCGATGTGTCGGGGGAGGGCGTGCAGCAGGCGCTGCTGAAGATTCTCGAGGGCACCGTCGCCTCGGTTCCGCCACAGGGCGGGCGCAAGCATCCGCACCAGGAGTTCATCCAGATCGACACGACGAACGTGCTGTTCATCGTGGCCGGTGCGTTCGCKGGTCTCGACGACATCATCTCGTCACGGGCCGGCAAGAAGGGCATCGGTTTCGGCGCCCCGCTGCACAGCAAGGGCGACGACGTCAACCTCTTCAGCGAGGTGCTGCCCGAAGACCTGCACAAATTCGGTCTCATCCCCGAGTTCATCGGTCGACTGCCCGTCGTCACCACCGTCACGCAGCTGGACCAGGCGGCGCTGATGCAGATCTTGACCGTGCCGAAGAATGCGCTCGTGCGCCAGTACCAGCGCATGTTCGAACTCGACGGCGTCGAACTCGAGTTTGAGCAGCCGGCGCTCGAGGCGATTGCCGACCTGGCCGTGCTGCGCAAGACCGGTGCCCGAGGCCTCCGCGCCATCATGGAAGAAGTGCTCGGCCCGATCATGTTCGAGGTGCCGTCCAGCACCGAGGTCGCCCGCGTCGTCGTCACCCGTGAAGCTGTTCTCGACAATGCGGCGCCCACGATTGTGCCGCACAAGATCCACCGCGAAGAGAAGTCGGCCTAAGCCGCACTGCTCGGCGTTGCGCATCGGTTCTCGGGCCGATGCGCTTTAGTCTGATGCCCTGACCGCGGTCGCTCAAAAGTGCCCACCTGTACCGGCGTGCGGCGCCGCGGCCTTCTTTTCGAGAAAGGGCGGCTCGCCATCATCCAGCCAGTCTTCGCCGGAATCGTCGCGGCGATCACCGGGTTCGCGAGCTCCTTCGTGCTGGTGATCGCCGGGCTTCACGCGGTCGGCGCAAACGACGCTCAGGCCGCCTCCGGACTACTGGTGCTCTGCCTGCTCGTCGGGGTGATCTGCATCATCCTGCCCTGGTACTTCAAGGTGCCGATCTCGTTCGCCTGGTCGACACCGGGCGCGGCCTTGCTCGTTGCGGCCGGCAGTACGACAAACAACTTCGGGGCGGCGGTCGGAGCGTTTCTCGTCTGCGGCGTTCTGATCGTGCTCACCGGGCTCTGGCCGGCGCTGGGCCGGGCGATCACCAGCATCCCCAAGCCGATCGCCAGTGCGATGCTGGCGGGCATCCTCTTCCCGATCTGCCTTGCCCCGGTGACCGCTGCCGTCGAACAGCCGGCGCTCGCGCTTCCGGTGATCTCCGTCTGGCTGATTCTGCTTCGGCTCGCACCGCGCTGGGCAGTCCCTGCCGCGATGGTCGTGGCAGCGATCGGAATCGCGTTGACGGCGGGAACGGCTTGGCTGACCTCGCCGGCGTCCCAGCCGGCGCTAATCTTCACCGCTCCGGTGTTCGACCCGTTGGTCATCGTCAGCCTCGGTTTGCCACTGTTCATCGTGACAATGGCCGGCCAGAACGTTCCGGGCTTCGTCGTTCTGTCTACCTTCGGCTACCGCCCGGCGCCACAGCCGATCCTGATCGGTTCCGGAATCGCGACGGCCGCGGGGGCCGTGTTCGGTGGGCACGCGATCAATCTCGCCGCGATCACCGCTGCCCTGATGGCGAGCCCGGAGTCGCATCCCGACAAATCGAAGCGCTGGGTCGCCACCGTGACCTCCGGCATCGTTTATCTGGTGCTGGGTCTCGCCGCCGGATTCGCCGCGGCGCTCGTTGCGGCGTCGCCCCCCATCCTGATCGTCGCGGTCGCCGGGTTAGCCCTGCTCGGCGCCCTCGTGACCAGCCTGACCGGCGCGCTCGACGACCCGCACCACCGCATCACCGCGATCGCCGTCTTCCTGGTGACGGCCTCCGGCATCGCGCTTCTCGGCATCGGCTCCGCCTTCTGGGGGCTCGTCGTCGGCGGGATCGTGATGCTCTGGTTGAACATCGGACGTCCCCGGCCCGACCTGCATCCCGGCCAGCCTCCTGCGGACGACGAACCCGTCCAGAGATCGAGCTAGTTCAGGCCGCGACGGTCGAGTAGCGGCTGGATGTCGGCATCCCGGCCCGCGAAATCACGGTAGGCCTGCAGCGGGTCGCGCGAGCCCCCGACGCCGAGCAACCGGTGACGGAACCGGTCGCCGTTTGCCCGGGTGAGTCCACCGTTCTCGGTGAACCAGGCCACGGCGTCCGCGTCGAGCACCTCGCTCCAGATGTAGGAGTAGTAGCCAGCATCGTACCCTCCGGCAAAGGTGTGAGCGAAGTAGGTGCTCGAGTACCGGGTGGGGACGACCGGATTGTCGAGGCCGACCTCCGCGAGGGCCGAAGCCTCGAATGCCGCGACATCCGAAACCTCTGCATCGGCGTCGATGCGGTGCCAGGCCTGGTCGAGCAGCGCCGCAGCGAGGTACTCACTGGTCGCAAAGCCCTCGTTGAAAGTGGTCGAGGCGTCGAGGCTGTCGATGATCTGCCGGGGGAGCGGCTCGCCGGTCTGATAGTGAGTGGCGTAGTTCGCGAGCACCTCCGGCCAGAGCATCCACATCTCGTTGACCTGACTCGGAAACTCGACGAAGTCACGGTGCACGTTGGTACCGGCGAACTTGGGGTAGGTCACCTGCGCGAACAGGCCGTGCAGCGCGTGGCCGAACTCATGAAAGAGCGTGTTGACTTCATCGAAACTGAGCAGGGTCGGCTCGCCGGCACCCGGCTTCGGCACGTTCATCGAATTGGTGACGATCGCGGGCGTCTGCAGCAGATGGCTCTGCGACACGAGGGAACTCATCCAGGCGCCGCCGCGCTTGGAATCACGCGTGTAGAGATCGGCGATATACAGGCCGAGCGGGGTGCCATCGTCGTTGCTGACCTCGAAGACGCGGGCCTCCGCATGCCAACCGACCAGGTCAGGGCGCTCCACGAACGTGATCCCGTAGAGCAGGGTTGCGGCGTAGAAGACGCCGTCACGAAGCACCCTCTCCAGCTCGAAGTACTCACGCATCGCTGCGGTATCGATGTCGAAGTTGGCCAGCCGCACCTTTTCGGCGTAGAAAGCCCAGTCCCACGCGCGGAGTTCGAACGACTCACCCGCGTCGTCGACGTGCGCCTGAAGCGTGGCTTGCTCGGCGCGGGCGTTGCGCCGAGCGGCGGGGGCGAGACGCTCCAACATCGCGGCCACGGCCTCAGGGGTCTTGGCCGTCTCGTCAGCAGTGACCGAAGCCGCATGTGTTGCGAAACCGAGCAGGCGGGCACGCTCGGCACGCAACCGAGTGATTTCGAGAACCAGTTCATGATTGTCGTGAGGGCCGCCACGGATGCCTCGCTCCCGGGATGCGGTCAGCACACGTTCGCGCACAGCCCGGTTCGTGAGAGCCGCCAAGGCCGGCTGGGAAGTCGGAAGCACCAAGGTGAGCAAGTAGCCGCTCGTCAGACCGCGTTCCTGTGCCGCGGCTGCAGCCGCAGAGACTTCGCCGGCGGTAAGTCCATCGAGCTCGCTCACCTCCTCGACCCAGACGGCCAAATCGTTGGTGTCGGCCAGTAGGTTCTTCTCGAACTGGGTGGTCAGCGACGAAAGACGCTGGTTGTAGTCGCGCAGCGCGGCCTTGTCGTCGTCGGAGAGGCCCGCCCCGGCCAGGGTGAACTCAATGTGATAGCGCTCGACGAGTCGGCGGGACTCGGCATCCAGACCTAGTTCGTCGCGCTTCTCGTGCACGGCGGCGATCCGGGCATAGAGCTCGGGGTTCAGCGTGATCGCATCACGGTGGGCGGCCAGTAGCGGGGCGAATGTTTCGTCAATTGCTTGGATGGCGGGGTTCGAGTCGTTCGATGTTTTGGTCCCGAAGGCCACGAGTGCTCGCAGCAACGTGCGCCCGCTCCGCTCCAGCGGGATCAGCGTGTTCAGAAAGCTGGCCGGCGCGGGATCGGCCAGGAGTGTCGCGATCTCGGCGAGCTGTTCGCGCATCCCCGCTTCAAGGGCCGGGGCGTAATGTTCATCGCTGATTTCGGCGAACGGCGGCAGCTGAAACGGCAGTGTGCTCTGAACGAGGAGGGGATTCACGAAGTCGGCCATGTCACCAGACTAGTTATCACTTCAGAGAACCGGCCGGAGGTTCTAGGCTCACTGCATGACCGACGCACCAGAGCACGCGGAAACCGCGCCCCGTGATGAGCCCCGAGATGAGTACATGCACGGTCATCACCCGAGTGTGCTGCGATCTCACGCCTGGCGCACAGTGCAGAACTCAGCAAGCTACCTCATCCCGCATCTGGGGCTCGGTCAGAGTGTTCTCGACGTCGGCTCAGGCCCGGGAACCATTACAGTCGACCTCGCTCGACGGGTGGCGCCCGGTCAGGTGATCGGGGTGGATGCCTCAGCCGAGATCGTTGATCAGGCGCGGGCGCTCGCCCGCGACGAGGGCGTTCACAATGTGAGCTTTCAGGTCGGCGACGTCTCCGAGCTCGACTTTCCCGACAACTCGTTTGACGTGGTGCACGCGCATCAGCTGTTGCAGCACCTCGTCAACCCGGTTGCGGCGCTGAAGGAACTGCGCCGAGTGCTGAAGCCCGGCGGCGTGCTGGGAGTTCGTGAGGTCGACTACGGCGGGGTGACCTGGTACCCGCAGCTGCCCGGCCTGGCGACCTGGATGACCGTGTACCGAGAAGTTCACTACTGGAACGGCGGCGACCCAGACGCGGGGCGTGCGCTGAAGGCCTGGGCACGTTTGGCCGGGTTCGAGTCGGTCACGGCCAGCGCGTCGATCTGGTGCTTTGCCTCAGACGCCGAGCGAGAATGGTGGGGTTTGTCCTGGGCCGAACGCGCCACGGAGTCGAACTTCGCCAGCCACGCGATTGAGTCGGGAGCAGCAGATCTCGCCAGCCTGAAGGCCATTGCCGAGGCGTGGCGCACCTGGTCGAGCGACCCCGACGGATGGCTCGGAATACCGCACGGCGAGATCATCGCCCGCAAGAAATAGTGGTTGGCCCGAATTCTGACAGGGTCGACGGCCGCCGCGTCTCCACAGGCGCACCCGAAGTTCGCGCCGGTAGGCTGGCCTGCTGATGCCATTTCTTGACCAACTCCAGCGCTGGGCCGACCTGCGCCCGGATGGTTCGGCCGTCGAAGTCGCCGGCCACCGGCTGAGTTTTCGCCAGCTGCGTGATGCGGCGACAGCCCAGCTCGCTGCAGGAGGCACACGCGACGGCATCACTGCCCTGGCGCTCCCGAACGGAACAGAGTTCGTGGTGCAGTTTGCTGCTGCTGTGGCCGGCGATTCGAGCTGCGCGGTGCTCTCCCCTGATCTGCCGGGTTCGGTGCGGCAGACGATTGACCAACGACTGAATCAGGGTGCGACGGCCGGTGGTTCGGCAGTCGGCACTCCGACGGTGGCGCGTCCGACGCCTCCTACGCTCCGAGACGGCTCCGGCGATTCGGTCTTTCTCTACGGATTCACGTCGGGCACCACCAGCGTGCCCAAGGCATTCACCCGCACCCGGCGATCCTGGCAGCTCTCGTTCGAGACGAGCGCTGCGTATTTCGGACTCTCCGACGACGACCGCACCCTGGCCCCCGGTCCGTTTTCCGCCAGTCTCACTCTCTACGCGCTCTGTGAGTCGCTCTTCGTCGGCGCAGCGTTCATCGCGTTGCCTCGCTTCGACGTCGGTGCAGCCCTCACCTGCTTGCGTGAGCGCGGGATCACGCGGCTCGTCGCCGTGCCGTCGGCGTTGCAACTGATTGCCGAGCGGGACGAGAACGGCCCGGCCGGATCGGAGCTCCGGAGCATCGTCAGCGCCGGCTCCAAGCTGACCGGTGACACTCTCGAGTTGTTGCGCCGGTGGGCGCCGAACGCGACCATCTTCGAGTATTTCGGTGCCGCCGAACTCGGCTTCGTGACCGCGGTGGTGCATCGCCCGGCGTCGCTGCCTGAAACCATCGACCGTCGGGATGTCGGCGATCACGGCTCCGCCGACCAGGCGACGGCGGTCGGCATGGCCTTTCCGGGTGTCGAGGTGCAGATTCACGACGACGAGGGCGCTGAGCTGCGCTTGGGCGAGATCGGGAACATCGTGGTCAGGAGCCCGCTGGTCAGCGACGGCTATGCCTGGGGCGATGACGGAGCGGCATTCCGGCGTCGGGGAGATTGGTGCACCGTCGGCGACCTCGGTTCGCTCGACCACCACCGGGTGCTGCACTTTCTGGGGCGCCGAGCCGACATGGTCACGACCGGCGGGCACAACGTCTACCCGCACGAAGTCGAGGCCGTGCTGCAGGCCGTCCCCGGAGTGCACGCCGCACTTGTCACCGGCCTGCCGGACCAGCGGCGTGGGCACCGACTCGTCGCCGGCATCCGGGTGAACGACGACGGCGCCGACGTTGCTCTGCTGCGCGCCGAATGCCAAGCGGCACTGGCCGTGCCCAAACGGCCGCGAAACTACTACGCCCTCACCGAACTGCCACTCACCGCATCGGGCAAACCCAGCCGACAACTGTTCGCCCGTTGGATTCAGGATCGAGACCCCCGTGTCATACCTCTCTAGCAGTCACCGTCCCGTCACCGAGCAGCAGGACCCGCGGCGGATTCCCGTGGTCGTGCTCGGCCGGCGCACCCCGTTCGGACGCACTCAGGGTGTGTTCCGACAGCTGAGCGCCGCCGAACTCCTGACGCCGGTGCTCGTGGAACTGACTGCAGAGATCGCTGAGCGCGACGCCCAGAGCGGGAGTAGCACTGCTGCTGCCGGCGACGTGAACCCGGCGCGCATCGATGACGTCATCATCGGCAACGCCGTCGGTGGCGGCGGCAACGTGGCCCGCTTCGCCGCACTCGACGCCGGCCTGGGCGTCACCGTTCCCGGGCTCACGATCGACCGGCAGTGCGGCTCCGGCCTGCAAGCCATCATGCTGGCCTGCCGGATGGTGGCTGCCGGAGCCGGCACCCGATATCTCGCCGGTGGCGTCGAGAGTTGCAGTACCGCACCGCTGCGCGCGCATCGGCTGAGCTCTGAGCCGGGCCGCCCCGACTTCTTCGACCGTCCGGCCTTCTCACCGCCGTCGCTCGGCGACCCGGACATGGGTGTGGCCGCTGAGAATGTCGCCAACCGGTACGGCATCGACCGGGGCCGGCAAGACGCCTTCGCGTTGCGGAGCCATCGGCTGGCCGTGGCAGCGACGGATGCCGGCGACTTCGCCGACGAGATCGTGCTCGTCACGACAACGGCCGGCGATATCGGCGCCGATGAAGGTCCGCGCCGTCGCCTCAGCGCGCAACTGCTCAGCCGGTTTCCGGGAGCGTTTCGCCCGGGCGGCACGGTCACGGCCGGCAATTCGTGCGCAGACGCCGATGGCGCTGTGGTGGTGCTGGTCACCAGCCTGGCTGACGCCCAGGAATCCGGGTGGACCACCATCCTGCGCTTCGTCGATGACGTCGCGCTCGGCTCCGACCCCACACTGCTGGGCATCGCCGGCGGGGAGGCGGCACGCCTGCTTCTCGACCGCCACGGGCTGCAGGGCGACGCTCTCGGGGGAGTCGAATTCAATGAGGCTTTCGCCTCCCAGGTTCTGGCCTCACTCGATCTGATCGGTGTGTCAGAGAACGAAGCCAACCGGCAGGGTGGTGCGCTCGCGTTCGGACACCCGTTCGGCGCATCCGGAGCGATGCTCGTGCTGCGTTTATTGCAGCAGCATCGCTCCGGTGGCGCGGGCGCGGGCCTCGACCTGGCTGCGATCAGCGTCGCCGGCGGAATCGGGCTGGCGTCGCTGTGGAATGCGGAGTAGTGCGAACAAGTCGGCCCCGCGCGAGGGTACTAGCGGTTGCAATGCTTGGTTGTGCTTGATTGTTCTAGATTTGTTTTGTGCGTATCAAAGAGTGGGCGATTCGTGAGGGTGTGAGCCCGCAGACTGCATGTAAGTGGGTGCGGGAGAACACGATGCCTGTTCCGTTTCGTCGTACCGGACCCAACGGTCGCACGATCCTCGAATCTGGGTGCGTTCGAACGTCGCGTCGGTTGGTCGTTCGGCAGCCGTCCTCCACAGGTGGTCGGGTCGAGAAGTTACTCACGGATGCACAGATTCCCGCGTTCGCCACTCCCTCTCTTTCTAGTCTGGGAGTATGCAAACTCTCACCGATCAGCCTCTCCCCGATCAGCTCCGGGACGCCGCCTCAGCGGCCCCCCAGGTCGGTGACGGCGCGGCCGGGTATGCGGCGCTCTCTGACGCGGAACTGCTCGAGTCGCAGACGCAGCTCGGGTCGTCTTGGATGATGACCTGCTGGATGATTACCTGGTGCGGGACATGACCGAGGTCCTCACGGCGTTCTGCGCCCGCCCCTGCGCCGGCCTCCACTGCCGCCGGTCGGCCACGCAGCGGGCCGCGAAAGCGTTGGAAGCGGCCTCAGTAGCCCCGGCGAGTGTCGATGCTTGAGGGAGTGAAGGTCGCCCTGGACCCGAGCCCCCGACAGGAGGGCCTGCTGCTGTCCCACGCGGGTGCGGCCCGGTTCGCGTTTAACGCCGGCCTCTCCCACGTCAAGGAGCAACTCCAAGCCCGCGCAGCAGCCAAAACGGCAGGCGCACCCGACGAAGAGCTGCCCGGCGTGGACTGGAACCTCTACGCGCTTCGTCGTTGGTGGAACGCCAACAAGGGCATGCTCGCCCCGTGGTGGGCTGAGAACTCGAAGGAGGCGTACTCCAGCGGCCTTGACGCGCTGGCCCGGGCGTTGAAGGCCTGGTCGGACTCTCGCCGCGGGAAGCGGAAAGGCAAGCCTGCCGGGTTCCCTCAGTTCAAGTCCCGCGCGCGGGCCCGCGCCGCGTGGGCCTACACGACCGGGAGCTTCGGTGTCGCCGACGCGACCGGTGTGAAGCTGCCCCGGATCGGCCGGGTCCACACGCACGAGCGTATCGAGGACCGGATCGGGGAGGGTCGGATCATGCGAGCCACCGTCTCCCGGTCAGCGGGACGCTGGTTCGTGGTCTTCACCGTCGAGCGAGCAGCCATCGTCGCAGTCGCGCCCCCGGGCGCACCCATCGGAGTGGACCTCGGCGTGAGAAACCTCGCCGTGATCTCGGACGGGCGCGTCATCCCGAACCCGAGGCACCTGGTCGCGGCCCAGCGCAGGCTCGCGACCGCAAGTCGCGCCTACGCCCGCTCCGAGCGCGGCTCCGTCGGGCGCCGCCACGCCGCCGACCGGCTCTTGAAGCTGCACGCGCGGGTGGGCCACCTGCGCGAGGACGCCCTCCACAAACTCACCACGGATCTTGCGCGCACCCATGCCACGATCGTGATTGAGGATCTGAACGTCGCCGGCATGGTCAAGAACCATTCCCTCGCCCGTGCGATCTCGGATGCGAGCTTCGGAGAGTTTCGTCGCCAGCTTGCCTACAAGACCGTCAAATTCGGCTCCACTCTGGTCGTTGCTGACCGGTGGATGCCGTCCTCCAAGACGTGCTCGAACTGCGGAACAGTGAAAACCAAACTGTCCCTTGGCGAACGCACCTTCCGGTGTGAGCACTGCGATCTGATTCTTGATCGCGACCTGAACGCCGCACGGAACCTCGTGCAACTCGTACCAAAGAGCGTCGCCGGGAGTGGCCCGGAGACCCTAAACGGCGGTGGAGCCACGCAGAAGACCCAGCTTGTTGGGCAGCAGGCGAAGAAACCGCAACCACGCACCCTCACCGGGTCAGACGTGGACCGGCAGCCAGCAATGGTTGCCACCTAAACAGAAACACGCAGTTTAGGTACGGGATCGCGCTAAACCCAGTCCTCTTCGTCGTCGGCCGGACCCATTGGCTGCGTGATCGTGGCGCTGTCTTCGCTCGGGTTGTAGCGAATCACCGTGCCGTCATCGAGCTCGATGACCGGCTTGCTTTCAAGCCAGGTCAACGTCCAGCGCCAGGTGCTGACGTCGTCGCCGATTGCCTTCAACTCTTCTTCGACCGCCTGCACGGCGATTTCAACCACATGCGGCAGCCCGGACGGGACCGGGTCGCCGATCGGCCAGCGTGTTCCCAACTGCATGGCTAGATCGTGATTTCGTAGGTGACCCACGACGTGCGGGTTCCCATGTCGTCGTAGAGGCGCTGAGCGCTCTCATTGTCGGCTGCGGTGATCAGCTGGATGCTGCTGAGCTTGTGCTCGGCCGCGTAGCCGCGCACGAAGTCGATCAAAGCGCGACCGACACCGGCGCCGCGGGCGTTATCCGCAACGAAGAGGTCGTCCAGGAACAGGCCGGTCGTGGCGCTCAGCGTTTCGGGTACCTTCCGAAAATGGGCCAACCCGACGAACGTGCCGTCGTCGTCCACCGCGACTGCTCCTTCGAGCTCGTGGTTCTTGTCAATGATCCAGCTCCACACTTGCAGAGCCTTCTCATCGGTCAGCTCGCTCTTGTAGAACTCGCTGTAGCCCTCGAAAAGACCCAGCCACGAAAAGAAGTCCTTGTCGCCCAGCGCTCGTACCTGTACTGACATCCGGTTTCCCCTAACTTTCTGACACCGTGACGAGCACGATATCTGTAACAGCCAACTCGACGCCAGCAACAAACGACAATTCGTTGATTCTGCCCACAGCCTGAAGATCGGCGGCGGCCAGCTGCAGCAGCGCAATGTCGTCGGCCGGCCCGCTGATGAGCGCGGAATCGACGGCAGCTTTCTGAGACGCCTTGGCGTCGGTCTTCGCCCGGCGGATGTTGGTCAGCGCGCGGCTGGCCAGGTCGAGGAGCGCGGCATTGCCACTCGTCGCACCGGTCTGAAGTTCGCTGGCGAGCGGCCAGGAGGCGAGGTGCACCGAGTCGTCATTCGACCAGGACCAGGCTTCTTCGGTCGCAAAGGGAACGAACGGGGCGAACAAGCGCAGAAGCGTCGACAGTGCGGTGCGCAGCGCGGCGACAGCCGAAGCCTGTGCGTCACCGCTCTCGCCGTAGGCGCGCTCCTTGACCAACTCGAGGTAGTCGTCGCAGAACGTCCAGAAGAAGCTCTCGGTGGTCTCCAGCGCGCGGGCGTGGTCGAAGTTGTCGAAGGCGGCGGTGGCCGTCTCGACAACGGCGGCCAGGTTGGCCAGCATGCTCGCATCGATCGGCTCGGTGATGGGGGCGTCGGCTGAGCCCTCGAAACCGAGGATGAACTTCGACGCGTTCAAGATCTTGATCGCCAGGCGACGGCCGATCTTGATCTGCGTCGGGTTCTGCGGGTCGAACGCGGCGTCGGTGCCGAGGCGGGACGACGCGGCCCAGTAACGCACCGCATCCGAACCGTGCTGCTCAAGCATTCCGGCCGGGGTGACGACGTTGCCCTTCGACTTCGACATCTTCTTGCGGTCGGGGTCGACGATGAAGCCCGACAGAGCGGCGTGCTTCCACGGCGAGGTGCCGTGCTCCAACTCGGCACGCAGCAGGGTGGAGAACAACCAGGTGCGGATGATGTCCTGGCCCTGGGGGCGCAGCGAGTAGGGGTAAACGAGGTCGAACAGCTCGGGGTCGCGCTCCCAGCCGCCGGCCAGCTGCGGGGTGAGCGACGAGGTCGCCCAGGTGTCCATCACGTCGACTTCGCCGCGGAAACCGCCGGCGACGCCGCGCTGGTCTTCGGTGTAGCCGGGAGCGGTGTCGCTCGAGGGATCGACCGGCAGCATCTCGCGGGTCGCGACGATCGGCTCGTCGAAGACCGGGTTGCCGTCGGCGTCGAGCGGGTACCAGACGGGCAGGGGCACACCGAAGAAACGCTGGCGGGAGATCAGCCAGTCACCGGTGAGGCCGTTGACCCAGTTCTCGTAGCGCACCCGCATGAAGTCGGGGTGCCATTCGAGATCGTTGCCGTGCTCGAGCAGGCGAGTGCGCAGTGCCTCGTCCTTGGCGCCGTTACGGATGTACCACTGGCGGGTTGAAACGATCTCGAGGGGCTTGTCGCCCTTTTCGAAGAACTTGACCGGGTGCACGATCGAGCGCGGCTCACCGATCAGGTCGCCGCTGGCCTTCAGCAGATCGACGACGGCGGCCTTGGCCGAGAAGACGGTCTTTCCGGCAAGCTGCTCATAGGCGGCGATTCCGGTCTCTGAGGTGATGACGTCGGGCGCTTCGGTGATGATGCGGCCGTCGAAGCCCATGATTGCGCGGTTCGGCAGGTCGAGCTCGCGCCACCAGACGACGTCGGTCACGTCGCCGAAGGTGCAGATCATCGCGATTCCGCTGCCCTTGTCTTTCTGGGCGAGGTGGTGCGCGAGGATCGGAACCTCAACATCAAAGAGCGGGGTGCGCACGGTCGTGCCGAAGAGCGGCTTGTAACGCTCGTCGTCGGGGTGCGCGACGAGGGCGACACAGGCCGGCAGGAGTTCGGGACGCGTGGTCTCGATCTCGATGGTGCCGCCGTCGGTCTTCTCAAAGGCAACGCGGTAGTAGGAGGCCGGCTGCTCTTTGTCTTCGAGCTCGGCCTGGGCGACGGCGGTGCGGAAGGTGACATCCCACAGCGTCGGGGCCATGGCCTGGTAGGCCTCGCCGCGCTCGACGTTGCCGAGGAACGCGAGCTGCGAGGTGAACAGGGCCTCGTGGCCGATGGTGCGGTAGGTCTGGGTCCAGTCGACGCTCAGGCCGAGCGTGCGCCAGAGTTCTTCGAACTGCTTCTCATCTTCTTTGGTGAGGCGGTCGCAGAGTTCAATGAAGTTGCGGCGGCTGATCGGCTTCTGATCGGCGGCCTTGATGCTCTTGCCGTCTCCGCCTTCGTGCGGAGGAACGAACTCGGCGTCGTAGGGCAGCGACGGGTCGCAGCGCACGCCGTAGTAGTTCTGCACCCGGCGTTCGGTGGGCAGGCCGTTGTCGTCCCAGCCCATCGGGTAGAACACGTTCTGGCCGCGCATGCGCTGGAAGCGGGCGACGACATCCGTGTGGGTGTACGAGAACACGTGGCCGATGTGCAGCGAACCGGACGCGGTGGGCGGCGGAGTGTCGATGGAGAAGACGGCGCCGGTACCAACGGTGGTCGAGCCAGTCGAGGCTGCGCGGGCGGCAAGCGCTGCCTCACGGTTGAACCGGTAGGTTCCCTGGCCTTCCCAGGCGGATTCCCATTTGGCTTCCAACCCTTCGAGGGCGGGCTTTTCGGGGACGCGGTCGGCGCTGGACATGACTCTCCGGTTCGTATGGGCGGCACCGTGTCGATGGTGAGGTGCCTGATCTGAGAGAACCCAATCTACCGGATGCCCCCGAACGGGCCGTACGCCGCCGCCCGGGTGTCGCTCAGCTGAGGCGTGGAACCGCGTCGAGCAGGCTCTGCGTGTAGTCATGTCCCGGGCGCGTCAGCACAGTCTCGGTGCGACCGATTTCGACGATTCTGCCGGCCTGCATCACGGCAACGCGGTCGCTGACGTGTTGGATCACACCGAGATCGTGCGAGATGAAGAGCAGGCTGAGGTCCAGCTCGCGCTGCAGGTCGTCGAGCAGGTCAAGTACCTGCGCCTGCACTCCCACGTCGAGGGCCGACACCGGTTCGTCGCAGATCACGATCTCCGGGCGGGACGCCAAGGTGCGCGCGATGCCGACGCGCTGACGTTGCCCGCCAGAAAGGTCGAGCGGGCGCCGGGCGAGCAATGTGGGGGACAATCCCACCCAGTCCAGAAGTTCGCTGGGCGTCGGCGCGGACGACCGGGGCGAGGGGCGCAGTGCGCCGCGGGTCGCCGGGTGAGTCGCAGCGTGAGTCACGGCGTGAGTCGCTGCGCGAGTGCTGCCCGGCCGGACACCGATCGCGTCGCGGAGGATGTCGTCGACGCTCCACCGCGGATCGAACGATCCGAGGGCATCCTGGTAAATCGCTCCGATGCGGGAGCGGAGCGGGCGGCGACGTTTTTCGGTCAGTGTGCTCCAGTCCTCGCCGAACAGACGCACCTGGCCGGCGTCGGGGCTCCGCAGGGCGAGGGCGAGCCGCGCCGTCGTGGTTTTGCCGGAGCCTGACTCGCCGACCAGGCCGAGGGTCTCGCCGCGCACCAGTGAGAATGACACGTGGTCGACGGCGAGACGGTGACGGCCGTCGGGCCCGCGGAAACCGGCGACGAGGTCGATCGCCTCGAGTACGACCTCAGCTGCGGTTGCGGGAGGCGCGGCGGGGTGCGTTTCGAGTGTGTGCGGCGCGGCGGGTGACTGCACCAACACGGGTGACGTCGTCATCACCGGTGCCGCTGCCGGCAGCCGGGCCGGGCTGAGACGGATGCCGCGGGGCTTGTCAACGGGAACCGCCTGCAGCATGCGGCGGGTCAGGGAATGCGTCGGTGCGCCGAGCACCTCGTCCGTCGGCCCGGTCTCGACGATGCGTCCGTCGTGAAAGACCGCGACCCGGTCGGCGATCCGGCTGACGACGGCGAGATCGTGGCTGATCAGCAGCAACCCGGTTCCGGCGGCGGTGAGCTCGGCGAGCAGGTCGAGAATTTGGGCCTGCACCGTCACGTCAAGGGCCGTGGTCGGTTCGTCGGCGATCAGCACGGGCGGGTCGAGGGCGATCGCCGACGCGATCAGTGCGCGCTGACGTTGCCCACCTGACAGAGTGCCGGGAAGTTGCGCGGCACGCAGCTCGGCATCCGGCAAGCCCACCCGGCGGAGCAGTTCGACGACCCGGTCGCCGCGTTCGGCCGCGCTCAGCGTGGTGTGCAGACGCAGGGAGTCGGCGACTTCGCGCCCGACCGTGCGCAGCGGGTCCAGCGACACCAGGGCGTCCTGCAGCACGAGTCCGATGTCGCGGCCGCGTCGTCGTCGCCACGCTGCGTCGGAGAGGCCGAGCACACTCGCCCCACCGAGGTCCAGCGTGTCGGCGCTCACCTGGGCGTGGCTGCCGGCCAAACCGAGCAGGCTGCGCGCGGTGACGCTCTTTCCCGACCCCGACTCCCCGACGAGGGCGAGACATTCACCGGGGCGCACCTCGAACGAGACGCCGCGCACGACTTCGGTCAGTCCGGCGCGACCGCCAAAACCGACCCGGAGGTTCTGCACCGACACGGCGAGCGCGGGGTCAGCGGGCCGCCCGGGTTCTGCAACAGGCGTGGGGGTCATGCGTGACGCATCCTTCGTTCGATGCTGCGGCCGAGTGCGGTGGCGGCGACGGCGGTGAGCACGATGACGAGGCCGGGGAAGAAGCTCATCCACCAGGCCGAGCCCAGGTAGATCCGGCCGGCCGCGAGCATGGCGCCCCACTCGGCGGCGGGCGGTGCGGCACCGAGGCCGAGGTAGCTGAGCGCCGAGGCCCAGACAATGGCCTGTCCGAGGCCGAGGGTAGCCAGCACGAAGAGGGGGGCGAGTGTGTTCGGCAGGATGTGGCGACGGAGGATGCGCCGGCGACTGTGGCCGAGCACGGTGGCGGCCTCGACGAACGATGCGGATTTCACGGTGATCAATTGCGCTCGGATGATCCGGGCATAGCCGGGTGCCGTGGCGAGTCCGACGGCGACGGTTGCCGTGGCGACGCCCGGGCCGAAGATCAGGATGACGACGAGGGCGAGCAGCAGACCGGGAAAGGCGAAGAGCACCTCGAAGAACCGGTTGAGGGTGAAGTCGACGACTTTGCCGCTCATCCCGGCCAGTGTGCCCAAAACAATGCCGAGACCCAAGCCGATCACCGTCGCCAGGGTGCCGATGAGCAACGAGCTCGCGGCGCCGTGCACGACCCGGGTGTAGACATCCCGCCCCGACTCATCGGTGCCGAACCAATGGGCCGGGGAGGGCGCGGCGAATGCAGAGAGCGGGTCGATGGCGAGCGGATCGGCCGGTGCGAGGAGCCACGGGACGAAGGCGGCAAGCACGAGCAGGAGCGCAAACACTCCGGCGAGCGCCTCACCGACGCCGATGCGTGCTCCCCGGAGCGGAGTGATCGTTCGGCGGCGTGCCTGGCCGAGCCCCGCCTGGATGCCGAGATCACTCATGCGCGTGCCTGTCGGGGCTCTGCCGGTCGGGGCTCTGCTGGTCGAGACTCTGCCTGTTGGGGCTCTGCCTGGCGAGGGTCAACCAGCCGCGTCACGACATCGGTGGCCAGGGTGACCAGGATGTAGACGACGGCGACGACCATCACGACACCGATCACCACCGGCACATCGCGGGCCGTCACGGCGTTGAGCAGGGTGCGGCCAAGGCCGGGCCGGGCGAAGATCGTCTCGACCACGACGGCGCCGCTGATCAACGAACCGAATGCCCACCCGGTGAGGCTGATCGCCGGGACGGCCGCGTGGCGAATCGCGTGCAGGCGTCGGACCCCGCCTTCGCTCTCGCCGCGGGCCCGGGCCGACAGCACGAACGGTGATTCGAGCGCGGTGAGCAAAGCCGGCCGCATGATCTGACTGAGAAAACCGGCCAGTGGGATCGCCAACGCCAGGACCGGCAGCACCAGACCCGCCGGGGTGCCGGTGCTGATCGGCGGCAGAACCCCGAGCCACAAGCTGAACACGATGATCAAGGATGTCGCCAACCAGAAGTGCGGCAGTGCGGCGGCGACCACGTCAAGCCCGGAACCGATCGATGCGGCGATCCGTCCGCCCCTGGTCGACCAGATGGTGATGGCCAGGGAGAACAGCCAGGCGACGGCGAGCGAGAGGATCGCGAGGGTCAGCGTGCCGACCAACTGAGGGAGGATCACCTGGGCGACATCTTGATTCAAGGCATAGGAGCGCCCGAGGTCACCGGTGGCCAGCTTGCCCAACTGCATCAGGTACTGCACGAAGAGCGGCTGGTCGAGGCCGTTCTCGGCGCGCACCAAGGCGAGCGCCTCGGGGGAGGCCTGCGACCCGGGCCCGCCCAGGAGGGCCAGGGCCGGGTCGCCGGGAATCAGGCGCACGGCGAAGAAGGTCAGCGTGGCCACGGCCCAGAGCACGCCGATGGCGCCGGCGAGGGTCACCAACACATGGGTGATCGTCACACGGGAACCCGACATCCGTTTCACCACCCCCAACTCACCACCCCGTCTATTCCTTCATTGCCGTCAGACCTACCGATTCAACCAGGCGCCCTGGAATGTCGGAGTCGACACGGTGGGCATCGCCCGCACGCCTTCGACGTCGGAGCGCAACAGGAAGTGATTCTGCTGGTCGTAGAGCGGCAGGATGTAGAAGCCCGACAGCAGCAGGTTCTGCGCATCCGTCTCGAGGGTCTTACGCTCGGCGGGGTCTGACACCTGGCCGGCCTGGGTCAACAGGGCGTCAAGCTTCGGGTCGCTCACCTGCGCGTTGTTGGCGAAGTAACCGCTCGGCGCCGGAACGATACCGCTCGAGTGGTAGAGGATGCGCAGCACGTCGGGTCCGACCTTCGTGTAGGGCGCACTCACCGCGTTGTACTCGTGGTTACCGAGAGCCGCATACCAGCTGCCGAGATCCATCGGCTCGAGAGCAACTTCGAACCCGGTCTGCTTCGCCGTCGCCTGAATCTGCTCGAACAACGACTGCTCGGCCGGAATCGACTGGTTGGTGCTGACCGGGAACTGCACGTGGAGGCGTACGCCGTCCTTCACCCGGTACCCGTCGGTGTCACGCTCAGTCCAACCGGCCTCGTCGAGCAGCGCGTTGGCCGCCTTCTGGTCGTAGGTGAAGAGCTCAGGCTTCGACACGGCGAGCGGCTCGACACTCGACAGGGCGGAGTACGAGCGTGTTGCCGTTCCCTGGAACAGGCTTGATACGGCATCGTCAACGTTCGCGGAGCGGATGAACGCCTCCCGCACCTTCACGTCATTGAACGGCGGCTTGCTCGAGTTCAACTCGATGCGGTTGGAGGCACCGGGACGCGGGGCGTCGAGGTGCTGCAGGGAGCCGCTCTTCTCCGCCTGCACGATCGTGTCGGGCTGGGCGTTGTCGATGACGTCGACGTCGCCGGCCTGCAGCGCGGCGTAGCGCGACGCCGACTCCGGAATGAAGCGCCAGGTGATGCCGTCGAGGTAGGCCGGCCCGGTATTCGTGGCGTCGGCCGGGGGAGAGTTGTACGCATCGTTGCGGGTCAGGGTGACGGCGTTCTGCTTCACCCACTTCGTCACGACGAAGGGGCCGGTCCCGACCGGGGCGGCGCAGTTGTCGTCTTGACTGCGCTTCAGTGCGGTGGGGGACTCGATGGCCAGCCACGGCTGGGACAGGGATTCGAGCAGAGCGCTATCCGGCTCGCTCAGGGTGAACTTCACCACCTCGGGGGAGACCGCCTCGGTGGAGACGACCTTGCCCAGGGCGAGGTAGCCGGTCGATGACCCGGTCTCCGGGTTCTGCAGGTGTGCCACGTTCGCCTGAACCGCGGCAGCATCAAGCGGGGTTCCGTCGGTGAAGGTCACGTCGGGCTTGAGCGTGAACTCCCAGGTCAAGCCGTCGGCGCTGGTCGTCCAGGATGACGCCAGCCAGGGAACGATCTCTCCGCCCTTGTCGCGGGAGACGAGTGACTCCAGGAACTGGGTGCTGAGGAGAGCCTGGGGGTAGTTGCCACCGACATGGGGGTCGAGGCAGGTGGGCTCGGCGTCACCGGACGCGTAGGTGAGGGTACCGCCTGTGCGGGGGCTGTCGGATGCCGCATCGGGGGTGGGCGCGGTGCATCCGGTCAGCGCGAGAGTCGCGATGGCGAGTGCTGCGACAGCGGTGAGGGTTGGAGCGTGGCGGGAGACAGTGCCGGCTGTTCGGCGACTGCGGGGGTTCGTGCGCATCGGGGTTCTTTCTCATCGGCAAACTGTGCACCTGGTGAGGCTGTGCACGTGGGGGCTGTACAAGCGAGGGGGCCAGGCAGTTGGGGGGAACTGTGCAATTATTGGACTGAGTCCAATAACTGAGGAACTCTTTCTATCGTAGAGCCAGCACCGGGGAGCCATGAACCACACCGAATCAACTCGGGCCGGACGCCCGCGCGGCTCGTCACGCGCCATGCTGCAAGAGGCAGCGGCTGAACTGTTTCTCGAGCAGACCTACCCGAGCACCACGATCGAACAGATCACTCGACGTGCAGGGGTGAGCCGCAACACATTCTTCAACTACTTCTCGGCGAAGAGCGATCTTCTCTGGGTAGAGGTCGATGGTTGGTTGACCGGTCTGCCCGCCGCACTGGAGACGGCGCTCGCCGCGGTGGGGGGTATGCCGACCGACGCCATCCGCACGGCCCTGCTGGCGCTCGCCGAGGGGATCCCGGCCGGTGACGTGCCCTGGGCTCTCACGCAAACCGAGCTGATGGGAACAGCCCTCGACTTGCAGGCTTCGGCCCTCTCCCGGTTCACCGCTCATGGTGCCGTGCTGACCCGAGCAGTTGAGCGGGCGACGGCCCGACCGCAGGGTGACCTGCTCGCTTCGGCATTCGCGGTGGCGGCGCTCGCCGCGACGTGTGCCGGGGCCCTCGCCTGGGCGGGGGCCGGCGTGGCACGGGGCAGCCTGGTTCCCTTTCTCGACCAGGCGCTCAGCCCGGTCTGTGACGGATTCCGGCCGCTGCTGCCGAGAGTGTCGAGTTGACCGACATCTTGAAATGCTCAGCCGAGTTGGTGCGCGCCGTGGGCTCCTCGCGAAAATGCGGCGGTGGCCTACTCTTCTGGTGACATGAAAAGTAGAAGAACTCCGCCTGGGCCGGCCGAGACTCGCGCATCTGTGAAAACGGCGTGGGACTGGGATCGACTGCGGCGGTATACCGGGCTGGAATTCCGCGCCGCGCGTTTGCGTGCGCTGAATGAGAACCATGGCTGACCGGATGAACGTGCCCACGTCTGCTCGAAAGAGCCCTAAGCCCACATGGGCTCCGTGGCTTGCTCTCGTGGTGCCGGCTGTTCTCTGGGTTGCCCTGCAGGGCATCCTGATGATGTATCGCTCACGCGGAGAGAACGCTCCCGAGCCGCTGGCCCAGGCGGTGATTGCAGTTTCGGCGTTGATCGTCGTCGTGGTGGTGGTTGTGATCGTGTTTGCAGTGGCTTTCCGTTCTGGGCGCACTGCCGAAAAGGTTCTGACTGAGAGGTTTCCAGACGCCTTCATTGTTCGAGCGGTGAAAGAGAATGACCTTCTCCTCGGGGTTCGCATGCTCGCCGACGTCGTGGTGGACGTGGATGCCCTCGTGCATCGGGTCCAACGACTCTTCCCTCTCGTCCTCAATGATGCGGGTGTCGAGCTTTGGACATCTGACGACGATCCCGTGCGTGTGGCAGCGCTGCCCTGGAGCGCAGTCGGAGGAGTGCGTATGGGAACTCTCTCCCGACCCGGGCGAGAATCCCGCGCGGTCATGTTAGAGATTCGCGACGCCGGTCGTTCGGTGACCCTCCCCTTCATCGTGTTCCCTCAGAAGGGCAGCGGGGTCTCGTACTTGGGTCCTGCTCTCGAGGTTTTGGAGTCGAAGTTCAGGCAACGAGGGAAACGGGCTAGCTAGTGGATCAACCGTTCGCCATGCATACTCGCGGCAGAGTGTCAGGACCCTCGATGTGGCGTCTATATATGGCAGCACTGGCGTTCATGATTGTGGTGCTCGTTGTGACAGTTGTTGCAATAGTCCTGGTCGTCGTGACGCAGGACAGTCGTCGGGTRGTCGTTTTGGTCTACGTCGTCGGTGCAGCCCTTGCCGTCACCTTCTTGCTCATCTATTGGGCGTCGRAGCAGAAGGACCGAGAGCTTGCGGCGGGGTACACGACAAGCGGTTTCGGGTACCCCAACGTGGAACAGGTGCATCCGTCGACGGGCCTGATCGTACGAGCGGCCGGGGAACCGCTTCTGAGCCGGCAGGTGCAGCGCGAGCGTGTTCTGGCGTACAAGGCGACCCGTGCGGGTTCTCGTGAAAGCTAGTTCGCTGCGGTGGCGTGGAGCACTATCGGCATGTCGGTTCAATCGCGCATTGGCGACAAATTGACGACCAGTCCGTCGCGTTCGCGGCGTCCCAAGGCCATAGTGGCAGTCACCGCTATTGTCGTCGGCGCCATGGGACTCGTAGGCCGAAGCGTCCAAGCGGCGCAGCGGGGTGACACCGAATTCTTGCGAGTGACCGCTATTTTTTGCATCGTGGGAGCCGTTGCGGCTCTACTCTTCATAGTGGGGATGTTCGCCAGCTACAGACCTGCGCAAGTCTGTGCACGCCTTCTGCGTCTTTTCGATCCCGCCTGTAAACCATTGAAACTTCGGGTTGCGGCAGAAACGTGGCTCGGCTTCTCACACTTGAAGGTTGACGAGCTGGAACGGATTGGTCATCACTTGGAATCGCTTCGTGTGGCCAGCGATCGAGGCGCTTGCGGGAGGCCCGCCGAATGAAACATGTCAATTGGCGAGCAATGGCGGCACTCCTGGCCACTGGCGTGACGCTTGGATGGCTCATTCTGAAGCGAGCTGAGCACGCATCGAACGCGCTCCTCCCGTTTCTGGTCATGGGACTGCCCATGCTGCTGGCCGGATTCGCATTCATGGTGGTGGTGGCACGGCTCCGTCGTCGGAAGTCCAGCCGCACCTGGGAGCTGATGCTGACCGCCGATCCGAACGCCACCCATTTCATCGCGTTCATCTATCCGCCCGTCAAGACTCAGCTGAGCCGACTTGGCTGGCGAATTCACGGGTCGTCCTACCTATCAATTCCTGCGGTCGGCGTCAGCATTGGCGCTACTGCCATCAAATTCTGGGAGGCTGGGGTCGCAGAACCGACTCTCACACTCTCCGATTCAGACATTGAATCAGCGGCTGTGGGCGAGGTCAGTGAGGAATTCAGAAATCATCCCGCGATCCTGCTCCGACTCCACACATCCCACCGCAGTAACCGAGTCCAGTTGAATTTGCGGGACGCCCACCACCACAACCTTTCACCAGAAGCGATGAACGAAGCCCTTCAGCAGATCCCGATGACGGATGGGTTCCTTGGACCAGAGCATAAGGATCGTTAGGCCGCATCGGGTACGGCGGCGCGGGAAACGCTACTGGCCAACCATCATTCAAGAGGCGCGTGGAATTCATGAATCTAGAACTGGTAATGACAATCGTGCATTTCCTCGGAGGCGCCCTCGCCTTCACGATCGGTGTCTACATCCTGGCAAAGCGCCAACATGTCTTCGATCAGATTCGACGCAGCATGAGGGAAAGAGTCGGCAAGGCTGGGATGTTCGTTATCCAGTTTGGCAAACCGCGTGACCTCATTTATCCCGGAATAGGCGGGATCGGCATTGGTGTTTTCCTCGTCATCTCGGCGGTCGCGCGTATGGTCGGCGTCTAGGCGAGCCCGCCGAAAAATTGACTTTGGGGTGTTGCCGACTGAACACCTTGCATCGAAGATCAGGGCGGGGCTCACCGCCAGCCATTGTGTACCTTCAGAGCACACCACCCTTCTGGAATGTACGAGACAGGCAATTCCGCCCACAAACGGACGGTAGAATTGCTGACACTGACACTGATCCGGCCATCACCGGGGAGTTTTCGGAAGAACGAAACATCGCTTCGGCGCTGTTTTCAGTAGAGCCGAACGGTTCTGGCCCGTCATAGCCGGTGAATAAGCGGTCGTCGGCTGATCTGAATCCGGGTCAAGCGGCGGCAAGCGAGGTGGTACCGCGGCGGTTCTCGAGGCGAGAATCGTTCGTCCTCGTGGAACAAGGGCTGCAGAGCCAACTCGTCCAGGAGAACCATGACGTACCCCCAGGGTCAGACCCCGAGCTCTTCAGATGGCTCAACCCCCGCTCCCGAGTCGACGGGCGCATTCGGCCAGGCTGTTCAGCCCGGCGTTGTCGCCTCGCCGAATTTTCCGGAGATCGAGACCGAGGTTCTCGCCTACTGGAAGCAGGACAACACCTTCCAGGCGTCGATCGACAACCGCGAGGATGCCCCGGAGTGGGTCTTCTACGACGGCCCGCCCTTCGCGAATGGCCTGCCGCACTACGGTCACCTGCTGACCGGCTACGCGAAAGACCTCTTCCCGCGCTTCCAGACCATGCGCGGCAAGCAGGTGCACCGCCGCTTCGGCTGGGACACCCACGGCCTGCCCGCCGAGCTCGAGGCCGAGCGGCAGCTCGGCATCACCGACAAGAGCCAGATCGAGGAGATGGGCCTCGCCGCCTTCAACGAGGTCGCACGCGACTCGGTGCTCAAGTACACGCACGAATGGCAGGACTACGTCACCCGCCAGGCGCGCTGGGTCGACTTCGACAACGACTACAAGACGCTTGACATTACCTTCATGGAGTCGGTGATCTGGGCGTTCAAGCAGCTGCACGAGAAGGGCCTCGCCTACGAGGGCTACCGTGTGCTCCCGTACTGCTGGCGCGACCAGACCCCGCTGTCGAACCACGAACTGCGCATGGACGACGACGTCTACAAGATGCGCCAGGACCAGACGGTCACCGTCACGTTCCCGCTGATCGGCACGAAAGCCGAAAGCCTCGGCCTTACCGCCGTGCGCGCTCTCGCCTGGACGACGACGCCGTGGACACTGCCGACCAACTTCGCCCTCGCGGTGGGCCCGGCCATCCAGTACGCCGTGCTGCCGGCCGGACCGAACGGCACACCGGATGCGACGGTGCTGCGCGAAGACGCTGCCGTCGCACACGACGGCGGAGCCACCGAGGTGCTCGGCGCCGAGTACATGCTGGCGATCGACCTCGTCGGCAACTACGCGAAGGACCTCGGCTACGACAGCGCAGAAGAGGCACTCGCCGCCGTCTCGCGCACCGTCTCGGGCAGCGAGCTGGAAGGCGTCTCCTACGACCGCCTGTTCGACTACTACGCCGACACCGCGGAGTGGGGCACCGAGAACGCCTGGACGATCCTGCTCGCCGACTACGTCACGACCGCCGACGGTACCGGCATCGTGCATCAGGCTCCCGCCTACGGTGAGGAAGACCAGAAGGTCTGTGAGGCCGCCGGCATCCCCGTCATCCTCTCGCTCGACGACGGCGGAAAGTTCCTGCCCGAGGTGACCGAGGTCGCCGGCCAGCTGTGGTCTGACGCCAACAAGCCGCTCACCCAGCTGCTCAAGGCCGAGGGGCGCCTCCTCCGCCAGGCCAGCTACGAGCACTCGTACCCGCACTGCTGGCGCTGCCGCAACCCGCTGATCTACAAGGCCGTCTCGAGCTGGTTCGTGCGCGTGACCCAGATCCGCGACCGCATGGTCGAGTTGAACCAGGACATCAACTGGGTTCCCGACAACGTCAAAGACGGCCAATTCGGCAAATGGGTCGCCAACGCACGCGACTGGTCGATCAGCCGCAACCGATACTGGGGTTCGCCCATCCCGGTCTGGAAGAGCGACAACCCCGAATACCCGCGCATCGACGTCTACGGTTCGCTCGACGAACTCGAAGCCGACTTCGGCGTGCGCCCCACCGACCTGCACCGCCCGTACATCGACGAGCTGACCCGGCCGAACCCCGACGACCCGACCGGCCAGTCCACCATGCGCCGCATCAGCGACGTGCTCGACGTCTGGTTCGACTCCGGTTCGATGCCGTTCGCGCAGGCGCACTACCCGTTCGAGAACCAGGAATGGTTCGACAGCCACAACCCGGCCGACTTCATCGTCGAGTACATCGGGCAGACCCGTGGCTGGTTCTACGTGCTGCACGTGCTCTCCACGGCGCTGTTCGACCGTCCGGCATTCAAGAACGTCGTCAGCCACGGCATCGTGCTCGGCAACGACGGCCAGAAGATGTCGAAGTCGCTGCGCAACTATCCCGACGTCAACGAGGTCTTCGACCGCGACGGCTCGGATGCGATGCGCTGGTTCCTGATGAGTTCCCCCGTGCTGCGCGGTGGCAACCTCGTCGTCACCGAGGAGGGCATCCGTGAGGGTGTGCGTCAGGTGATGCTGCCGCTCTGGAGCACCTGGTACTTCTTCTCCCTCTACGCCAACGCATCGGGCGAGAACGGCTACACCGCCACCTGGCGCACCGACTCGACCGATGTGCTCGACCGTTACCTGCTGGCCAAGACCCGCGACCTGATCGAAGAGGTCGGCAACGACCTCGAGCTGCTCGACAGCACCCTCGCCGCCGGCCGCCTGCGCGACTTCGCCGACGTGCTGACCAACTGGTACGTGCGTCGCTCCCGCGACCGGTTCTGGGATGGAGTCGCAGAAGACGGCACCGGCAGTGACGCCTTCGACACCCTGTACACGGTGCTGGAAACGGTCACCCGTGTCGCCGCCCCGCTGCTCCCGCTCATCTCCGAGCGCATCTGGCAGGGTCTGACCGGTGGGCGAAGCGTGCATCTGACCRATTGGCCCGACGCCTCGGCCTTCCCGGCCGACGCCACCCTCGTCACGGCGATGGACCAGGTTCGGGCGATCAGCTCCACCGTGCTGTCCCTGCGCAAGCAGGCCGGCCTTCGCGTGCGCCTTCCGCTGGCCACGCTGACCGTCGTCACGTCGAACATCGCCGCACTCGCCCCGTTCGACGCGATCCTGCGCGAAGAGCTCAACGTCAAGAACATCGACCTGGTCGAGCTCGCCGACGACAGCGCCTCCGCCTACGGCATCACGTCGAAACTGACCGTCAACGCCCGTGCCGCCGGACCCCGTCTGGGCAAGAACGTGCAGCAGGTCATCCAGGCCGCCCGCACGGGCGACTGGAGCGAGGTCGACGGCGTCGTCACCGCCGGTGGAATCGCGTTGGTGGAAGGCGAGTACGAACTGGCGCTGGCCACCAGCCAGGAATCCGGTGCGGCAGACTCTGCCCTCGCGCTGCTTCCGGGTGGTGGATTCGCGCTTCTCGACACCGTGACCACCCCAGAGCTGGAGTCCGAAGGTTTCGCCCGCGACGTCATCCGTGGCGTGCAGGACACCCGCAAGTCGGCCGGCTTCGAGGTGAGCGACCGCATCCGTCTCGACCTGGTCTTCTTCAGCCAGGATGACGCCGACTCGTTCGCCCGCGCGGTGAGCGTCGACGTGGCGGGGGAGACCTTGGCCGTCGACTTCAGCGTGCACAGCGCCTCGACCGGGTTCGACGCCGCCGCCGTGGCGAACGTCGTGCCGTCGGAATGGCTGCCCGCGGTCACCGGAGCGGTGGTCGAACACTACGTGCGTTTCGACGCAGAGCACTACGTCAACCAAGGACCGCTGATTGTTGCAGTGGCCCGAGAGAACGGACTTTTCAATGTCTGACGACCTGAACGACGACTGGCGTGAGGCCGGGGATGCCGTGTTCACCGCACTGCTCGCCCGGGTCGGCGAGTCTGCACCGCAGCCCCGCCTCGAGCCCACCCGTCGGGTTCTCGATCTGCTGGGCGACCCGCAGACCTCGTACCCGATCATTCACATCACCGGCACCAACGGCAAGACGAGCACCAGCCGGATCGCCGAAAGCATCCTGCGGGCCTACGGCCTGCGCACCGGGCTGATGACCAGCCCGCACCTGGTGCGGTTGAATGAGCGCATCGTCATCGACGGTGAGCCGATCAGCGACGAGATGCTCGCCGCGAACTGGGCCGACGTGACCCCGTACCTGCAGATGGTCGACGCTGAGCTGATCGCCGCCGGCGACGAGCCGCTCACCTTCTTCGAGGCGCTCACGGTGTTGGCGTTCGCCTGTTTCGCCGACGCTCCGGTGGATGTCGCGGTGATCGAGGTCGGGATGGGCGGCGAGTGGGACTCCACGAACGTGGCCGACGGCCAGGTTGCCGTCTTCACCCCGATCGCGCTCGACCACATGAACCGACTCGGCAGCACGCCCGCTGAGATCGCCCGCACCAAGGCGGGAATCATCAAGCCGGCGGCGGCGATCGTGTCGGCACGTCAGACGAGCGACGTGCAGAGCGAGTTGCAGCGCGCCGCCGACCTGACCGAATCGCGTTTCTCGGCCGAAGGCGACGCCTTCGAGCTTCTTGACTCGAAGATCGCCGTCGGTGGGCAGCTGATCTCCGTGCGCGGCCTCGCCGGCACCTACTCCGACCTGTTCCTGCCGATGTACGGCACGCACCAGGCGCAGAACGCCGCGGTGGCGATTGCGGCTGTCGAGTCGTTCCTCGGCGCCGGCACGCAGATGCTCGTCGGCGACCTCCTCGCCGAGGGGTTGGCCACGGCCAATTCGGCCGGACGCCTGCAGTTGGTCGGCATCGAGCCGACGGTTCTGGCGGATGCCGCGCACAACCCCCACGGGGCGGCGGCACTCGTCGACGCCGTCGGCAGCTACTTCGACTTCGACGAGATCGCGGTCGTGCTCGGTGTGCTCACCGACAAGGATGCGGCCGGAATTGTCACGACGCTCGCGCCGATGGCCACCCGCTTCCACGTCACGCAGTCGCACTCAGAGCGAGCGATCGCGGTCGACGAACTCGCCGACCTGGTCGCTGAGCTGACCGGGGACGAGAACACCTTCCGTCACGGCGACATCGCCGAAGCCCTCGAGGCTGCACGGGACTGGGCGAGCGAGGTGCCGCGCCGTGCCGTCGTCGTCACCGGATCGATCACCTTGATCGGTGAGGCGATTGCCGTGGCAGAGTCACACGATTGGATGGCCAAGTGAGTTCAGACGCCAGCGGCGCCTCCGGCGCTCCGCGCCCCGCCCGGCCCCGTTCGGTCAAACGATCGTTGGCGTCGATCGTGCTCGGCTTTGAGACGATCGTGGTCTTCCTGGCCGCATTGGTTTTCTTCGGACTCGGCGCATTGCCACCCGTCTTCGCGCTCGGTGGCGGAGCGCTGCTCTGCGTGATCATGCTCGCCACAATCGCGCTGCTGCAGTACCAGTGGGCGTACGCGGTCGGCTGGGCTATCCAGGCGATCATCGTTTTGTCCGGATTCCTCAATCCGGTGATGTTTTTCATTGGCGCAATTTTTGCCGCCATGTGGGTCTACTGCATGGTCAACGGCTCGAGAATAGATCATCAGAAGGAGATCGCATGAGTACCCAGATCGAAGAAACCCTGGTTTTGGTGAAGCCCGACGGCGTCGCCCGCAACTTGACCGGCGAGATCCTGCGTCGCATCGAGGCCAAGGGCTACTCCTTGGTCGATGTCAAGCTGATTCAGGCCGACCGTGCGCTGCTCGCCACTCATTATGCCGAGCACGAAGGCAAGCCGTTCTACATCCCGCTCGTCGAGTTCATGGAGAGCGGCCCCGTCGTCGCGATCCGTGTCGCGGGCAACCGCGTCATCGAGGGTTTCCGCGTTCTGGCCGGCACGACCGACCCGACGCTGGCTGCGCCGGGAACGATCCGTGGCGACCTGGGCCGCGACTGGGGCCTCAAGGTTCAGCAGAACCTGGTTCACGGTTCCGACTCGCCCGAGTCGGCGACTCGCGAACTGGCCCTCTGGTTCAAGTAGCCTCAAACCCCGCACTACCTCCGCGAGACTGCAGTTGGCGCGAAGATCGCGACGACGATGTAGCAGGCGATCGTGATCACGAAGATCCAGGAGTAGGCGATTTCTGCTCGGCGCCTGAAGAATTCCGGAACCGGAATATGTCCGGTTTTCAGGTTGTACAGCGTGACCGCCAGGAACGTCGGGATCGTCACCGACCAGGTCACCATGCACCACGGGCACAGGATGTCGAGCACGTAGATGCTCTGAATGATCAGCCAGATGACGAAGGCGAGTGCACCGGTCACTCCCACGTTGAAGCCGATCCAGAACCAGCGGGCGAACCGTGCCCCGGCGAGAATCGCCACGCCGATCGTGATGACGACGCTCCAGGCGGCGATCCCGATCAACGGGTTGGGGAATCCGAACAGCGATCCCTGCCACGAAGCCAGGTTGGTGCTGCAGCCGATCAGAACACTGAAATTGCAGGAGAGCTGGGCGTCGGGGTTCTCGAGCAGATGAATTTTGTCGAGAGTCAGGGCGAACGCTGCTCCGAAGCCGATGACGCCGGCGATGATGAGAAAAAGGGCAAGGCCGCGTGGGCGCTTGGACAGTTCGCTGAGGGACACCCTGGGATTATGTCATGTGGCGCGCGCACGATCTCACGTTTGCATGCGATAATCGAGGAAGTCGCTTGAGCCGCGCTCAAGCTGACGCCAGAGAAGGCTTAATGGGCTGTGATCGCCCAGATTCATTGGTCCCACGACCAAAGGTATTAGCAGCCAGAGCCAAGAGCCGGTTGCACACGAAATATAGGATTCGCGGGGGAGACGCGTAAGCGACAACTCCGCACGAGAGAGTACCCGGATGGGCGGCGCGGTTGCCCAGACCGGTCAAGGAGCACACCAGTGATGGTGGAAGACAACGAAATCAAGAAGCGCAAGGGCCTCTTCGGCACGCGCAAGTCAGCACGTAAATCCGTACCCGCAGTCACTGCTGAGCAGCAGCCTGAGGCCGCCCCGGCTCAGCCGGCTCTCGATGTTCAGCCTGGCTCGTTGGACATTGAGCACGATCCGGTGGCACAAGCATTTGTGGCCGCCGCCGCGTCGGCCGACAAGCCGACTCCCGATGCGAACCAGGGCGTGACCGTGACCGATGAAACAACCGCCGACGCCGAGACTGTAGCCCCGGTGCGCCGGCCGACGACGTCGCTGATCTTCCAGGCGCCCGACATCCTGCCGCTGCCGCCGCGCACGAGTGCGCGCCGCGACGACGATGACGATGAAGAGTCGTCGACGGTTCGTCGTCGTGCCCGTCGCCGCTCCGGTGACGAAGGCCGGTCAGGCTCTGACGACCCGGCCAACACCGTGGTCAAGGTGCGCACCCCGCGCGAGCCAGAGCTCATCACCGAGCCGCAGCGCATCAAGGGATCGACACGCCTCGAAGCCAAGAAGCAGCGCCGTCGTGACGGCCGTGACGCCGGACGCCGACGTCCGGTCATCACCGAGGCTGAGTTTCTGGCCCGCCGCGAATCGGTTGACCGCTCGATGGTCGTGCGTGCCAAGCACAACAAGATTCAGATCGGCGTTCTCGAAGACGGCGTGCTCGTTGAGCACTATGTGGCCAAGAACCAGGATGCCTCGCTGATCGGAAACGTCTACCTCGGCAAGGTGCAGAACGTGCTTCCGAGCATGGAAGCTGCATTCGTCGACATCGGACGCGGCCGCAACGCGGTTCTCTACTCCGGTGAAGTTGACTGGGATGCCGCGGCCGAGAACTCCACAACCGGCAACCAGGCCCGCCGAATCGAACTGGCGCTGAAGCCGGGCGACAAGGTTCTCGTACAGGTCACCAAAGACCCGGTCGGTCACAAGGGTGCGCGTCTGACCAGCCAGATCTCGCTGCCCGGCCGCTACCTCGTGTATGTGCCGAACGGATCGATGAACGGGATCAGCCGCAAGCTTCCCGACACCGAGCGCGCACGTCTGAAGAAGATCCTCAAAGAGGTTCTTCCCGACAACGTGGGCGTCATCGTGCGCACCGCCGCCGAGGGTGCGACCGACGAGCAGCTGACGCTCGACGTGAACCGCCTGACCGCCCAGTGGGCCGTCATCAGCAAGATGGTCGACACCGTGCAGGCTCCCGCCTTGCTGCACAGCGAACCCGACCTCCTGATCAAGATCGTGCGCGACGTCTTCAACGAAGACTTCCAGAAGATGGTCATCTCGGGCGAAGATTCCCGCGAGGTCATCGAGAGCTACCTGCGTCAGGTCGCCCCCGACCTGCTCGAGCGCGTCGAGAAGTACGACAACCCGACCCAGGATGCCTTCGACGAGTTCCGCATTTCGGAGCAGATCGAGAAGGCGCTCGACCGCAAGGTCTGGCTGCCGTCGGGTGGCTCGCTCGTCATCGACCGCACCGAGGCCATGACCGTCGTCGACGTCAACACCGGCAAGTTCGTCGGTTCGGGCGGAAACCTCGAAGAGACCGTCACCAAGAACAACCTCGAAGCCGCCGAAGAAATCGTTCGTCAGCTGCGCCTGCGCGACATCGGCGGCATCATCGTCGTCGACTTCATCGACATGGTGCTGGAGTCGAACCGCGACCTCGTGCTGCGTCGACTGATCGAATGCCTGAGCCGCGACCGCACGAAGCACCAGGTTGCCGAGGTCACCTCGCTCGGCCTCGTGCAGATGACGCGTAAGAAGCTCGGCCTCGGCCTGCTCGAGTCGTTCAGCGAGAACTGTGAGGTCTGCGCCGGCCGCGGAATCATCGTTCACCACGACCCCGTCATCAAGCACCGTCAGACCGCGCAGCCGAGCCTGGAGCGCCGACCGCGCTCCAAGTCGGGCAACAGCAACAACAACGGTGGCAACGGCAACTCCAGCTCGGGCAACAACGGCAACGCCGGCGCTGGTTCGTCCGCTCCGCACGCCGACGCGGCCAAGGCCGGCAACGGCACCCACGGAATCACCGAGGATGCCAAGCACGCCCTCGCCCTGATCGCGGCCAGCACCATTCCGCACACCCACACCGGTTCGGTGCCGGTCGTCGGTGCAGCACCGGCCGTCGCCGCTGTTACAACCGAGGCTCCGGCATCCGCCCCCGCCCAGGCAGCTGCGGTCGCCGAGTCGCTCGAAACGGAATCGGTCGAGATTCTCGACATTCCGGTGCGCAAGTCGCAGCGCGGCAAGCGCACGGTGAGCAAGCAGGTCACCGACCAGCTGCTCGACTCGGTGCTCGATGCGCTTCCTGAGCCCAAGCAGCCGGGACAGGGCCGCTCACGCAGCCGTCGCGTCAGCACGGCCGGTGGCCCGACGCAGACGGCCCAGCCGGTTGTCGCACCGTCGACCGAGGCGAAGAACTCCTAAGGTCGCATCAGAAAGGCGGGTCCGTGATTCTCACGGGCCCGCCTTTCTGCGTTAAGTGGCGCTGACTGGCGCTGAGCTGCGTTGCGCGGCGTCTAGCCGTGTTTGCGCTGCTTACCCGACACACGCAGACCGCTGGCGGCGAGGCGCGTCACGAGCTCCCGGATGCCCACCGGAAGCGCCCCAGCGGCCACCAGAGCGTCGTAGCGCGCTTCCGGCACGTCGTAGTGGTCGAGATCGAATGCACGCCGCGGAATGCCGTTCTGCGCCGCGAAGGCGTGAAGTTCCTCGATTGAGGAATCACTGACAAGATGTGACCAGAGCGTGTTGTGCGCGGGCCACAGTGGTTTGTCGATCAACACGGTCATCATCGAATTCTACGGATGTGCGTCGGTTTGACCGAGGGGCATTTGTACCGCTAAAGTTGACCCTTGGCGTGTGTTGGACGTTTAGGTCCACACTTTCGCCAAGGTTTTCTGAAAAGCAATGAGTCAGTCTGACTCGTTCATCCCAGTGACTTTCCACAATAGGAATCGGGACCCCCCGGCTCCCCAGAGATAGGTACGTTAAAGTGGTTTACGCAGTTGTGCGCGCCGGTGGCCGGCAGGAGAAGGTAGAGGTCGGAACCATCGTTACGATGGACCGAATCAAGGCTGACAAGGACGGCATCGTCGAGCTGGCCGCTGTGCTTCTCGTCGACGGCGACAAGATCACCTCTGACTCCAAGTCACTGGCCGACGTCAAGGTCACCGCCGAGGTTCTCAACGACCTCCGCGGCCCGAAGATCGTTATCCAGAAGTTCAAGAACAAGACCGGTTACAAGAAGCGTCAGGGGCACCGTCAGGAGCTCACGCGCGTTCAGATCACCGGCATCGCCTAGGTCTGAGGAGAAGTACAGATGGCACACAAAAAAGGCGCGAGTTCCACTCGCAACGGTCGTGACTCCAACGCACAGCGCCTCGGCGTGAAGCGCTTCGGTGGTCAGGTTGTCAGCGCGGGCGAGATCATCGTTCGTCAGCGTGGCACCCACTTCCACCCCGGCGTGAACGTCGGACGTGGCGGCGACGACACCCTGTTCGCTCTCGAAGCGGGCTCGGTACAGTTCGGCGCAAAGGGCGGCCGCAAGGTTGTCAACATTGTGGTGGCTGCCGAATAGGCACCCACAAGTTTTGAACGTAGGGGCGGGCTTCGGCTCGCCCTTACGTATTTTTACGCCACCTGAAAGGGGCACATCATGGCCACATTCGTTGACCACGTCACGCTACATCTGCGAGCGGGCAACGGTGGAGACGGCTGTGTCTCTGTCAAGCGCGAGAAGTTCAAGCCACTAGCCGGCCCCGACGGCGGCAATGGCGGCAGCGGCGGCGACCTCGTTCTTGTCGCAGACCCGCAGACCACCACCCTCCTCGGTTACCAYCGCTCCCCGCACCGCACCTCCGACAACGGCGGTCCCGGCATGGGCGATCACCGCAACGGCCACAACGGCGAGATGCGTGAGCTGATGGTTCCGCTCGGCACCGTTGTCAAGGATGTCGACGGCAACGAGCTGATGGACATGAACGAGCCCGGCCTGCGACTCATCGTCGCGCCCGGCGGTCAGGGCGGGCTCGGCAACGCCGCGCTGGCCTCCCTCAAGCGCAAGGCCCCCGGCTTCGCACTGCTCGGCACCCACGGCTGGGAAGGCGACGTCTACCTTGAGCTGAAGACGGTCGCGGATGTCGCACTCGTCGGCTACCCCTCGGCCGGCAAGTCGAGCCTGATCGCAGCAATGTCTGCCGCCCGGCCCAAGATCGCCGACTACCCCTTCACCACCCTGCAGCCGAACCTCGGCGTCGTGCAGGCGGGGGAGACCCGCTACACCATGGCCGACGTTCCCGGCCTCATCGAAGGCGCCAGCGAGGGCAAGGGCCTCGGCCTCGAATTCCTGCGCCACGTCGAGCGGTGCACCGCGCTGCTCCACGTTCTCGACTGCGCCACGCTCGACCCGGGTCGCGACCCCATCAGCGACCTCGACATCATTCTCGGCGAACTCGCGGCCTACCCGGTTCCCGAGGGCCAGAAGCCGTTGCTTGAGCGCCCGCAGCTCATCGCCTTGAACAAGATCGACGTTCCGGAAGCCCGTGAGCTCGCCGAGTTCCTGCGCCCCGACCTCGAGGCACGTGGCTACCGCGTCTTCGAGATCTCGACGGTCACCCACGAAGGCCTCAAGCAGCTCAACTACGCCCTCGCCGAAACGGTTGAGGCGGGTCGCGCTGAGGTCGCCGCCGCCGAGGCTCGGAAGCCCCGGATCGTGCTGCGCCCGGTTGCTGTCGACGACGGCGGCTTCGTGATCAAGGTCGAGGGTGGCACCTTCGGCAACACGTACCGCATCCTCGGCACCAAGCCGGAGCGCTGGGTACAGCAGACCAACTTCACCAATGACGAGGCCGTCGGCTTCCTCGCCGACCGTCTGGCCAAGCTCGGCGTCGAGAACGAACTGTTCCGCGTCGGTGCCGTCGCCGGTTCGACCGTGATCATCGGGCCGGGCAACAGCGGCGTCGTCTTCGACTGGGAGCCCACTCTCACCTCGACGGCCGAGCTCATCACCGCCCCGCGCGGTACCGACACCCGTCTCGACGAGAGCACCCGACGCACGAGCAACCAGCGTCGCGAGGAGTACTTCGGTCGCATGGATGCCAAGGCTGCGGCTCGCGCCGAGCTCATCCGTGAGCGTGAGGCCGGACTCTGGCCGAGCGATGGCGAGGAGTTCTCCGGAAAGTCAGCGTCTGATTCCTCTGATGCGTCGGTTCCGGCCGCCGCCAACAGCCAGGAGGGCGACTCGGAGTGAGCGTGACCGAGCGGGAACACATTCGAAACGCAGCCCGAATTGTCGTGAAGGTCGGCTCCTCGTCGATCAGCGGTGACAATGCCGGAGCCATCGCGTCGCTCGTCGACGCCCTGGCCGAGGCTCACGGCCGCGGTTCTGAAGTTGTTCTCGTCTCGTCTGGGGCGATCGCCACCGGCATGCCCTACCTCAACCTCGATGCACGACCGACGGATTTGGCGACCCAGCAGGCCGCTGCATCCGTCGGTCAGAACCTGCTGATCTTCCGCTATCAAGACAGCCTCGACCGTTACGACATTGTCGCCGGTCAGGTGCTCTTGACGGCGGGAGACCTGGAGAACCCGGCGCACCGCGGCAACGCGCAACGGGCGATGGAACGCCTGCTCGAGCTGCGCATCCTGCCGATCGTCAACGAGAACGACACCGTCGCCACTCACGAGATCCGGTTCGGCGACAACGACAGGCTGGCCTCGCTGGTGGCCACGTTGATCCGGGCGGATGTGCTCGTTCTGCTCAGCGACGTCGACGCGCTGTACACCAAGCCGCCGCACCTTCCGGGTGCGGAACGCATCGAGCGTATTGTGGCCGGCGACTCGCTGCCCGGCGTCGAGTTCGGCTCGACCGGCGCTTCGGGCGTCGGCACGGGCGGGGCCAGCACGAAGGTCTCGGCGGCGCGGATCGCCGCCGACGCCGGAACCGCCGTTCTCGTCACCTCCACCACACTGGTCGCCCAGGCTCTGCGCGGCGAACACGTCGGCACCTGGTTCGAGCCGGCCGCCGTGCCGAGCGGTCACCCGCTCCCGTAAACTGGCGGCATGTCGCCGTCGTCTTACCCCGTCACCGTACTCACTCCGACTCTCTCGGCTGCCCGCACCGCGTCACTCGCTCTCGCCTCCGCACCGACCGAGGTCAAGAACCGGGCACTGGTCGCCATTGCGACGGCGCTGCGTGCCAACGTCGCGGCAATCGTCGAAGCGAACGGACTCGACCTGACCGCCGGCATCACGAACGGACTCAGCACCGGGCTTCTCGACCGGCTGCGGCTTGACCCTGCCCGCGTTGAAGCCCTTGCCGTCGCCGTGCTCGACGTGGCCTTGCTCACCGACCCGGTCGGTCAGATCGTGCGCGGCAGCAGCCTGCCGAACGGCATCAAGATCAGCCAGGTGCGTGTGCCGTTCGGGGTGGTCGGCGTCATCTACGAGGCACGCCCAAACGTGACGGTCGACATTGCCGCTTTGGCGTTGAAGAGCGGCAATGCCGCGGTGTTGCGCGGCGGTTCGGCCGCCGAGAACTCGAACCGGGTGCTCGTCGCGCTGATTCAGGATGCGCTGGCATCCGTCGGTCTGCCGGCCGAATCGGTGCAGACCATCGACCAGTTCGGGCGCGAGGGGGCGAACCTGCTGATGAAGGCGCGTGGCGGCGTCGACGTGCTGATCCCGCGGGGGAGTGCGAACCTGATCAACACGGTCGTCAGTGAGTCCACGGTGCCCGTCATCGAAACCGGCGCCGGCGTCGTGCACATCTTTTTGGATGACAGCGCCACGCCGGAGTGGGCTGTCGAAATCGTGCACAACTCCAAGGTGCAGCGCCCGAGTGTCTGCAATGCACTCGAGACTCTGCTCGTCCATGAGAACGCTGCGGCCCGCCTGCTTCCGGCCGTGCTGGACCGGCTCGCCGCCAGCGGCGTCACCATCCACGCCGACGAGCGCGCACGTGCGTTCTTCCCGGATGCCGTCGCCGCCACAGACGAGGACTGGGCCACCGAATACATGAGCCTTGACCTGGCCGTCGCCGTCGTCGACTCCCTCGACGACGCGATCGACCACATCCGTCGGTACTCGACCGGACACACCGAGTCGATCATCACCAACGACCTCGCCAACGCCGAACGATTCTTGAACGAGGTCGATTCGGCCGCGGTCATGGTGAACGTCTCGACACGGTTCACCGATGGCGGCGAATTCGGTTTCGGAGCAGAGGTCGGAATCTCGACTCAGAAGCTTCACGCGCGCGGACCGATGGGCCTGTCGGAGCTCACCAGCACCAAGTGGATTGTGCGTGGCAGCGGACAGGTGCGTGCGTAGCCCCGCTAGGATAGTTGCGGCGACACCGTCTCATCGCCGTTTGTGAATGGAGAATTTCATGTCCTTCGTGACCACTGTTCTGGCCGAAGCCGGGCACGTTGAACTGCCCATGCCGACCTGGGCCTACGGTCTGATCGCCCTGGTGATCTTCATCGCGCTCGGTGCTGTGCTCTGGACCTACCGTGACGTGGCCAACCGCCACCAGGCCAAGGCAGACGCCTACGCGGCAGCTCACGGCGGCACCCACGGCCACGGCGGCCACTAAAGCGTCGCTCGTTTCGTGACTGTGCGTCGGCCGCGTATTGGCGTGATGGGTGGAACGTTCGATCCGATTCATCACGGCCACCTGGTTGCCGCGAGTGAAGTCGCACAGAGCTTCGATCTCGACGAGGTCGTCTTCGTGCCGACCGGACACCCGTGGCAGAAAGAAGATGTGACGCTCGCTGAGCATCGCTATCTGATGACGGTGATCGCAACGGCGTCGAACCCGCGCTTCACCGTGAGCCGGGTAGATATCGACCGCACCGGGCCGACCTTCACGATCGACACCCTGCGCGACCTGCACGCCGAACACCCCGACGCCGAGCTCTTCTTCATCACCGGGGCCGACGCCATCTCGCAGATTCTGAGCTGGAAAGACGTTCAGGAGCTGTGGGATCTGGCGCACTTTGTGGCTGTGAGTCGCCCGGGACATGAGCTCAGCGTTTCGGGATTGCCTGATCAAGACGTAAGCTTGCTGGAAGTTCCGGCTTTGGCGATCTCTTCGACAGACTGCCGGGCTCGAGTCAATCGGGGATTTCCGGTTTGGTATCTGGTTCCCGACGGGGTCGTCCAGTACATCTCAAAGCATCACCTGTATCGGAGTGTGGCATGACGTTGGGTAACAACCCGCAGCCACTGACGCGACGCCAACTTCGCGAGTTGGCCGCTGAGCAGGATGCCTCTACATCTTCCGACGAGCCGGCGACGGCGTCGATAGCGATTTCAACCGAGCCGCGTGCGAGCTCGACCGAGTCGTCGTTCACCGAGCTGATCCAGAAGGCCGAAGCTGCCGCGAAAGCTGCCGCTGTGCCCCGAGCGGGCGAGCGCCGAGTCTCGGTTCTTCCTGACTCACTGCGTCCGGACTCAATGCTTGCTGACTCAATGCTTGCGGACTCCTCACTGTCGGAGTTGACCGACGCCGACTACTTCGATTCGCTCGACCGCACCCTGACCCGCCGGGAGCTGCGTGCTCTGAAGGCCGCTCAGGAAGAAGCGGGCGAGGGCGCGGATGGCGTCGACAGTGTTGACCTCGTCGACGACGCCGACGACATCGACGACGCCGAACTCATCAATGACCTCGATCTGGTTGATGATGTTGACCCGGTCGACTCGGACGACGGCCCCCGCGAGTTGCACCCTCCGGTCGGGCATTGGTCGATTGACCCCGACGATGACTCTGAAGCCGTCGCTGAACACACTCGGACTCTCGACCAGGTTCACCAGTTCGACCAGATCATCGCTCTCGGCCTCGGCGCCGGGGGAGTTCCCACCACCACCAATGCGCTCATCCTGCCCGACATGTCGCACCAGGATCGCACCGCCGGACCTTTCGCCAGTACGGGCGAGATCCTGATCACCGGTTCGATCGACCTGCCGCGCAGTCTCGGTTCGACCGGTGCGCATCCTGACCGGTTTGACTCCGCAGATGTCGACCACATGCTTGACCAGCTCGACGAGGCCGGCGCGGGTTCCGACGTCGCCCCGGTGAGTGCCAGTCGCGCCGTCAGCAGCCACACCTCAACGCGCGGCGTCATGACCGCACCGAAGAAAGAAATCGTTTGGCTGCCGACGGTGCTTGCCGTCACCGCAGCCGCACTCGCACTGGGCGTCATCGCCTTGTTCGTCGGTGCCTTCGTGTTCAATATTTTCTAATGCCATCCATATCAGCACCACAAACTCAGGGATTTATTCGATGACCGCTTCTGCCCACGCTCTCGAGCTCCTCCAGGTGGCCGCCGCCGCCGCCGACTCGAAGGCCGGGGAGGATCTCGTTGCTATCGACGTGTCCGAGCCGTTGCCCCTTGCCGACATCTTCCTCATCGTCACCGGCCGCTCAGAGCGCAACGTTGTTGCAATCGCCGGTGAGATCGAAGACAAGCTGATCGAGGCCGGCCACAAGCCGTTGCGTCGTGAAGGCCGCGCTGAGGGCCGCTGGATCCTCGTCGATTTCGGTGACCTCGTCGTGCACGTTTTCCACGAGGAAGAGCGTGTTTACTACGGTCTCGAGCGTCTGTGGAAGGACTGCCCGGTCGTTCCGATCGAGCTTCCGGTTCACGACACGCGCGAGTAACGCGCCGGTTTTCGCTTCGCTCGCGGAGTGTAGTAATCTAAACGAGTTGTTCCGGAGAGATCAGGAACAGCACGAGGGTCCATGGCGCAGCCCGGTAGCGCACCTGCATGGCATGCAGGGGGTCAGGGGTTCGAATCCCCTTGGATCCACACTCAGAAGAAAAGCTCGGCACACTGTGCCGGGCTTTTCTTCGTTAACGCACCTGAATCGATCCGGCGGTTTGTAGGCGCGGGCTGTTAGACGCAAACGTGCGGATGGCGTCGGGCGTGTCAAGGTATGCCGCTGGGCGAGCGGAGCGTCGCGTCCTTCTGGTGGCGAGAACAGTGGTGGCGATAGAGTTCGCTCGAGGGGGGTCACTGATGAATCTAGAACCGGTAATTCTGATCGCTCTTCTGTTGGTGGGGATAATCATTGTCTCGGCAATTTTGGTGCGCCGCGAACGTGTGACTCGCCGTTTGTCGGAGTATCACGGGTCTGAACATTCGGAAGATGAGACCGCCGCCCATGCGGCAGCGCAAGCGGCACACATGGGTCGGGGTGGTGGTTGGCCCTGAGGCTGATCCGGGTACGAGACTGTCTCCATCGGGGACCGTCAATGCACGCCCTCCAAAATCCATGGTTCCATCAGAAACGGGGCGTCATGATGTTCGCACGCCGCATTCTCGCCGCGATCCTCGTGGCAGCTCCGACCGCCGTTGCCGGCATCGTGGTTGCGCAGTGGACGCCTCTGCCGAACCCATTGAACGTGCAATGGTCCGGCACCAAGGTCACGAACACCGAACCGCTGTGGATGTTCTTCCTGCCGATCGTGGCATTGACGGCCTTTGGTTTCGCGATGGCCATCTCCGCCGTCATCGCTCGCGACCACAAGGATCCCTATCGAGGAACGCTCTACGCCGCGGCCGTACTGACTGCAGGTAGCGCCGGCGCCTGCGTGGCGCTCCTCGCGATGAACCTCGGTTATGCCGCGCCAACCGGCCCGGCGTTCCTCGGCTCGCTGGCGCTTGCGCCGGTGTATGCCTTGCTCCCGCTGGCCGTTGTCGGCATCCGCGTCCGGCACCGAACGAGCATTGGTCGAGGCGTGGCGGCGGATATCACTGAGACCCTCCCTCCCGACCCGGACGAACTAATTGACGAGCGAGGCCTCCTCAGGACCACCGTGCAAGGGAAAGCACAATGACTGTTGTGCAATAGTTCTTGTGAAACTATCCTGATTGCATGGTTGAAGAACAGCATGGCGAATCCGCGGTCAAGCGCTCCGTACTTTCGCTGACGAGCGCTAAGCAGATGCGGGCGTTGGCGCATCCGCTTCGTCTGCAGATTCTGGGGGAGTTGCGCGTCGGGGGCCCCCGCACGGTCGGGCTGCTCTCGGAGGTGTTCGATGAAGCGCCGGGAACTCTGAGCTATCACGTGGGCAAGCTCGCCGAGTTCGGTTTTGTTGAGGAAGTGCCGGAGCTCGCTTCGGACAGGCGAGAACGATGGTGGCGCGCTTCTCATGATTTCACCGACACTTCGCCGGCCGAAGCGGGTGCCTCGCCGAGCGTTCGGCAGGCTTCGGCGGCCATGCGGCACCAGATCGTGGATGTTTACGCGGCTACCTTGCACCGCGTCATTGAGGTGACAGAGGAATTGCCCGAAGAGTGGGCGACAGCGGCGACTTCCGGCGATACCGTCGCCTATCTCACTGCCGTTGAGCTTGCCCAGGCGAGCGCAGAACTGGATGCGGTCGCTGAGAAATGGCACGCTCTGGGCGACCGATCGCGGCCCGGAACAGAGGCGGTTCAGCTCATGGTGCACGCGTTCCGTCGACCGTGAACGCCCAGCTGGGGGCCGGTCGGTCCGAGCCGCTCGTGAGGGGGCTCCCACTGATCGGATTGCTCGCGGCTCGGGGTTTCTCCCTGGCCGGCAACGCGATCACCTTGATCGTTGTTCCGCTCTATGTTCTCCAGGACACCGGTTCGGTGCTGGCGACGGGGGTCGCCGGTGTCTTCGTCACCGTTCCCGTCATTCTCGGCGGGGCGTTTGGCGGTGTCCTCGTTGACAGGCTGGGATTCCGCCTGTCGGCAATCATCGCCGACCTTGCCAGCGGCATGACGGTGCTTCTCATCCCGCTTCTGGCGGCCACGGTTGGTCTGCCATTCTGGGCTCTCCTGACTCTTGTCTTCCTCAGTGGCTTGCTCGACACGCCGGGCACCACCGCGAAATCCGCACTCCTGCCCGATCTGGCGGAGGGCGCGCGCATCCGTCTCCCCCGGGCGAGTGGGGCCGAAGCCGCCATCTCGCGCAGCGCCACACTGGTCGGCGCCTCGGCCGCGGCGCTCTCGCTGGTCTGGTTGGGCCCCGTGAATTCACTCCTCCTCAATGCTGCGACGTTTGCCGTCTCTGCACTGCTGCTGTGGTTGTGCGTCCCAGAGCGAGGAAAGAAGCTGGCCGGGCAGCAGATAGGCCCGGGGAATCCTCGGTCAGGCTACTGGCGGGACTTCTCGGTCGGGATTCGGTTTCTGACGTTGAATCCTCTCCTTCGCAATGTGGTCCTGCTTGTCATGGTCACGAACTGCCTCGACTCCGCCGGGCTGATCGTTCTCTTCCCCGTCTACGCCCGCACCGTCACTCCCGACGGCGCGCTGCTCGCCCTGATGGTCGCTGTCTTCGCCGGCGGTGCACTCGCTGGATCCAGCCTCTTCGGCTGGCTCGGCCACCGACTCCCTCGGCGCAGCACGCTCGTACTCTGCTTTCTTCTAGCGGGCACCCCGCCTTATGTCGCTATGGCGGCCGGGGTGGATACGCCCATTCTGCTCACTGTGTTCGCACTTGCCGGCCTGGCCGCGGGCTCGATCAATCCGTTGCTGTCCACCGTGCTGTATGAGCAGGTCCCGCGAGAGATGCGCGCCCGGGTTCTGGGCGGAATGACCACCGGTGTCGCCGCCGCCATGCCGATCGGCAGCCTGCTGGGTGGCGTCGCGGTCAGCCAGGCTGGCCTTGTGCCCACGCTGGTCGCCGTTGGCGTGGTCTACGCCGCGATCGCCCTCACCCCGCTGCTGGGCAGATCGTGGGGGGAGCTCAACACCCGGAATTTCGCCGACTCGGCAGTGCCTCTCTCGGCCTCAGCGACAGCTACCCGCTGATTTCGCCGAGAAGAATGATTTCTTCGTCTCGGGTGAGGCCAGACCGTCGCCCTCTATCAAGTCCCCGTGTCCGTTCGTCCGCGAGCACGTCCGCAAGTGTCTGCTTCAGGTTTCGCTCGGTGCCGCCAGCGGCGAGGAATCGGCTGCGACTGCGTTGGGCAAACGCGAAGTCGCGACGGGGAAGCCAGAGCGGCAGGGAGCGGGGTCCAGCCCAGTAGTTGACGTTGTGTGCGGTGAGCCAGTCGTCTTCGGCCGAGATGAGTTCGCCGGTATGGCCGGCGATCTGAGCGGCATCACGCAGCAGCATGGCGAGTTCGCGTTCGCTGCCGACGGCGTTGTAAATGCCGGTGAGGCCCCGGCGGCCGGCAGCAATGAGCCAATCAGTCAGGTCCCGAATGTCGATGAACTGCACGGCGCGATCGTGGACTTCGGGCACGAGCACGGGTTCCTGCGAAGCCAGGGCCAGTCGCGATACCCAATAGCTGAACCGGTCGCTGGTGTCGCCCGGTCCAGCGATCAGGCCCGGTCTTGCGATGAGCAGGCGATCGCCGAGCGCCGCGGACGTGGCCCGTTCAGCAGCGACTTTTGCGTGCGCATAGTTGGTGAGGTCGGTCGGCTCCACGAGGGCGGCGTCTTCATCGGCTCCCGATTCGGTGTTGCTTGCGTACACAGAGACGGACGAAACCAGTGTCCAGTGCTTCGCGTTGTCAGCCAATGCATCAAGCGCCCCGGTGACGAGGTCGGGCTCAGAGGCGAGCTCGATGATCTCGTCCCAGTCATCGCCTGTGACCGAATCGTATGCTCCAGGTGCTCGCCGGTCAGAGCGCACGAACATCACACCGCTCGGGGCCGCTCCGGACTCGCCCCGTGCGAGGCAGGTCACATCCTCTCCTTCGACAACCAATTGCTCGGCAATCGCGCGACCGAGCCAGGCCGTCCCCCCAAGAATGAGTGTGCGCGTCATGACCTCAGCTAATCGCAACAATGGCGCCAATGGCGCGGGGTTCGCCCTGAGCGCAGAGCGTGGCCCGACTGTCGTGACGCAAGGTTGCGGTATATCTGCGCCCTGGAAGATGCTCATCACGACGCCGGGGTGGCGCTCAGCGTACTCCCAGCCATGTCCCACCTAGGCTGGGTTGGTAAGCCCGGGGCGTCACGGTACTCCGGCCAATCGCAGGAGGACTCGATGTCGGTCAGTAGCGCACAGGCTGTCTCATTCGCGGGCGCGCTGGCAGCATTTCTGCTCCTCGGCGGCTGTGCAACGGATGCCGGCTCCGCGCCCGAGGCGACCGGCCAGCCGGGTGCGACCCAGGGCGAGGACGGCTCCTCAGCCGTCCCGTCTGCGCAGCAACCCGCATCCGTCAACGACGTTGACCTGCACTTTCTGGCGATGATGACTCCTCACCACGAGCAGGCCGTGACCATGAGCGATGTTGTGCTGGCCGCCGAGGGCGTGTCGTCTGAAACTCGCGACCTGGCCGAACGGATCAAGGTCGGACAGCAAGATGAGATCGACGTGATGGTGGGGTGGGCGACAGCCTGGAACCAGGGCCAACTGCTGGCGGAGCACTCAGTGCACATAGCCAATGGAATGGTCACTCCCGAGCGGATGCAGGCACTCGGCGCTCTGACCGGCGCTGAGATGGAACGCACGTTCTTGACGGAGATGAAGTCCCACCACGAAGGTGCCATCGCGATGACCCAGGACCAGATCGACAACGGCGGTTTCGACGAGCTGCGTGCCTTGGCCGAGCAGATGATCACGGTGCAGAGCGCCGAAGTCGTCGAAATGAACACGCTGCTGGGCAGCTGATGGCACCGGTGACGCTCGAACGCTGCCCGTGCCTGAGCGGCGAGAGCTACGCCAACTGCTGCGGCCGCTACCACCGCGACGGCACCACTCCGCCGACGGCGGAACTGCTGATGCGCTCGCGCTACTCGGCATTCGCGGTCGGCGACACGGCCTATCTGCTTCGCACCTGGCATCCGCACACCCGCCCGACCGAGCTTGACCTCGACGACGACCTGATCTGGCGACGGCTCGACATCGAACGCACCGAGCGCGGCGGGCTGTTCGACACGGACGGGATCGTCGAGTTCACCGCATACGGCCGGCAGAACGGCGAGCGGGTGCAGCAGCATGAGACGAGCCGTTTCGTGCGAGTCGACACACGCTGGGTCTATCTCGACGCCGTGGACGAATAGAAGCTCCGACGAGTAGCGGCCCAGTAGGGCTCCGACGAGTTGAGACTCCGGTCCGTAGGGGCTCGACCACGGAGTAATCCGCCGCAAAATTTCTGTGGTGCGCGACGCTCTGCCGGGGTACGCTTCCGCACATCACGCTGAACGCCGAGGTCGGCGGCGCGGCGAAACGCTCACCCGAAGAGTGGAGATTGTGATGGCGCGCATCCTGATCGGTGTCATGCCGTTTGCCGGTCACGTTGCACCGATTCTTGCCGTCGTCGAGCAGCTCGTCGCTCGCGGGCATCGCGTGCGGGTGTACACCGGTTCCCGATATCTCGACCAGTTCAAACAGGTCGGCGCGACCGGGATTCCTTGGCGCCACGCCCCGGACTTCGACGAACACGACCTGCATGCGGCATTTCCGGCCCTGCCCTTTCGAACCGGTCGGCGCGCGCTGCTCGGCAACCTCGAGCATGTCTTCGTGCGATCGGCCGCCGGGCAGGTCGCCGACCTGCGTGAGGCGTATGACGCGGAGCCCTGGGATGTGATGGCCGGCGACCAGCTCTGCCTGGGCGTGGCTCTGGCCGGGGAACAACTGGGCTGCCCGTGGGCGTCGATCTCACTCGTTCCGCTGTCGCTGCCGAGTCGCGACCTGCCCCCGGCCGGTCTGGCGCTGCAGCCGGCGGAGACAATCGCCGGTCGACTGCGAGACCGGATGCTGCGCGCGGCCTTCACCGTCATGGCGCATGGTGTGCAAAAGGCCTACGAGCAGACCCGGGCGGCGGTCGGGCTCCCAGTCGCAGCGGAACGTCTGGACCGAGCCTGGTGGTCGCCATACCTGATCTGCGCGACCGGGGTCCCAGCGCTGGAATACCCCCGGCGCGACCTGCCACCCCAGGCGCACTTCGTCGGAGCGCTACAGCGCCCGCTCGCGGCGCGACGTGCGCAGCATCCGCCCTGGTGGGGCGACGTCTTGGCCGCCGAGCTGCCAGTCGTGCACGTGACCCAGGGCACCCTGCACACCGAACCCACCGAGCTGCTCAAGCCGACGCTCACGGCCCTGGCCGACGAGAACCTGCTCGTGGTGGCGGTCACGGGCCGCCCCGGCGTTACCACTCTGCCCTTTCCGGTGCCGGCGAACGCACGCGTTGCCGATGTGCTGCCCTACCCGGAACTGCTTCCGCTTGTCTCGGTGATGATCACCAACGGCGGATGGGGCGGGGTGCTGGCCGCACTGGCCCACGGCGTGCCGCTGATCGTTGCCGGGGGAGACATCGACAAACCAGAGATCGCCGCACGCGTCGCGGCAAGCGGAGCCGGGATCGACCTGCGCACGGGTCGGCCACGTCCGGCGGCCATCGCCCGTGCCGTCGACGCGGTGGGTGAAGATCGGTTGTTTCGGGTGAATGCGGCGCGGGTCGCCGCGCAATTGACCCAGCATGACGGGGTGCGGGAGGTCGCGCAGCTGATCGAACGCCTCCAGGTGCTGGGGCTTCCCGTGGTGCGGAGCACCCCAGATCCGTGGACCGATGATCGGATGACGATCAGCAACGGATGATGGCAGTCGGCGGAGTTTCAGACTCAGGAATATCCGGGCCGATCCCTCGGTTCCCCTTGGTGTATGCATTTGCATAGAAGTATGTGGTGAGCAGAATTGACTCGAGAGGCGATCACAGCGTGGCGCAGACACTTGAACTTGGACTAGACACTTTCGGCGACGTGACGTTCGACGCCGACGGGCGGCTGTTGTCGCAGCCCGAGGTGTTGCGCAATGTCGTGGAAGAAGCGGTGCTGGCCGACCAGGTCGGACTCAACTTCTTTGGAGTCGGCGAACATCACCGTGAAGACTTTGCGATCTCGGCCCCCGAGGTTGTGCTTGCGGCCATTGCCGGCCAGACCAGCCAGATCCACTTGGGTTCCGCGGTCACCGTTCTGAGTTCTGATGACCCGGTACGCGTGTTCCAGCGATTCTCCACCCTCGACGCGGTGTCGAACGGTCGCGCGGAGGTCATCCTCGGCCGCGGCTCATTCACCGAGTCGTTCCCGCTCTTCGGTCTCGACCTCAGCGACTACGAGCGCCTCTTCGAAGAGAAGACCGAGCTGTTCACCGAGATTCTGAAAGAGCAGCCCGTCACCTGGTCGGGCAGCACCCGTGCTGCGCTCGAGAACCAGTCGGTGTTCCCGCCGACGGCATCCGGTTCGCTCCGCACCTGGGTGGGCGTGGGTGGAAGCCCGCAGTCCGTCGTGCGCGCCGCCCACTACGGCCTGCCCATGATGCTCGCCATCATCGGTGGCAATCCACTCGCCTTTGCACAGTTCACCGACCTCTACCACCGGGCGCTCGAACAGTTCGGCAAGCCGACCCAGCCGATCGGCGCCCACTCGCCCGGCTATGTCGCGGCGACGGATGCCGAGGCTCGCGATGAACTGTGGCCACACTATTCGGTGATGCAGGCGCGCATCGGCCGCGAACGCGGCTGGGGTCCGATGACTCGCGAACGGTACGAGGAAGAGGCTGGTCCGCAGGGCGCGCTCATGGTCGGCTCGCCCGAGACCGTGGCGAAGAAGATCGTCACCGTGGTGCAGGGCCTCGGCCTCAGCCGGTTCGACATGAAGTACAGCAACGGCACCATGCCGCACGCGAAGCTGATGAACGCCATCGAGTTGTACGGCACACAGGTCGCACCGCTCGTGCGCGAGATGCTCGGGGAGAGCAAATAGCGCCAAGCGCGGTCCGGGTGACCAACGGCTGACTCCCTGAGAAATGTGGGACAACTGACCCAGTCGCTTGACTCACTCACCTTTCTCCCCGAGTATGAGAGGGATCCGGCGCGGTCGGCGCGGAATCAACGTCGAGGCGTCAGGTCCGAACAACGCAAAGTCGCGTGAAAGGTAGTCAATGTCGAACTCCGCATTCCCCTCACTTCCTGCTTCGTTCGTCTGGGGGGTGTCGACGGCCGCCTATCAGATCGAGGGCGCGGTGACCGAAGGCGGCCGAGGTCCGACCAGCTGGGACGCATTCTGCGCCGAGCCGAATCGTGTGTTCGACGGCCAGACGGGCGAGGTCGCCTGCGACCACTACCACCGCTACCCCGAAGACATCGCTCTGATGAAGCAGCTCGGGATCGACGCCTACCGCTTCTCCTTCGCCTGGTCACGCATCCAGCCCACGGGCAGCGGCCCGGTCAACGCCGAAGGGTTGGCGTTCTACGACCGGCTGGTCGACGGCCTGCTCGAAGCCGGCATCACGCCGGCCCCCACCCTGTTCCACTGGGACACCCCGCTCGCGCTCGAGGAGGCGGGCGGCTGGCTGAACCGCGACATCACCGACCGGTTCGCCGACTACGCCAGCATCATGGGAACCCACTTTGCCGATCGCATCCCGCAATGGATCACGATCAACGAACCGGTCGTGCTGACCATGCTCGGCTACGGCGCCGGCATTCAGGCACCGGGCCAGCAGCTGGGCTTCGGCGCGCTGCCAGCCGCCCACCACCAGCTTCTCGCCCATGGCCGTGCTGTCACCGCGTTGCGCGCCGCCGGTGTCGACAACATCGGAATCGCGAACAACCACGCCCCCACCTGGGCGGCCAGTGAGAAAGAGGAAGACCAGCAGGCGGCCGGGCTCTACGACGCCATCGCCAACTGGGTCTTCGCCGATCCGATTCTGCTCGGAACGTATCCAGAGGAGCTTCTGCCATTCCTGCCCGAGGGAGCGCAGGATGACCTGCCGGCGATCAGCGTGCCGATCGACTGGTACGGCATCAACTACTACAACCCGACGAAGATCAGCGCACCGGGGGAGTCGAATGGACTCGTCGACGGCCACGAGATCGACGGCTCGCTGCCCTTTGCGATTCAGGAGATCGAGGGCTACCCGACCACCGACTTCGACTGGCCCGTCATTCCGGCCGGCTTCACCGAACTGCTCACCTCGTTCAAGGCTCGCTACGGCGACGCGCTTCCGCCGATCTACATCACCGAGAACGGATGCGCCATCAACGATGGGCCCGACGCTGACGGCGTCGTGGCCGACCAGCGTCGCATCGACTACACCGGCGCGCATTTGGCGGCCATTGCCGACGCGGTCGATGCCGGTGTCGATGTGCGCGGCTACTTTCACTGGTCATTGCTCGACAACTTCGAATGGGCGGTCGGATACTCTCAGCGCTTCGGCCTCGTCTACACGGACTACGAGACGTTGGAGCGCATTCCGAAGCAGTCCTACTGGTGGTACCGCGACGTCATCCGGAACCACCGATGACAGTGGTGCCCGCCTCGTCGACAAGATCACAGGGGTGAGCTAGGCAGCATCGCCACGTCGTGGTTTCACTGGGCGACCTGTAGCGTGAAAGCACCATGGGACACTTTCTTTCGCCTGCTTCAGCCCGGGCGCTGGCCGAGCTGACCGCTCTGGATGCCGACCCCGAGTCGGCCCCGCTGGCCCGGCTCCACGCACTCCGCCGTCTGCAGATTGCATTGGACGCCGACCCGGCAGCCCTGGCAAGCGCACGCGCTGCTGAGAGCGCCGGTGCCGGTTGGACGGAGATTGCCGAGGCCGCGGGGCTCGGGGCCGCTGCCGCCAAATGGCGGTGGCAAGGAACCGACGAGGAGATCGCCGCCCGGCACGATGCCGGACGCAAACGGGCGGCTCGCCCGAGCAGCGTTCCGACCGACCTGCCCGGGCTCTCGGTCGCCGAAGCCGCAGCACAGCTCGGCGTCACCGCCCAAGCGATCTATCTCAAGGTGAGCCGCGGCACACTGGCGAGCCGCACGGTGGAACTCGCCGACGGGCGCAAGTACAAGCGGGTGTTCCCGAACGGGGATCCCGACGGCACTGCGGGCGGAACGCCCGCCGCCGCTCCGTCGAGCTCCTAGTCCAGGAGCGCCGCCGTCTCGGCCTCCAACGTCTGCATCAGGGCAGATGCCGATCCGGAGTGCGCCAACGGCGCTGCTTGACCGGCCCAGAGCGCCATGAGGTCGGTGTTTTGCCGGGCGATCGCCGCCGGCTTGAACTGGCCGGACAGCCAGTTCTGGGCGGGGAACGGCGCCAACCTGGAGGTCTGCTCGCTCAGTTCGGCGAACATCCGGTTCGGGATGCCACGGGCCAACCGGCCGCTGTAGACCCGGGTCAGCACGGTTCTGGCCGAGTCCGGACTGAGAATGCGTTCCCGGTGGCCCGGCGAGATCGCCGATTCGTCGGTGGTGAGAAAGGCCGTGCCGAGAACAGCGGCATCGGCGCCGAGGGTGAGTGCGGCGGCGATTCCCCGGCCGTCGGCGATGCCGCCGGCGGCGATGACGGGCACACCGACCGCATCGACGACCTGCGGCAGCAGGGAGAACAACCCCATCAGCGAGTCTTCGGCGCTGCTCAGGAACGAGATGCGGTGCCCGCCGGCCTCGAAGCCGCTGGCGACGATGGCGTCGATGCCGGCGGCATCCAGGGCCACGGCCTCCGCCACCGTCGTCGCGGTGCCGACGGTGCGGATTCCCGCCGAGCGGCAGCGGTCGAGCATGTCGGGCGAGGGCACGCCGAAGACGAAGCTGACGACCGCCGGTCGCGCTTCAATGACCGCATCGAGCTGCTCCTCGACAGTGGGCAAGAAGTGGTCGGGCTTGCTCGGCGGTGCGACATCGAGTTCGCGAAAGTAGGGGAGCATCGGTTCGAGCCAGGCGGCGAACTCGGCGTCGGTCGGCGCCAATGCGCTAGCGCTGTCATGGTCGAGCCACAGATTGAGGTTGAACGGCTGATCGGTCGACTCGCGGAGCTGCTCGGCAGTCTGGCGGATGCGCTCGGCATCGTAGCCGTAGAGGCCGAACGAACCGAGTCCGCCCGCGTTGCTGACGGCAGCGGTGAGCGAGACGGAGGAGAGCCCGCCGAACGGTCCGAGCACGACTGGGAGCCGCAGCCCCAGCATCTCGGTCAGCCGTGTCTCTCGCCAGCTCGACGTGCCCCGGTGTGTCGTCATCTGCATCCTTTCGCTCGCACCGAGAGCCTAGACGAACCGCCACGCTGCGGATGCGTCCTGCACCACGCTGCTTCGGTACTGCCTACATCCTCTGGCCGAGGCGCAGGTCACACCATTGACTCACGAAGCGCGCGCAGGTAGTGGTTCTTCGGCCAGTGCCGGATTGCGCGGGGGAGAATCGGGTACACGGTGGAGGTGAACCGCATCAGTCGGTCAAACCGTCGCTGCGAGCGTGGGGTCCAGGGCAGCGCGAAATCAGCACGCAGTTCGGGCGGCAGAAATCCGGTGGTGAGTAAGCGCCCCGTCGGCATCGCGGCACGCAACCAGAGCGGGCCGGTGCGGGGGTGGAGCAATTGGGCCGCGACATTGCGCGTCGTCTCATCGGTCTGCAGTCGTGCGAGCTGATCGTTCCAGTAGGCGGCAAACGCCGCGCGATCGGCCGGCCAGAGCGTGCGCGGAACCTGAAGCTCCGCACCGAGTGCCGCGTAGTCGAGGTACATCTGGTCGGCCTCGGCGTCGCTGAGCGGGCCGAAGACGTGATCGTGCACGGTCATTGCCGAGTCATACAGGGTCGCCGCCACCCACAACTGAAGCTCAGGCGTGAACGCGTTGTACGCCGGATGGTCGACGGATTCCTCGGCGTGGGCGCTGTGAACCGGAACATGAGCCTGGTTGACCCGGCGGCGCACGGCTTTCAGCTCTGCCGGGGTTCCACACGAAACGGCATAGACGTACGTGAGTGTGGCATGCAGACGGTCCAGAGGCCGATTGGTGAAGTCGCTGTGATGGGCCACGCCATGACCGATGGCCGGGTTGGCCAGCTGCAGCAAAATGGCGCGCCCGCCGCCGGCGATCAGAATCGCCTCAGCTGCCTTCTCATTCGTGAACACGCCGACCTCCCGTTACGAGAGCCTAACGGGCTGAGCTGAGTCGGGAACTGCCGGGCACGCGCCCCAGAACCGGAAGTTTCAAGAAAATTGAAAAAGATTGGGTTGCATCGGAATATCTCAAGACTCTATGCGCTTGCATACATCTGTGGGAGGCGAAAACCTCTCGATTGACTTACACCTGTCACATAAGGAGAACGCATGACCGACACGATCACGACCACCATCCCGGGCTACAAGGCTGGCACCTGGACCATCGACCCCACGCACAGCGAGGTCGGCTTCAGCATCCGCCACATCATGATCAGCAAGGTCAAGGGCACGTTCGACAGCTTCAACGCCACGTTCGTCACGGCGGAGAACCCGCTCGACTCGACCGTCACCGCATCCGCCGTTGTCGCCTCGATCAACACGAACGAAGCGAACCGCGACGGACACCTCCGTACCGGCGACTTCTTCGACGCCGAGACCTACCCGACCATCGACTTCGTCTCGACCGGCGTGCGCGAGGTCAAGGGCGACTTCTTCATCGACGGCGACCTGACGATCAAGGGCGTGACCAAGCCTGTCACGTTCGACTTCGAATTCGGCGGCTTCGGTAGCGACCCGTACGGCAACTACAAGGGTGGCGCAACGGCCAAGGCCGTCGTGAACCGTGAAGAGTTCGGCCTCACCTACAACGCCGCGCTCGAGACCGGCGGCGTGCTGCTCGGCGACAAGGTCACCATCACGCTTGAACTGCAGGCAGTGCTCAACCAGGACTAATCGTCGGTTGTGAATGAGGGGTCCCACTTCGGTGGGGCCCCTTTTCTCATGCCCGGCATTCTCAACCCCGGTTGTGCCTACTCGCCGGTGATTTCCTCACGCACGCGACGGAGATCTTCCATGAGCGAACCGATCAGGATCCAATGCTGGGGTGGCGGGGCGGCGATCACCAACGGCGCCGTGAGCGCCGGGTCCTCGGCCAATACCCAGTCCTCCTCGGCCGGAACGCGCTCATCCGGGCGTTCATCCTGACGCGCAAGCAGGCGCAGGTCATGAGCGGCACGCTCGAGTTCGAGCGAGAGCGCCTGCACGGTCGGCTCACGGTAGAGCGTGTCGTCGTAGTGGTCGTGGAGTGCCCTGGTCATGCCGATCGCGCGCGTCACGAGCGCCTTCAAACGTTCGTATCGCACCGTCTCGGCGTCGAGGATCACCCGGTAGGACGCCTGTCGCGGATTCAAGGTGAGGCTCTCCTCGGCCTGCACGATGGCCTTCTCTGCCGACCCCAGCATCGGGCGCAACAGCCGCGCCTCGATCATCATCTCAGCGAGCGCTGCGTTGGTCTGGGGTGCGCGGAGCGCCCTGGCCACCCGGTCGAGCGTGGTGGCGACTTCCCGGGCCAAGAGGGTCAGTGAATCATGCGCCGGGGTCAACAGCACCGGCGGCACGATCAGAATGTTCACGACGAGGGCGATGCCGGCCCCGATGAACGTTTCGATGATGCGGTCGAACGCGTAGGCGGGGGTGGTGGCGCCGATCGACAATACGAGCATCGCGCTGATCGGAAACTGGTTCGACGACCCGGGATTCAGGCGAAGCGCCCAGGCGAGGAAGATGCAGAGCACGACGGCCATCAGCACGATCCAGCTCGAGTTTCCGAAGAGCAAACCGATGCCGTAAGCGACCAGCACGCCGCCGACCACACCGAGCGTGCGCTCGATTGCCTTTCCGAGCGACTGGTTGATGCTGGGCTGCACGACGAGCAAGGCGGCGATCGCCGCGAAGATCGGAAGTTCGGTGGGCAGCAGCAGTTGGGCGACGAACCAGGCGAGGACGGTCGCCACGGATGTCTTGACAGCCTGAAGCAGCGGCACTCGGTTGTTGCTCTGGAACCTGGCAGTCAATCGCACTCTTCCAGGCTAGTGCTGCCTGTCCTGCACCCCGGGCGCGTCCCGGTCTGCACCGTGCTCTTAACCGGCCAGAGCGGCGACTCCGCTCGCGTGGGCATATGCGCCCATTTCGGTGGTTCATTCGCGCCCACCTGCCTGTGCCGCGACGGCGGTCGAGGCCGAAACTCCGTGTGCCGCTCGTGAAGCCGCGACGCGACCTGGGCGTGGGGAATCCCCGCTGGCGTGCGCCATCTCCCACGCCCAGCGGGATTCCCCACGCCGGCATCGCGGCCACACCTGTTCTCGCGGATTGAGGAGCGCCCGACGGCGCCGGCCGCTTCACGAAATCCCGCGACTTGACCTCAGGCGCTGGTGGCACGCGTCTACGAAGCGGGCAGGTGTTCTACCGCGTGCCGCTTTCTCAGACATGTGCCGCGACGGTGGTCGAGCCTGTCGAGACCCCGTGAGTTGCTCTCGAAGCCGCGACCCGATCTGGGCGCGGGGTATCCCCGTCGGCGCGGTGTCTAGCGCGCGCCTAGCGGGATAGCCCGCGCCGGCTTCGCAGCCCCACCCGTTCCGCTTCCGAGGAGCGCCAGACGGAGCGCGCCGAGACCGCGTCCGTCAACTTTCGAGCGCAGCCAGTTGGCCATCCGCCCTCCACAAGCGCCGGGTCGGAAAGTTATCCACAACCCCTGGTCAGATACCCTTTCGTGTCGGCGCCATGTCGGTGGTGCCTGGCAGACTTCAGGGTATGAACCCGTTGTAGGATCGTCTCGGCGAACAGGTGGATCTCGTCGCCGAATTGCACCGCAGGCAGGCCGTGTTGGCCGCCGAGACCGCCGTCGCGATCGACCGGGCGCGGCAGCTCAGTGAGAACCTGACCACGCTCCCGGTGACGGAGTCGACCCTGCGGCAGCGTTGGGCGAACCGGCGGGTGCTTGTCACCGAACTCGCCTGTGCGCTGCGCATTCCGGAACGCACCATGGAGACGCAGATCGCGATCAGCCACGCCCTCATTCACACCCTGCCTGACACGTTCGCCGCGTTGCAGGCCGGGCAGATCAGCTACCGGCACGCCACCGTGCTCGCCGACCAGACGTTCACGCTCAGCCCGGCGGACCGGTCCGCGCTGGAGAAGGCGGTGCTGCCCGGTGCCGGGAACCTGATCGTGTCGAGGTTCGCGCAGAAGGCCCGCAAGGCCCGGGAGCGGTTGGACCCGGAATCGATCACGACCCGGCATCAGAAAAGTGTCGCGGACCGGGCGGTGTTCTTCGAACCGGCCGCCGACGGAATGGCGTACCTCAACGCGTTCCTGCCCGCCGGGCAGGCGCAGGCGATCTGCACCCGGCTGACGAACACCGCGCGCGGGTTGCAACGCGCCGACGAGCCGCGCACCCTGACCCAGTTGAAAGCGGATGTGCTCGTCGACCTGATCCTCGACCGGGACGAGGCCGGCGATGACGACGCGGACGACGACGACGCGGACGAAACCGACGGCGACGGTGGGGCGGCAACGGGCACCGGCCGGAGCCGCCGGAAGCGTCGCCGCGGGATCAAGGCGGACGTCGTGATCCTGGTCCCGGCGTTGACCCTGCTCGGCCGCAGCGTCGAGCCGGCGGTGCTTGAAGGGTACGGGCCGATCGACCTCGACACCGCCCGGGAACTCGCCGGCACCGCCCCCGGCTGGCTGCGAGTGCTCACCAACCCCGAAACCGGGGCGTTCCTCTCCGTCGGCCGCGAACGCTACACCCCACCGGCCGACCTGCGGGCGGCACTGCGACTGCGCGATGCGACCTGCCGGTCACCCGGGTGCAGCCGGGCCGCCGCGGATTGCGACATCGACCACTCGATCCCGTTTTGGGAGAACGGCCACCGCGGCGAAACGAACCTGACCAACCTGGCCTCGCTCTGCCCGAAGAACCACCGCGACAAACACGAAATCGGCTGGTCCTACGTGCAAGACGACACGGGCACCATCACCTGGACCTCGCCGACCGGGCACCAGTACACGACCGAACCCGAACACCGCATCGGGCCCAGCACATTCCCCGACAGCGACCTCGCGCCGTTCTAGCTCGGAAACCTTTTGCAACGGCGCAGCCGATGACCACATGGGGCCGTCACGTGATGGACTATGTCGCCGTCTCGACAAGCTGCACCGGCGTGCCGAGAAACTTCTGGTACTCCCGGATGCTGCGCGCGAAGCTCGCCTGTTGGCGCCCGGTCAGCCCGGCGAAGGGTTGCGGCTCGACAGTCACCCTTGTGCCTGTCTTTTGGCGGCGCCAGGTTCCGATCACCCGACCGCGTTCCAGAATGAGCGGCAGAAAGATGCCGTTCTTGCCCGGCACAACGCGAGAGAAATCTTCATCGGCGACGGCGAAACTGCGATCTGTGTAGCCGAGCAGCATCTCGTCGAAGCCGCCGAGTGCGAGCACGGGGGAGCGTTGCCCGGGAGGGCTTCCCCAGGAACCGGTGTCGGCCTCAGCGGGCAGAAAGTAGCTCACCTCATCGAGCCGGATCTCAATGAGCCTGTCCCGCGCCACAGCCAAGCCGGCCTTCGCATCGGCGACGGTGAGCTTCGCCCACCAGGCGAAGTCTTTCAACGTCGCCGGGCCGTGCCCGGCGAAGTAGCGCAGAACGAACTCCCCGAGGGCTTCGTCACGCTCAAGTCGGCGCGGGTTGGGTACCCACTCGTCGAGCAGAACCAGAGCCTGTGCGTTGCCGATCCTCGGACCCCAGCAGAGCGTGCCGCTTTGTGCGAGGTGCCAGATCAGGTGATAGCCGCGTTGATTCGCCGTCGCAATGCCGTTGGACTCAAGCAGGGCAAGAAACTCGGCCCGGCTGAATGCGCGTCCACCGGCCAACGCTTCCTGGGCAACCACTCGCGCCTTCTCGATCGATGCCAGATCGAGGTCGAGTTGCATGCGCCGGGTCGTCGTACCAGCCATGAGCCGCGAGGTCGTGAGCTGCAGCATCCAGTTCAGGTCGGCCGGTGGCACGAAATGCAGGGTCCCACGCATCGGCCAGGAACGCAGAATGCTTCCCTCGTCGATTGCGCGGTCGACGTCGGCCCGGCTGATACCGGGGGAGCGCACGCCGAGCGCCCAGGCCGCTGCAGGGAGATCTTGTGCCTGCACCGCAAGCAAACGCTCGACGACATCGGCGGGAGTGCAGAGCGGGCCGTTCAGCCCCGTCGCATCAGCAGAGACGGCGGGACCGAGCCCCTGGCGTGACAGGCGGATGCGGATGACGTCGCGTCTCGATGCCGCAGTCGGCGCCGCCGCGCTCACGATTCCACACCGAACTGCGGCCGCCGAGTCATCGGCAGCCGCAGAAGCGTGAGGAGTCGACCGTTAGGCCAGATCGTCGTCGCTACGGGCGCCGAAAACAATCTCATCCCAGCTGGGCATCGAAGCACGTCCGCGTTTGCCGAGGTTGCCGGTGTTGCGAGCCTGGGCTTTCGCCGCCTGAGTCGCCCAAATGTTGGGTGCTGCGGCCGGAGCGGGAGTTTCGTCTGGCTCGGCAGCTGCCGTACCAGCGTCGATCCGGGCGGATTCCGCGGAGGAGGAACCGGTCGAGTCCGAGTCCGGCACTGCTGACGAATCCGACACGAGCCGCATGGCGGCCGGTGTGGACACGGGAGCGGAGCCGGCGGCATCGTGCTCACTGTCGACATCGGCGGTCGAGGCCGGGCTGATCGACGGAACGTCGGGAGCCGAGATGTTCGGCACCGCGGTGGGCAAGACGGTCGGCAACACTGTGGGCAGCGCTGTCGGCGTCGTCGCAAAGCTCGGGGGCAGGGTCGGCAGTTCCATCGTTTCGTTGTACTGCGGAGCGGCGGCGGCTTCACGCTCACCGCGCCGGCGACGCAGCGCTTCGAGAAGATCGGCGGTCTCAGAGAGAGTTGCCGCCGGTTCGACGGCCCGCTTGATTGCCGCGTTGGCGACTGCGTCGGTGGTGCTGCCGGGGCGGGCGTACGGCACCGGGTCAAGGATCGGCGCCGTGTCGTTCAACACCTCGTCGTTCTGCAGCTCTTTGAACGTGAACGCACCGCTGTCAAAACGCGAGATGTCTGCGGGACTCGTCTCAGAACCGACCGCACGAAGGCGGGGGATGAGCGCACCCTTGAGTTCGCCCTGCTGCGAGAGCGCGATGGCCTCGCTGCCGATCGGGGTCAGCGAGTTCTTCTTGGGCTCGAAGCCCCAGCGTGCATCGTGATCGATGTCGTCAGCGGTGAAGGAGAGCTTGATGATCCAGCCTCCGGCCGGTTCTTTCCAGCTCGCCCACCGTTCATCGGTGGCACCGAGCGACGCAAGACGCTCGCGGATGACGTTGCCGAAATTGGCGTCGCCGTCGGTGGGGTCGGGGTCGATCGCGGTGTGCACCGGCACGCTCAGCGCAGACGAGACGATGTATTCGCGTTCGGCGAGCACCGGCCCCTCGAAACGACGCACGTAGTCGAGCGACGCACCCGTCACATCGGCGACATCTTCAGCCGACATCCCAGAACGAATGTGCGACTGAATTTCTCGGGGCGATAATTTCGCCCCATTCGACGGTTCCGATTGGGTTTGGCGAAGTCTCGATTGGAGAACTTCGTCGATGGCAATTCGAAAACGATCACCCTCTTCGCTCGCTGCAAGCAGCGCGCCGTTCTCGACACCGATAACTTTCAATTCCTGCATGGCGAAAGCCCTCTCGCGATCACTGTTAGGCCCCAGAATGTCACGGATTCACGGTTTTAACTGGGAATACACCGGGCGTGCCGGAAGTTGACCCCACTGTTAGGCACAAGACCTGAAAATAGGGTTTGCTATTCGGCGGGGATTGTTGCAAACTATGGCCGCCGATTTCGTTTATCGGCGTTACTGAAATGGATGGGCATGGCAACCGATTACGACGCACCGCGAAAGACCGAAGACGACTCTGAGTCGATTGAGGCCCTCAAGGAGCGTGTCCCTGACAAGATGTCCGGAGTCGTGGATGTCGACGATGCCGACAACCCCGGTGGTTTCGATCTGCCCGGCGCAGATCTGTCCGACCTCGACCTCGACGTTGTTGTACTGCCTCCGCAGGCCGACGAGTTCACCTGTGTTGAGTGCTTCCTCGTGAAGCACCGCTCACAGATGTCTCGTGAATCAAAGCTCGGCCCTGTGTGCAAGGAGTGCGACGCTTAGTCACACACATTGATCTGACGCTCGCTTTTCGAAGCTAGCTGTCTGAGACTGGCCGTCGCGATCCTTCGATCGCGGCGGCCAATTTTTGTGGGTTCCGCGTCGAAATGATCCAGTACGGAGCCGGGTCGTTGGGGTCGGTGATCTCGATGCGCACGATCGACGTGATCCACCCGCGAATCAGCAGCCACGCGCGCATATCCATTCGGGGGCCCCGCTCGGCCGTCGCCTCGGCACCGTCGAAACATTCGACTTCACCGAGCTGCTCGATCGAGATTCGTGCGTGCCCGGCGGTCAGAATGCCGTCGGCCACCTCAATGCGCGGTGACGTCAGCGCCAGCACGAGCACGATTCCGCCGTAGAAGACGATGGCGGTGACGATGCCGGCGAACAGTGAAATGGGGAGCAGAACCAGCAGGCTCGCCGGGATGACGAGGGCGGTGGCCAGGAAGACCCAGGGGGAGGGCCAGAGTTTTTCGCGATATTCGTGCATGGCTCTATTCGATCAGACTTCTGCACTACCCTCGACACGTGACAGAAAGCGTCGAAGTACTGATTACCGCCTCCGTTGTTCCGAGCTACGCGCATCCGGGCGATGCCGGGGCCGATCTTCACTCAGCTGAATCCCTCACACTTGCGCCCGGTGAGCGCGCACTTGTGGGGACCGGAGTGTCGATTGCCCTTCCCGACGGCTATGCCGCGTTCATCGTTCCCCGGAGCGGCCTGGCCGCCAAGCACGGAATCACCATCGTGAACTCGCCGGGCACCGTCGATGCCGGCTATCGCGGCGAGATCAAGGTCGCACTGCTCAATACCGATGCGACGAAGTCATTCGACATTGAAATCGGCGACCGGATCGCCCAGATCATCGTCATGCCCGTCACCCGCGCCACCTTCGTTCCCGTTGACCGCCTTCCGGGCAGCCAACGCGGACACGGCGGATTCGGCTCGACGGGCGTCACTGCCTTTACGTCCACACCCCTGTCAGGAGAAGCCCTGTGAGTGACATTGTGAACCCCGACGCCACATCGGAGAACATGCCGAAGTCCGCGCCGGAAGACCGCGAGACCGAAGGCCCCCTCGATGAGGCCGAAGCCAACCCGGTTCGCCCCTATGTCGACCTGGGTGGAGTGAAGATCCTTCCCCGCGAGGGACTGCACCTGCGCCTTGAGATCGAAGAGGGCAGCAAGCGCGTCGTCGCCATCGGCCTCGACTACGCCGGCTCGACGCTGCAGGTGCAGCCGTTCGCCGCCCCCCGCTCGAGTGGCCTCTGGCACGAGATTCGCGACCAGATCGCCGATCAGATCGGCAAGCAGGGCGGTACCACGACCCTGCGTGAAGGCCCCTTCGGCCCGGAGCTCGTTGCCGAGATCCCCGTTGCAGCAGGTCAGGACACCACCGAATCCACGCGTCTCGCCCGCTTCATCGGCGTCGACGGACCTCGCTGGTTCCTCCGCGGTGTCATCGCCGGCGAAGGCGCCGTCAATGAAGAAGCCGCACTGCAGATCGAAGACCTGTTCCGCAGCATCGTCGTGGTGCGCGGCTCCACCCCGATGCCGCCACGCGACCTGATTCCGCTGCGGATGCCGGCAACGCCGGCCGGTCCGTCAGAGCCCAACGAGATTTAGTCAGGCAGGAGCACGTGTCGATGACGGATGCCCGCGATGAGCAGCCAGCAGGCGACCCGGAGGATTCCGGCGTTGAACCGCGGAGCTCGGGCGACGCTCCCGAATCGTTCTCGAACGCGCTCGGCCAGGGGCTCGCTGCGGCGGCCAAGCGCAGCGGTCTCGGCGGCGTAGCCGACGGTCAGGCACCGACCGGTGCCGCCCTGCTTGCAGCGATGGGCGGCATCCGCGGAATGGCTGAAACCATCCTGCCGGGCCTCGTCTTTCTCGTGCTCTACTCCTTTACCTTCAACCTGCCGCTCGCGCTCGGGGCATCCGTGGCGGTGGCCGTGGTGTTCACCATCGTTCGAATCGTCGGTCGCACGCCGATCACCCAGGCTCTGGCCGGACTCATCGGCGTTGCGGCGTCTGCGGCCCTCGCGCTGTTCAGCGGCAAGGGCAGCGACAACTTCGTGCTCGGGTTGCTGACCAACGCCGGATATGCCGCCGTGCTGCTGATCTCGCTTCTTGTGCGCTGGCCGCTGATTGGGTTGGCCGTCGGCTACCTGATGGGCGATGGCGTCGCCTGGCGTGCGAACAAGAGCAAGTACCGTGCCATGCAGCTGTTGACGCTCGCCTGGCTCGGCATGTTCGTCGCCCGGCTGGCCGTGCAGCTCCCGCTCTACCTGGCCGACAACGTGGCCGGGCTCGCCGTGACCAAACTCATCATGGGCATCCCGCTCTACGCACCGCTTCTTCTGCTCTCCTGGCTGGTCGTGCGGGCGATCTATCGTCGTGATGCGCCGACCGGCCCCGCGGCCACGGATGCCCCGGCCTGATCCCCCCGGAACACACCGACCAGACCTCTCCACGCGGGTCGCAGCTGCTGCTAGAGTTATCTCGACATCGAGATACTTTAGGTATCTCGAACAGCCGGGCCTGCAGGCCCGCACTTAGGCTAACCTTGCTGGCAACAGTGGGGGTTCGGCAGCAAAGATTGGATTGAACTGGTGGCTTTCCACCGGTTCTCCACGAAGGAGAGGGCACCGTGTCGGAGCTTGGAAAATCAGCGGTCAACAGCTTTGGGGCAAAGGACACCCTCCGCGTCGGCGAGACAGACTACGAAGTCTTTCGTCTTGACGCGGTAGCGGGCTTCGAAAAGCTCCCATTCAGCCTGAAGGTGCTGCTCGAGAACCTTCTCCGCACCGAAGACGGCGCCAACATCACCGACGCACACATCCGTGCTCTCGGCGAGTGGGTTCCCACCGCAGAGCCCGACACCGAGATCCAGTTCACGCCGGCCCGCGTGATCATGCAGGACTTCACCGGCGTTCCCTGCATCGTCGACCTCGCCACCATGCGTGAGGCAGTCGAAGCCCTCGGCGGCGACCCCAAGAAGATCAACCCCCTCGCTCCGGCCGAGATGGTCATCGACCACTCCGTCATCGCCGACCTCTTCGGCACCGAGAACGCCTTCGAGCGCAACGTCGAGATCGAGTACGAGCGCAACGGCGAGCGTTACCAGTTCCTGCGCTGGGGCCAGACCGCGTTCGACGACTTCAAGGTCGTCCCGCCCGGAACCGGCATCGTTCACCAGGTTAACATTGAGCACCTCGCCCGCGTCACCATGACCCGCGAGGTCAACGGCGTTCTCCAGGCCTACCCCGACACCTGCGTCGGCACCGACTCGCACACCACCATGGTCAACGGCCTCGGCGTGCTCGGTTGGGGCGTCGGCGGAATCGAAGCCGAAGCAGCGATGCTCGGCCAGCCCGTCTCGATGCTCATCCCGAAGGTTGTCGGCTTCAAGCTCAACGGCACCATCCCGACCGGCGTCACCGCAACGGATGTCGTGCTCACGATCACTCAGATGCTGCGTCGCCACGGCGTCGTCGGCAAGTTCGTCGAGTTCTACGGAGCCGGCGTTGCCGCCGTTCCGCTGGCGAACCGCGCCACCATCGGAAACATGAGCCCGGAGTTCGGTTCCACGGCTGCCATGTTCCCGATCGACGACGTCACCCTCGACTACCTGCGCCTCACCGGCCGCAGCGCCGAGCAGGTTGCCCTCGTCGAGGCGTACTCCAAGCTGCAGGGCCTCTGGCACAACGCAGACGCTGAGCCCGTCTTCAGCGAGTACCTCGAACTCGACCTCGGCACCGTCGTACCGTCGATCGCCGGCCCGAAGCGTCCGCAGGACCGCATCGAGCTGTCGAAGGCGAAGAGCCAGTTCGAGATCGACCTCGACAACTACGCCTCGACCCCGATCTCGGGTGTCGACGCGGCCATCGAGGGCACCTTCCCGGCCTCCGACCCGATCGGTCTGACGCCGCAGGATGAAGAGACCGCTCACCGCATCTCGCACCAGTCGGGCGACTCACACCACGCGAGCCACGCGCCGGTCTCACACACGCAGCCGACCCAGGTCGCCCTGGCCGACGGCCGTGAGTTCACGATCGACAACGGTGCCGTCGCCATCGCCGCAATCACCTCGTGCACCAACACCTCGAACCCCTCGGTGATGCTCGCTGCCGGTCTCCTAGCCCGCAACGCCTCGCTGAAGGGCTTGAAGTCGAAGCCGTGGGTCAAGACCACGCTTGCTCCGGGCTCCAAGGTCGTCACCGACTACTACGCAAAGGCCGGCCTCAACGGCTACCTCGAAGACCTCGGTTTCTACCTGGTCGGTTACGGCTGCACGACCTGCATCGGTAACTCCGGCCCGCTGGAAGACGAAATCTCCGCTGCGATCAACGAGAACGACCTGGCCGTCACGGCAGTTCTCTCGGGCAACCGCAACTTCGAGGGGCGCATCAACCCCGACGTGAAGATGAACTACCTCGCCAGCCCGCCGCTGGTCATCGCCTATGCACTGGCCGGGTCGATGAACTTCGACTTCGACACGGATGCTCTGGGTCAGGACCACGACGGCAACGACGTGTTCCTCAAGGACATCTGGCCCGACGCGGCCGAGGTGCAGAAGACCATCGACGAGTCGATCGACTCCGGCATGTTCGAGACGCAGTACGCGGGCGTCTTCGAGGGTGACGAGCGCTGGCGTTCGCTGGAGACCCCGACCGGTGCCACCTTCGAGTGGAACCCCGAGTCGACCTACGTGCGTCGCCCCCCGTACTTCGAGGGAATGACCATGGAGACCACGCCGGTCACCAACATCGAGGGCGCGCGCGTTCTCGCGAAGCTCGGCGACTCGGTCACCACCGACCACATCAGCCCCGCCGGTTCGATCAAGGCCGACAGCCCCGCCGGCCGTTACCTCGACGAGCACGGTGTCGCTCGCATCGACTACAACTCCTACGGCTCGCGTCGCGGAAACCACGAGATCATGATTCGTGGCACCTTCGCCAACATCCGTCTGCGTAACCTGCTGCTCGACGGCGTCGAGGGTGGCTACACCCGCGACTTCACGCAGGCCGACGGCCCGCAGTCGTTCATCTACGACGCATCGCAGAACTACCAGGCAGCCGGCACCCCGCTGGTCATCTTCGGTGGCAAGGAGTACGGCTCCGGTTCGTCGCGTGACTGGGCAGCCAAGGGAACCAGCCTGCTCGGCGTCAAGGCCGTCATCACCGAGAGCTTTGAGCGTATTCACCGCTCGAACCTCATCGGTATGGGTGTCGTGCCGCTGCAGTTCCCGGCCGGTGAAAGCTGGGCGTCGCTCGGCCTCGATGGCACGGAGTCCGTCACGATCACGGGCATCGACGAGCTGAACAACGGCACCACCCCGAAGACGGTGCGCGTCGTCGCGACCCCGACCGAGAACTCGCCGGCCGGCAAGGCCGTCGTTGAGTTCGACGCCGTCGTGCGCATCGACACCCCGGGTGAGGCTGACTACTACCGCAACGGCGGCATTCTGCAGTACGTGCTGCGCTCGCTCGTCGCGTAGTCACACCCCGTAGCAACTCAGAGGGCCGGATTCCGAACGGAATCCGGCCCTCTGTGCATCTCCGGCCATCCACGTGTGTCCTAGTCTCAAATGATGGGGAATCGAAGCGTGAAGCGAATCGGCACGTTCACCGTCGGGGCCGTGATTGTGGCGGCGGTCTTCGCTTTCTCGCCGTTGATTGTCCCGATGATTTCGTCTGCTCCGGCTTCGTTCAGAGCCATGCTGGCTTCAGCCACGGAGGGCGGCAGTTCGGAGTCGCTCACCGCGAATGCCGAAAGCGGGGCGGTACCGGCGGATGTCGTGCCGGAGGAGGCCGCTGGGGCCGACAGTTCTGACGTCCCTGCCCGCCCGGCCGATGCCACGGTGATGACCGTTGACTATGTGCACGACGGCGACACACTCTTTCTCCTGCCTGCCGATGCTGCCACGTCGGACTCCAGCAGACTCAAAGTGCGTCTCCTCGGACTGGACACTCCCGAGGTCGGCGACAACGCCGAATGCTACGGCAGTGAAGCGACCGAGCAGCTGCGTGCGCTCCTGCCGGAGGGGACTGAGGTCGGTGTCACGGGCGACGTCGAGCCGCTCGATCAATACGGCCGCAGCCTGTTCTATCTGTGGACCGAGGACGGCCACTTCGTCAACTACGAGCTGGTTGCCGGCGGTGCGGCCGAAGAAGTCACCTATGCGCCGAACGACGCCTACTCGGAGCTCCTTCGCTGGGCCGAAGACTCCGCCCGGTCATCGGGCGTTGGCCTGTGGGGTACCTGCTCGTAAGGCGGCTGCTGGCTCCAGTCGGCAGCTACCGCCAGCTCGCCCGCTCGTCTTCACGTGGGGAATGAGCGAGCGGGTTGGCCGTGCCATCCCAGACCCGAACCGGGCGGTAGGAATTCCAGGTCGGCCAGCCGGGATCTCCCGTCTTCGCGAAGCGCACCCAGGCGTCGTGCATGTCGGTGGCCAGCTGCTGCGGAGCCGTCGGCCCGGCCATGCCTTGCGCATCGTCGCTTGCGAGGGTGTCGAAAACGAATCCGAGTTCGAGCGCATGGCAGGCGCCGAGGTCGGCGACGGGGGAGCGCCAGGCAAACTCGTAGACGTGCGTGGTCGCCCCATCCGGTTGGGCAAAACGGGCGTCGGCCAGGCGGTTCACCGGCACACGCAACAGCAGATCGGTGGCGAGAGCACCAAAGAGCTCGCCCACGCTGCAGCCGGGCCGGTTGCGCCGATAGCGGCTGACTGTGCGCGGCGAGATGCGAAACTTCAGCATCGCTACGAGGATGTGCAGCCAGCCGACTTTCTGCATCAGTCCGGTCGGGATGAACCAGAGCCGGTACTCCTCAGTGTTCGTGCCGATCAGGAGCGGGATGCCTCTGCCGGCGCCGGCCGCGAGGGCCGTGCCGGGATTTCTCGGCACCAGGTTGGAGTCGAGCGTGAGGGTGTAGGCCGGGCCGCCGGTGATCGGCGTCGTGCCGGCCGTCACACGTTTCTGCGCTTCGAGAAGCCGCGTCGCGCTCATGGCGGAGAACGCAGCCCGGTTGGCGGGAATCTGCAGGTCCTTCGCCATCAGATCGGTAATGAGCCGGCTCTTCTTGCGGGGCCGCGAGTCGGGCGGACCACTCTGCATGATCGCGCGATCGAAGAGGGCGGATGCATCGGGGTGCGCGAGCAACGCGGCGATGCAGATCGCGCCCGCTGATTCACCCATCACCGTGACGTTGGCCGGGTCTCCGCCGAACGCGGCGGCGTTGTGCCGCACCCACTGCAGTGCCGCGACCTGGTCGGCAAGGCCCAGGTTGGTGTCGGCGTCGTCGAGCACCGAAAATCCTTCGGCGCCGAGCCGGTAATTGACCCCGATGAACACCACGCCGTCGCGCGCGAAGGCGGTTCCGTCGTAGGCCGTGATCGCATTCGACCCGCGGCTGAGCGAACCGCCGTGGATCCAGACGATCACCGGATGTGCAGCATCGGATGTTGCCGCCTCGAATGCTGTCGCTGCGGACGCTGTCGCATCGGATACTGGCAACTCGGCCGGAGTCGCGGCCGGCGCCCAGATGTTCACATTCAAGATCTCGTCGCCCGGGACCGTCACTGTGGAGAGGTAGTTCTCCATTCCGCCGGCATAGGGCAACTGCGGGGGCGTGGCGCCCATCTGCCGACAGTCGCGTTCGCCTTCGTGGGCGGCAACGGGCTGCGGGGCGGCGAACCGATTCGCGCCGACGGGGGCTGCGGCGTACGGAACGCCCCAATAGCGGTCGATCTGTGCGAGGCGCACACCGCGAATTCGGCCACTGGTGATGGTGACGGCGGGTGCGGCATCCGCGCCGATGGTCTCGACCTGCATCCTTGCTCTCCCTCGAACGTTCGACTGCGGTCCATCATGCCGGATGCGGGACTCTGGCGCGCGAAAGGCGATGCTCGGAGTTCAACCAGTCGCACGGCATAGACTTGTGCTTTCAGTTCGACCGGCGTGCCGGTACACGAAAGGCAGTGCATGACCCTTCTTGAGTCGATCACTGGTCCCCGCGATCTCGACGCCCTCTCGAAGGAACAGCTGCTTCAGCTTTCCGCTGAGATCCGCGAATTTCTGGTGCAGGAGATTGCCAAGACCGGTGGTCACCTGGGCCCGAACCTGGGCGTCGTCGAGACGACCATCGCCATCCACCGTGTGTTCGATTCGCCCAAGGATGCGATCATCTTCGACACCGGGCACCAGTCGTATGTGCACAAACTGCTGACCGGACGGCAAGATTTCGCCCGTCTGCGCCAGACCGGCGGCTTGGCCGGCTACCCGCAGCGCTCCGAGTCGGTGCACGACATCGTCGAGAGCTCGCACGCGTCGAGTTCGCTCTCGTGGGCTGATGGGATCTCCCGGGCCTTCGCCATGACCGGACAGAACGACCGCCACGTGATCGCTGTCGTCGGCGACGGCGCGCTGACCGGCGGCATGACCTGGGAAGCGCTGAACAACATCAGCGACGACAACACCCGGCGCCTCATCATCGTGGTCAACGACAACGGCCGCTCGTACGCACCGACCATCGGCGGCATGGCCCGCTTCCTGAACACGGTGCGCACCCGGCGCAGCTACCGCAATCTGTACATTTCGAGTCGTGACGCCTTCGACAAGCTCGGCTCGCCCGGGCGGGCCTTCTACCGCGGTGTGCGCGGCGGCCTCCACGGCTTCCTCTCACGCTTCTCGAACAACGAGGCGCTCTACTCGAACCTCGACATCAAGTACATCGGCCCGGTCGACGGTCACGATCTCGACGCGATGCAGGAAGCCCTCAACCAGGCCAAGGGCTACGGCGCCCCGGTGATCGTTCACACGATCACTCAGAAGGGCAAAGGCTACGAGCCGGCGATCCAGGACACGGCAGACCAATTCCACGCCGTCGGCCAGATCGACCCGGAGACCGGTGAATCGGTCGAGCTGGCCGGTGCCCCGAGCTGGACCTCGGTGTTCGCCGATGAGTTACTGCGGCTCGCCACCGAAAATGAACGCCTCGTCGGAATCACAGCCGCGATGCTCCGCCCGACCGGACTGCACCGCATGGCCGAGCGTTTTCCGAACCGGGTGCACGATGTCGGCATCGCCGAACAGCACGCGGTGACCAGTGCAGCCGGGCTGGCCTTCGGCGGCCTGCACCCGGTTGTCGCTCTCTACGCGACATTCATGAACCGGGCGTTCGACCAGGTTTTGATGGATGTCGCGCTGCACAAGGCCGGGGTAACCTTCGTTCTCGACCGGGCCGGTGTCACCGGTCCAGACGGTCCGAGCCATCACGGCATGTGGGACCTCGCAATTCTTCAGGTCGTGCCGGGGATCCGTCTGGCGGCCCCGCGCGACGAACCTCGTCTGCGCGAAGAGCTCGTCGAGGCCGTCGCGGTGGAAGACGCCCCAACGGTACTGCGGTTCCCGAAGGGCAGCACCGGCACCGACTACCCGGCGGTGCGTCGACTGGACGACGGGGCCGATATCCTTCGCGAGTCGGCACAGAAAGATGTGCTGATCGTCACGGTCGGGCCGATGGCCGGGATGGGACTCGAGATCGCCGAGAATCTGGCCGCCGCCGGCATCGGGGCGACGGTCGTCGACCCGCGCTGGGTGGTTCCGGTGCCGAAGAGCATCGTGACCCTCTCGGCCGAGTACCGCCTCGTCGTGAGTATCGAAGACGGCATCCGGGTCGGGGGCGTGGGAACTCGCATCCGTCAAGACCTGCGCGAAGCCGGCGTCGACACCGCCGTGACCGAGCTGGGTCTGCCCGACGAGTTCCTCGACCACGGTACGCGTGCTGAGATTCTCGAGCGGGTCGGTCTGACCGCTGAGAAGATCTCGCACGATGTCATCGGGATGGTGCAGGGCAGCAAGCTTCCCCGGGCACGGGCGTTGGCCGCGGACGGCACGAACACCGGCGCAATTCCGGTGATCTTTCACCCGCAGGCGTAGCCCACACCGCCGCCGGCCCGGGGCACGTGGCACTTGAAGACCGAAAGCGGTCGGGACCAGACCTGGTCCCGACCGCTTCTCACATCAAGAGAGTGGAATCTCCTGTCAGCCGACGATATCGGCGGCCAGGTCGGATTGGGGTGACTTCACTTTCTGCGTCTGTGCATATCCGAGGTAGAGCACGGTGGGCAGCACGAGACCAACGATCCAGGCGAGGTCTGCGCCGCCGAGGAGCGGGACGAAGGGGCCGACGAACAGGGTGCTGTTGATGAACGGGATCTCGGCGGCGATCGCGACCAGGTAGATGATGACAGCCGGCCAGTTGACGAGTTTGTACACCCCGCGCGGTTTGAAGAGCTCAGCGACCTCGTAATTGCCCTTACGCACGAAGTAGTAGTCCGTCAGGTTGATCGCCGTCCACGGCACCAGCAAGTACAGCAAGAACAGGGTGATCTGTTGGACGGTTCCCAGGATGTCTCCGTTGGCCGCGATAGTGATCGTGGAGACGATGACGGAGAAGACGATGACGAAGATGGTTCGGACCCTCGGCGTTGCCCGACCGTTTCCTTCGGCGGAGACGGCGCTGATGAAGCTGAGATATGCGCCGTATGCTCCGTTGGCGCCGGCGGGAATGACACTGATCAGGAGCGCGAACAGGATGACCCCGCTCAGGCCGGGCACCAGGCCGCTCAGAAAGCCGATGGCGTCCTCACCCATGTTCTCTGCGCTGATCGAAGCGGCGAGGGCGCCCAGGATCATCACCCAGGATGCCCCGAGCGTGGAGCCGACGTAGGTCCAGGCGAACGTCGTGCTCGCCGGGGTGTTGGCCGGAAGATACCTCGAGTAGTCGGAGACATACGGCGCCCAGGTGATCTGCCACGAGATGAAGATCGAGAGCGCGAGCAGCACCGTGCCGAACGCGGGCGGTGGGCCAACCGGAAGCTCACTCGGCAGCTGGGAGAGCAGGGCGATAGTCAGCACGGCGAACAGAATCGTCGAGATGACGGTGACGACTCGGCTGGTGATGTGGATGAGGCGGTAGCCGACGATTGCGATGACGGCGCCGATCGAGGCCTGGATGATCACGGAGCTGGCGAAGGGGATGTGCGCCCAGGTGGCCAACGCTTGTCCGGTGACGACCCCGCCTTCGATGGCGAATCCGGCGTACATGCAGAGGACGATTGCGACCGGGAGCAGCGCACCGAGGAATCCGAACTGCGCACGACTCTGAATCATCTGGGGAACGCCCATCCGCGGTCCTTGTACGGAGTGGTAGGCCATGAAGACCCCGCCGATGAGATTGCCGACGACGATCGTGATGATCGCCCAGACAAGATCGAGGCCGACGATGACGGCCAGTGCGCCGGTGACGAGACCGGTGATTTGCAGGTTGCTGGAGAACCAGACGGTGAACAGGTGCCACGGCTTCCCGTGACGCTCGTTGAGTGGAATGTAGTCGATGGAGCGTTGCTCGAGCGCGCCGGTGCGCGGCTGATCGGTGCTCATTTGCTCGTCCTTTCGGGGCGATTGTCGGCGGGGCGCGAACCGGTTGCGCGGGAGGCAATGGATCGCAGTGCGTTGATGTGCTGGCTGCTGTGTCCGAGTGGGTCGACTTCGCTGGAGAATTTCGCGATGATGACTCCGGTGGTCGGGTCGAGCCAGAGGTACTGGCCGAAGATTCCGACGGCATAGAACGAGCCGTGGCTGTCTCCGGGAACCCACCACTGGTTTCGGTAGGTGCCCGGGCGGGGCTCCTCGTCGCTGAACGTGTCGAAGTCGCCGCCGCGGGAGGTCGCGCGAATCCACTCCTCTGGGATGACCTGACGCCCGTCGATCCGGCCGCCATCGAGGATGAGCCGGCCGAATCGGGCGAGGTCACGCAATCGCATGTTGATGCCCGCACAGGCATAGGGCGTGCCATGGTTGTCGACGGTGATGAGCGCATCAGCTTCGGCGCCGAGGTGCTGCCAGAGTTTCGTCTCCAGAAGCCGCGCATAGGGGATGCCCGCCGCCCTTTCGAGCACCCAGGCCAGCACATCCGTGGTCGCGGAGCAATACTGGAATGCCGCTCCGTGCTCGCCGGAACCTTGCAGCCCTTCGAGAAACGCCCGCGTTCCGTCTGCGTCATCAGCGCGCCGCGGCCGCCAGCCGGCCGAGCGGTCGCCGGCCTGCACTTCGGTCGACGGATCGGTGTAACTCATGTCGAAGTCAGGGGCGGCGGTCATGTCCAGAAGCTGGCGCACGGTGGCTCCACCGTAGGAGCCGCCGGCGAGCTCGGGGATGCACCTGATGGTCGGAGCGTCGACGTCGAGAAGACCCTCGCCAACGAGAATTCCCGCGACCATCGCGCATACCGATTTTGAGATCGACATGACGATGTGGCGCGACTCCGGCGTGTTGTCGTCGAAGTACTTTTCGTAGAGAATCTCATCGTCGTGGAGAACGATGATGGAATCGGTGTTGGTCAGCGCCAGAAACTCGTGCAGCGGTGCCTCGCGCTCGGGCGAGAGAGCCACGGTGCACGCCTCGAGGTTCTGCGGTGAATCCGAGGCGTGCAGGGGGAGGGGCGCACGATCGCCTCTGGAGATCACATCCGTGGCTACGAGTTTGTCGACCTGGTGCAGCGAACGACGATTATGTGGCGGCGTGAGCCACGTGTCGAGTGAGAGTAGGGACACAACGACTCCTTTGTCTGAGTAATGGGCTGTCTGAGTAATGGGCGCTTGAACGTTTGGTCAATCGTTTCGGAGCGGCATTATTCTGTCCAATGCCTATTGCTGGGCAATAGCTATGCCTCCATGGCATAATCCAGCTCATGGAAATCAGGCACCTGCGCTACTTCTTGTCCGTCGTCGAGCACGGCACGGTGACCTCGGCGGCCGAACACCTCCGTGTGGCGCAACCGGCGATTTCGAGGCAGCTCCAAGCCCTCGAGAAGGAGCTGGGCGTTGACCTGTTTGTTCGCACAGGCCCGCGGCTCTCGCTGACGCCGGCAGGGAGAGAGATGGTGCACGTCGCATCTGACCTCGTGACACGTGCGGACCGCGTCGAGATGCTCGCCAGGCAGATGGCCAAGGGAACGCTGTCCCGGATCTCGATTGCGGCCGCCGACACGACAATCACCGAGATCGTGGCACCATTCGTCGCCTCCCTCGACGCCGGCGACGCATTCGTGACGGTGCGGCCTGTCGACCCCGACCGGGTTCACGACGCGGTCCGTGACAATTGCGATATTGGAATCTCGGCCTCACACCCGCCGAGCAGCGGCCTTGACTCGCTCGCGTTGACACGTGTTCCCTTGCGGGCCTACACGTCCCTGGCGCATCCCTGGGCGACACAGCGGGTCACCACGATCAGCGTGGCAGAGCTGTTGGAGGAAGACCTGGTGCTACCGGCCCAGAATCATCCAACGCGCACCGTGCTCGACGACGCGGTCAACGCTGAAGGCCTGCGGTATGGCTCGTTTGAGCAGGTGCCGTCACCCCGCCTGGTGCAGGCACTTGCTGCCTCTGGTCGCGGCGTCGGTGTGGCAACCGACTTGCCGCGATTCGGCGCTTACCCGGTCTTCATCGCCAGTTCAGCCGGAGAACCGGTGTGTCTGCCGATCCACGCCTGTTGGGACCCTGAGCACTATGCGGTCGCCTCGATCACTGAGTTCGTTTCGCGCCTGGCCGTGTTCGCCGACACGTATGTCAAAGACGCAGCCTGGCGCGCCTGAATATCGCGCGAGCGATTCGCCGCAGATGACAGGAAGCATCGGTGCGTTTCCCGCGAACGCCGACACGACGCATCCAATCAGCGCCGAGCTTGACTTGAAGTGCACTCGAAGTTTTAGGGTTGCCCTATGCCCACTATTTCGAAGCAATTCTCCATTGCCGAAGCTGCAGAACGCACCGGATTGACCACGCATACCCTGCGCTACTACGAGAGTGCGGGGCTCATGTTGAACGAGATCGAACGGGCGTCGTCGACGCATCGCCGTTACTCCGAGCGCGACGTGGCCTGGGTCGTCTTTCTGACGCGCCTCCGATCGACTTCGATGCCGATCGCCCAGATCAAGGAGTACGTCGAGCTTGCTCGCGCGGGCGACGGCACCAGCGCCGATCGGCTCGAACTCCTCTTGCGCCACCGCATCAGTGTCGTCGCGCAACTCGACGAGCTGCAACGCAGTCTCGCCGCGATCGACCACAAGATCTCCCTCTACTCAGAAAAGGTTGCACCCTCATGAAAATCATCGATCTCGGTACCACCGGCCTGCAGGTCTCCCGCCTCGGCCTCGGCTGCATGGGCATGTCGGCGTTCTACTCGGGAGCCGGGGCGGATGACGCAGAATCGGTGCGCACGATCCATCGTGCGATCGATCTCGGGGTCACCCTGTTCGACACCGCCGAGATGTATGGTCCGTACCTCAACGAAGAGCTTCTGGGCCGTGCCCTCGCCGGTCGTCGCCACGATGCCGTGATTGCCACCAAGTTCGGCATCGTGCGAAAGCCGGATGGAAGCCGCGGCTACGACGGCACGCCGGCGAACGTGCGTTCCTCAGTCGAGGGCTCGCTCCGTCGCCTCGGCACCGATCACATCGATCTCTACTACCAACACCGGATGGATCCGGACGTGCCGATCGAAGAGACAGTCGGCGCGCTCAGTGAACTTATCGCCGACGGCAAGATCAGCCACTATGGCCTCTCCGAAGCGGCGCCGGCGACGATCAGACGAGCACATGCCGTGCATCCGGTCACCGCGGTGCAGATGGAGTATTCACTCTGGACACGCGACCCCGAAGCGGCGGTGCTTCCGGTGCTGCGCGAGCTCGGCATCGGCCTGGTGCCCTATTCGCCGTTGGGTCGCGGATTCTTGACCGGCACCATCCGTTCGCTCGACCAGCTCGATGAGAGTGACTTTCGTCGGTCGAATCCGCGTTTCGAGGGTGAGAACTTGGCCGCGAACATTCGCATCGTCGAGCAGGTTGATGCGGTGGCGCGAGAACTCGACGCGACGCCGGCCCAGGTGGCGCTGGCCTGGCTTCTCGCGCAAGGCGATGACATCGCGCCGATCCCCGGCACGAAACGGGTGTCCAGATTGGAGGAGAACGTGGGGGCGGATGCGCTCAGGTTGAGCGCAGATCAGCTTGCGCGGCTCTCGGCGATCGAGGCACCCGCCGGTGACCGCTATTCCGACATGACTCCGTTGAACCGCTAGTCCGTTGGTCGAGCTTGTCGAGACCCGACAGGGGGCCTGGAACGGCCAGCCGGCACCGAGGATCATGCAGAGGTCGATGTCTTCCGCTGCGTGAACCACGTCGTCGTCGAGCATCCGCTTGATCTCGTCGGCGAGGCCGTCTTCGACGCGACGCAGAATCTCGTCGGCGGTCATCGGTGTCGTTCCACCGGCGACGATCTTCATCGCGCCCTTGTCGAAGCCCTTGATCTTGCCCTTCGCGTCGCGGTCCAAGATCTTGCCGTACTCGGCGAGCTTGTGCAGGTTCTCGCTCTCGAAGAACCGGTCGGGGAACGCGGCGTGGTGGGTGTCGAGCACATGAGCGCCGACCTTCAGCCCGACCAGTTCGAGCAACTCGAACGGAGTCATCGGCAGGCCGAACGAGTCAAGCGCGTGATCGACAACTTCAAACGGGGTTCCCGTGTCAACGGCGTGCATCGCCTCGCCGAGCAGCTTGGCGAGCACGCGGTTGACGACGAAGCCGGGGGAGTCGCTCGTGATGACCGCGTTCTTGCGCAGTTTCGCCGCGATGACCATGGCCGTTGCCAACGTCACCTCGTTGGTCTGCGGGGCGTTCACGACCTCGATCAGCGGCATCACGGCCACCGGGTTGAAGAAGTGGAAGCCGACGAGGCGTTCCGGATGCGCAAGCTTCGCACCGATCTTTTCGACCGACAGCGATGAGGTGTTCGTCGCGAGGATGGCGTCGGGCGCGATGTGCTTCTCGATCTCGGCGAAGACATCCTGTTTCACGCCGAGCTCTTCGAAGACGGCCTCGATGACCCAGTCGCAGTTGGCGAAGTCTGACTTGTCGGTGGTGCCGGTCACGAGCGCCTGCAGGCGATTCGCCTCATCCGTTGAGATGCGTCCCTTGCCCTGGAGCGCGGCGATCTCATCGTGAATGTACGCGACGCCCTTGTCGACGCGTGCCTGATCGAGGTCGGTGATGATCACCGGAACCTGCAGGCGACGTACGAAGAGCAGCGCGAACTGGCTGGCCATGAGGCCGGCGCCGATGACTCCGACCTGGGTGATCTTCTTCGCTAATGCCTTGTCCGGTGCCCCGGCCGGACGCTTGGCCCGCTTCTGCACGAGGTTGAAGGCGTAGATGCTGGCCTGCAACTGGTCGCCGCTGACGAGGGTCGCGAGGGCGTCGTCTTCGCGTTCGAATCCTTCGGCCTTCGTACCGTTCTTGGCAGCCTTCAGCAAATCAAGCGCCAGGTACGGGGACTTTGCGACCGTCCCGATGCGGCTCTCCAGCATTTTGCGGGCAATGCCGATCGCAGCATCCCACTTGACCAGGCGTTCCACCTTGCCGGGTGCATTCGGGCGGGCGACCTTTGTGGTGCCGGCGATGACGCCGTCGGCCCAGGCAATCGACTTCTCCAAGAAGGTCGCCGACGGGAACATCATGTCGGCGATTCCGAGCGACAAGGCGTCTTTGCCCTTGAGCGTGCGGTTGTTCTTCAACGGATTCTCGATGACGACCTTGAGCGCGTTCTCGATACCGATCAGGTTCGGCAGCAGGTGGGCGCCGCCCCAGCCCGGAATGAGCCCGAGGAAGACTTCGGGCAAAGCGATCGCCGCCACGTTCTGGTCAACCGTGCGGTAGTCGGCGTTCAAGCCGATTTCAAGGCCGCCGCCGAGGGCGAGGCCGTTGATGAACACAAATGACGGAACGCCGAGCTCGGACTGCTTGCCCAGCGCGAAGTGGCCGAGCTGAGCCAGCTGCTTCGCGGTGGCGAAGCTGGGTATCTCGCTGACCTTGCTGAGATCGGCGCCGGCGGCCAGGATGAACGGCTTGCCGGTGACGGCGACACCTTGGATCTCGCCGCGGTCGGCGCGAGCCTTCAGCGCATCCATCGTCGAGGCGAACTCGAGCAAGGTCAGTGGGCCGAGGGTGTTGGGACGGGTGTGGTCGCGCCCATTGTCGAGCGTGACGAGTGCCAACGTTCGGCCGCCGGAGAGCCCGATGTCGCGCACGAGCGAATGAGTGACGACCTCATCGGCCGACAACTCAACCAGGGGGGTGAAGTCGATGGTGGAGTAGTCGGTCATTCTCAGCGTGCCTTCCGGTTGAAGTGCGGGTTTTCCCAAATGACGGTGCCGCCCTGGCCGAGGCCGACGCACATGGCCGTCAGGCCGTAGCGCACCTCGGGGTGCTCGGCGAACTGCGCGGCGAGCTGGTTCATCAGACGCACGCCCGACGCAGCCAACGGGTGGCCGATCGCGATGGCGCCGCCATATTCGTTGACACGTGAGTCGTCGTCGTCGATGCCGAAGTGGTCGAGGAAGGAGATGACCTGAACGGCGAATGCTTCGTTCAATTCGAAGAGGCCGATGTCGGTGATCGACAAGCCGGCCTTGCGCAACGCCTTTTCGGTCGAGGGAACGGGGCCGAGGCCCATCACCTCGGGCTCGACGCCGGCGAAGGCGAAGCTGACCATCTTCATCTTGACGCTGAGGCCGAGCTCTGCGGCCGTGTCGGCGCTGGCGAGCAGGCACGCGGTGGCGCCGTCGTTCAACCCCGAGGCGTTGCCGGCCGTGATCCGACCGTGCGGGCGGAACGGTGTCTTCAACGTGGCGAGGCCGTCGAGGGTCGTTTCGGGCCGGGGCGCTTCGTCGCGTGTGGCCAAGCCCCAGCCGGTTTCGCTGCGGATGGCGACGGGCACGAGGTCGGGCTGGAGTTTGCCCGCTGCGTAGGCGGCGGCGACCTTCTGCTGGCTGCGCAGTGCGAAGCGGTCGGAACGGTCCTTGGTGTACGCCGGGAACCGGTCGTGAATGCGCTCGGCCGTTGCGCCCATCATCAGTGCGTCTTCGCTGACGAGACGCTCAGAAAGAAAACGCGGGTTCGGGTCGACGCCCGATCCCATCGGGTGCCGGCCCATGTGCTCGACACCTCCGGCGATCGCCAGGTCGTAGGCGCCGAAGCCGATGCCGGAGCCCATCGTGGTGACAGCTGTCATCGCGCCGGCACACATCCGGTCGATGGCGAAGCCGGGAACCGACTTCGGCAATCCGGCGAGCAGAGCGGCGGTGCGGCCCAGGGTGAGTCCCTGATCTCCGGTCTGCGTGGTGGCGGCGATGGCGACCTCGTCGATGCGACCACCGGGAACCTGCGGGTTCCGTTCCATCAGGCCGATGATGGCCTTGACCACCAGATCATCGGCACGAGTGCCCCAGTACATGCCCTTTTCACCGGCGCGTCCGAACGGGGTACGGACCCCATCCACAAAGACGACTTCTGCTCTTTCGGCCACAATGCCTCCACTAATCAGTCAAACCAGGATTGATCCTAGGGACGGACCGGAACCCGAGCAGAATCCTTTGCTTCTTTCTACGAAGCGGGGGAGTCCGTATCCGGTGTCGTTTGGCGCGCATCCACAAAGGCATCGGCAATCAACTGTGCAGTTGCGTCAATCTGCCAGGGGCGGGCGCCGAGTTCAGCGAGTGCCGCGGCGATCGATGCGGCGTTCTCACCCGCCGGCGGAGACCAGCAGACGCGGCGCAGAAAGTCGGGGGTCAGGATGTTCTCGGTCGGGATCGAGAGAGCCTCGGAGAGTTCGGTGACCGCGGCGCGCGCCGCCTTGTAACGCAGATCGGCCTCGGGATTGCGTTCGGCCCAGGCGCGGGGAGGAGGCAACGTGTCACCGTTCACCCGTGTGTCGGGCAGGTCCGTGGTGGTCAGCCCGGTCGAAATTGCGGTCCACCAGCGGTCGATTTCGGTGCGGGTTGCGCGCCCACTGAACTCGCGCAGATTGGCCAACGCCTGCTTGTTTGACGGAGCGACTCGCGCCGCGGCAACCAACGATGCGTCGGGAACGAGGCGTCCGGGGGCGACATCGAGGTGCTGAGCCAATGCGTCCCGTGACAGCCAGAGTTCGCGGGCGATGGCCAGATTGCGCTGGCCGCGCAGGGAATGAACCCCGGAAAGTTTGCGCCAGGGATCCACGCGGGCCGGCTTCGGCTCTTTGGCGAGGACAGCCTGGAACTCCTGCTCGGCAATCTCGGTCTTCTGGGACTCCGCGAGCAGCGGGACCATCTTGTCGCGGAGGTCAGGCAGCAGTTCGACATCGAGCGCGGCATAGACGAGCCAGGCATCGGGCAACGGACGGGTCGACCAGTTCGCCGCGGAATGCTCCTTGGCCAGGTGGATGCCGAGCAGTTCCTCGACAACGGTGCCGAGGCCGACCCGGGGCAACCCGAGCAGACGGGCAGCGAGTTCGGTGTCGAAAATCCGGGCCGGGTCGAGCCCGACTTCGCGCAGGCAGGCGAGGTCTTGGCTCGCCGCGTGAAGAATCCACACCGCATCAGCCAAAGCATCATTCAGTTCACGGAAATCACCGATTGCCGGCGGGTCGAAAAGAAACGTTCCGGCACCTCTCCGAAACACCTGGATCAGGTAGGCGCGCTGCGAATAGGTGAACCCCGATGCTCGTTCGGCGTCGATGCCGATCGGACCGGTGCCGCGTTCAAGCAGCGCGACCGCGTCGAGATACTCATCGCGGGTGCTGATCACATGGTGTTCTGAGGAGGTTTCGGTCATGGTTTTAGCCTCGGGGAGCTCGTCGTACAGAGTGGATGCTGATGGCGTCGCCGGTGGGCGGAAGGCCCGCGAGCATGCAGAGCAGGTCGCCCCAGCCGGCGACATGGGCCGCGAGGTCCGAACTCAGCGGACTCCACGATGCGCGCAGTTCGATCTGGGCGCCGTCGCTTTGCTCGGCAAGTTCGCCGAAACCGGACGAGATGATTTTGGTGGCTGTGCCCGAGGCCGCGGTGTATGTGGCGCCGCGAGTTTCGAGAGCATCGACGAGCCAGGCCCAGGCGACACCCGCGAGAAAGGGGTCGAGTCCGATGTCGGTCTCGAGTGGAGCTTGAGCGAAGCAGACGACGCGGAATGCACCACCCCACTCCTCTGGCTCCTCGGGGTCGTACAGCAGAATGAAGCGACCGGTGCCGAGATCCGAATCGCTGCCGTGGCGTGACGGAGCGACGTCAGCGGCCAGTGCGATCGCATAGGGAGCGAGATTGCCGGGCGCTGATATTTCGGTCATGACAAGCTCGGGCCGGCTCTGCGCACGGTGAATTGCATCTACCGCTCTGGCGAACTCTGGCGGAAGTGTCGACTTGTCCTCTGTTTGGGGCACGAGTGCAGACTAGAGTTTTTTCCGTGCGCTGTCTCAGAGGCACGCCGACCAGCTGGAGGTGCGTATGGCAGCAAAGCGGAATGGCCCGGACCCGTTGCGGATTCTGGGTCTGGCCGCAGTTGCGGTCTCGGCACTCTCGGTGACTCTTGTGGTGGGCGGCGGGGTGTTGGCCGCGGTCATGGCTCGAGCTGTCGTGACGCCCCCCAAACGTCAGATTGACGACATCCGCGTGCTCGCCTACGACCGGGCTGCCGGAACCGTCACGTTGCAGGCGACACCCGACTCCGTGCTGGTGGGCCTGTACGGTTTCTGGTTCTCCGGCGACGCAGGTCATGCTCGGCTCGGCGAGATTCTGTCGCGTGACGGCCAGACGGTGACGCGCGTGGTCGAAGCGGTCGACTTCGGTGATCTGGACCGTGCGACGGCGGGGCGCTGGAGCGGATGGTTTTATCTCGGGCCGTGGGCTCTCGGTGTCGACTATGAGAACGTTCTGATTCCCGCGGCAGTGGGACTCGCCCCTGCCTGGTTGATCCCGGCAGAAGCAGATTCGGCTGGCGACAACTGGGTGATTCAAGTACACGGTCGCGGCGTGCGCCGGCAGGAAACCCTGCGCGCCGTGCCGGCCTTTCGGCAGGCCGGGTACACCTCGCTTCTGGTCTCGTATCGCAACGACGGCGATGCCCCGGCCAGCGCCGACGGCAAGTACGGCTTGGGTGACACCGAGTGGGAAGACGTCGAGGCAGCATTGGAGTTCGCTCGCAATCGGGGTGCCAAGCGTGTGGTGCTGATGGGCTGGTCGATGGGGGGAGCAATTGCTCTGCAGACCCTCGCGCGAGCGCGTCACCGGGAACTCATCGCCGGGATCGTGCTCGATTCGCCGGCCATTGACTGGGCAGATGTCGTCGCCTTCCAGGGGAGGCTGCTGAACCTCCCCGCTGTCGTGGCGCAGGGCGCGATGACCGTGATGGGGCACCGGTGGGGGCGCGCGGTCACCGGACAAGCAGTACCGATTGCGTTCGCCCGCCTCGATGTCGTTGCACGGGCCGACGATCTCGACGTGCCGATCTTGCTCATGCACAGTGATGACGACGGCTACGTGCCGTCGACGGGGTCACGGGCACTGGCCGCAGCGCGCCCGGACATCGTCACTTTCGTGCCGTTCTCCGAGGCGCGCCACACCAAGCTGTGGAACCACGACCCGACGCCGTGGAATGCAGCAATCACGTCGTGGCTCGCGCGCCTCGCACGCCAGAACGCATGAGCGAAGGCTAGAGGGCCGCGACGCGCTCCCGCAGCTGACGCTTGGCGCGAGCGAGAAGAGCGGTCATGCCACGGATGCGCAGCGGCGAGACCGCCTGTGTGAGACCGATCGTCAGTGGGTAGTCATCCGGAACGCTGAGCACCTCGTCGACGCTCAAGCCGTCGAGACCCTGCGCCAGGATCGACGCGAAGCCACGGGTCGTCGGCGATTCACGCGGGGCCGTGGCGTACAGGTGCACGCCGCCCTGCTCGTCGACCTCGACGAAGATGAAGACGGGAGACTGGCATTCGACGACGCGCTCGAAAAGATCGGGATGATCCTCATAGCGTGCAGGCAACGCCGGCAGCTCATTCGAGAACTCAAGCAGCAACAGCAAGCGGTCTTTTTGCTCGAGTTCGAGAAAGTCGTCTCGAATCTCGGCGAGCTGGGTGGGGAGCGCGGTCTCAGTCATCGTGTCTATTCTTTCATGCCCCCGCTCCTGACAGGTCGGGTTAGCGCGGCGCCGGCGCGACGCCGGGCTCAGTACCGGTGACGATCGGTACGCGCACGGCGCTGCCCCACTCGGTCCACGAACCGTCGTAGTTGCGCACGTTTTCGAAGCCGAGAAGGTGCGTGAGCACGAACCAGGTGTGGCTTGAGCGTTCACCGATCCGGCAGTAGGCGATGACAGCGTCGCCGTCGGACAGCCCTGCTTCGTCACGGTAGATGGCGTCGAGTTCGCTGCGCGGCTTGAAGGTGGAATCGGTGTCGGCTGCCCGAGCCCACGGAACCGATGCCGCCGACGGAATATGTCCGCCGCGCAGGGCGCCCTCTTCGGGGTAGGCGGGCATCGTGGTGCGAAGTCCCGAATACTCCTCGGGAGAACGCACATCGATCAGCGGATTGCCGAAGTGGGCGAGCACGTCGTCCTTGTAGGCACGGATGGGCGCATCGTTGCGTTCGACCACCGGGTACTCCACCGGGGTGACCACTGTCGCATCCGTCGTCAGCTCGCGGCCTTCTGCGATCCACTTCTCACGTCCGCCGTCGAGAAGGCGCACGTCTTCGTGGCCGAACAGGGTGAAGATCCAGAGGGCGTATGCCGCCCACCAGTTGCTCTTGTCGCCGTAGATCACGACGGTGGAGTCGCGCGACACACCCTTGGAACCGAGCATCGCGGCGAAGGCCTCGCCGCCGATGAAGTCGCGCTCGACCGGGTCGTTGAGGTCGGTGTGCCAGTCGATCTTCACTGCTCCGGGAATGTGCCCCATCTCATAGAGCAGCACGTCTTCGTCGGATTCCACGACGACGAGGCCCGGCGAATTGAGGTGCGCCTGCAGCCACTCGGTGGAGACGAGACGTTCCGGGTGGGCGTAGGCGGCGAATTTTTCAGCCGGATCGAGTTCTACGGACATGGCGAACCTCCAGAAGCACGCCGTCACGGCGCAAAGTTTGGTGTGGGTGCGGATTAGGCTTGGGAGCCTGCCGACAGATCGAATCTACGCGGTGCGGGGGCCGCCTGCATCCGGTGTCATGCTTCGGCACGGATTCTCGACCAACGAAACACGGGTACGACACATGACCGCAGAGGCGGAACAGCACACTCACCGTCAGCCGAACCGGCTGGCCGACCGCTCTCCGGAGATCTCGGGTGCCGAAATTGTCGCCGAGTTGGTGCCGCCGCCGCAGTTCGAGAACGCGTCGTTCGACTCTTACCGCCCCGACGCGAACTACCCGTCGCAGGCGGGGGCCGTCGAACGCCTCCGTGAGTTCGCCGGTGTCTGGCGTGCCCAGCAGCGCCCCGGCGGATTCTTCTCGCGCAATCGCAAGCCGAAGACCGAGCTTCCCGGTATCTACCTCGACGGTGGGTTCGGCGTCGGCAAGACCCACCTGCTCGCATCACTCTGGCACGCGTCACCGGGACCGAAGTATTTCGGCACGTTCATCGAATACACCGCCCTGGTCGGCGCACTCGGCTACGCCGACACGGTCAAGCAGCTCACCGGAGCCAAGCTCATCTGCATCGACGAGTTCGAACTCGACGATCCGGGAGACACCATGATGATGACCCGGATGCTCGGCGAGCTCGTCGCCACGGGCACCCGCGTCGCAGCGACGTCGAACACCCCGCCGAACTCGCTCGGCGAGGGCCGATTCGCGGCCGTCGACTTTCTGCGTGAGATTCAGGCGATGTCGTCGAACTTCGAAACCCTGCGCATCGACGGACTCGACTATCGCCGCCGGGACACCTCCGGACTGGCCGTGGCGACGGCTCCCGAGCAGGCCGAACACCTGGTGGGCGCGCTGCTCACTCGCGGCTCGCGGGTCAGCGAAGACGACTTCGGCGCTCTGATCAAGCATCTCGGCACCGTGCACCCGTCGAAGTACATCAAGATGATCGCCGGCATCGACGTGATCGTGTTGGAGAACGTGTTTCTGCTCACCGATCAGACGGATGCGTTGCGCCTGGTCGCATTCATCGACCGGGTGTACGACGCAGAGATTCCGATCATCGCCAGCGGCCTGCCGTTGCACGACGTGTTCGACACCGAAATGCTCGGCGGCGGCTACCGCAAGAAGTACCTGCGCTCCCTCTCCCGCATGGTCGCTCTGACCACGGGGGAGCTGCCGCCCCACGCGGGCTAGCTCGATCGCGCTCCAACGCCCGTGCGCTCCAGGAGAGCGCACGGGCGTTGTGCTGCCCGAAACATTCTCTTAACCTGCGCGGCCAGCTCGTAACCCGGCCGAAACACAACATGCCGGTGTGTGAAACGTCTACGCCCGAAGCTGTTGCCGTACCCGAGTCCGCCCCGGCGATCTCCAGGAATCGGTCCTCGCGGTGCACCGAAGCAAATTGAGAGTGTGAGGACAAGCTATGGACACGGGAAGCATTGCATGGGGAGTCACAGCCACCGCACTGGTGCTGTTGATGACCCCGGGCGTCGCATTCTTCTACGGCGGACTGGTCAAGGCCAAGAGCGTCGTCAGCATGATGATGATGAGTTTCGGAGCACTCGGTTTGATCAGTGTGCTCTGGATCCTCTACGGATTCAGCATGAGCACGGTTTCGAGCCCGTTGCAATTTGCGGGCAACCCGTTCGCTGATTTCGGCCTCGGTGCGCTGGCCACGGGTGAGGACTCGAACACCAACCTACTCGGCGCCACCTTCGGCGCGACATTCGCCATCATCACCGTGGCGCTGATCTCCGGGGCGATCGCCGACCGGGCCAAGTTCGGTTCCTGGATGATCTTCGCCGGCGTCTGGGCAACCCTCGTCTACTTCCCGGTCGCGGCCTGGGTGTGGGGCGGAGGCTGGATCATGAGCCTCGGCGACACGCTGGGGCTGCCGAACGTCATCGACTACGCCGGTGGAACCGCCGTACACATCAACGCCGGTGCCGCAGCGCTCGCGCTCGCATTGGTTCTCGGAAAGCGTGTCGGCTTCCAGAAGGGAATCACCAAGCCGCACAACGTTCCGCTGGTTCTGATGGGCGCCGCGATCCTCTGGTTCGGTTGGTTCGGCTTCAACGCCGGCGCCGAGTGGCTGAACGGTCTCGCCAACGTCGGTCTCATCGTCGTCAACACGCTGGGCGCCACCGCCGCGGCAATCCTCGGCTGGCTGATTGTCGAAAAGGTCAAGGATGGCAAGGCGACGTCGGTCGGCGCGGCATCCGGTGCCGTCGCCGGTCTGGTCGCCATCACCCCGGCATGTGCCAACCTCGAACCCGGCTGGGCCCTGGTGCTCGGCGTCGTCGCCGGTTCAGTCTGCGCGATGGCCGTCGAGCTCAAGTTCAAGCTCGGTTTCGATGACTCACTCGATGTCGTCGGCATCCACCTGGTCGGCGGAATCATCGGCACGCTGTACCTCGGCTTCTTTGCCATCGACACCGGTCTCTTCACCGGCGGCGGCCTCGGCCAGCTGACCGTGCAGGCGATCGCCGCCTTCTCGGTGCTGATCTACTCCTTCGTCGTCGCACTACTGCTCGGCTACGCCATTGAGAAGACGATCGGATTCCGGGTCAAGAACGAAGACGAGATCGCCGGCATCGACACCTTCGTCCACGGCGAAGAAGGCTACGCGCTCGAGCGGGTCTGACTGCGTGACGTGGTCGCGCGGGTGATCGCCGAGCGGATGCGCCGGCGCACGTCGGCAGCCACCGATTGAGGTCGCGGGAGGTGAGGTAGTGTTCGGGTGTGTCAGGCACCCAACGCTTCCTCACCTCCCTTCTCTCGTTGTTCCGCCCGTCGCGCGAGCCGCACACCGAGCCGCCACCCGCACGGCGACCGCCGGCATCCACGCGGGACACGACGCCGTCTGAGGCGACCCCCGGTCGATCCGGCCCCCGAGCCACCATGGAAGTCGACCCGCACCGCATCCGGCCCGTGCAGACGACCTATTCACCGAACCCGGACAGAGATCCCGACCCCGGCGAGATCGTTTGGACCTGGGTGCCCTACGAGGAGAACGACGGGCGTGGCAAAGACCGCCCGGTGATCATCGTCGCCAGAGAGAAGCCTGGCTCGCTGCTGGCGGTGCAGCTGACGAGCAAGGATCACACCGGCGAAGGCGACTTCGTCGAGCTGGGCAGCGGCCCGTGGGATCGGGAGGGCCGGCCGAGCTGGGCGAACATCGACCGGGTCTTCCGCGTCTGGCCAGACGGCATGCGCCGGGAGGCGGCTGCGCTCGACGCCCCACGCTACGCACGAGTGCAGGCAGCGCTGGCTCGCCGTTACGGCTGGAGCTGATCCATCATGGTCGACATGGATGTCAACGAATTCGCTGTGCCGGAGGTACGTTGGTCGATCGTCGTATCGAACCCGGTGACGGGTGAGCTGGTGTGGTCGCTCGCACCCGATCTGGTGCTGCAGACCGCGAGTGTCGGCAAACTGTTTCTCTTGATCGAAGTGGCGAGGCAGCTCGACGCGGGCACACTCGACCCGGCCGAACTGCTCACTCGCACAGCCGACGACTTCGTCGCCGATTCCGGGGTCTGGCACACGCTCCAGGCCGAGTCGCTCAGCATCGTCGACGCCTGCGCGCTGGTGGGCGCGGTCAGCGACAACCTCGCGACGAACGTTCTGCTGCGCCGGGTCGGACTCGACGCCGTCACGTCCATGACGCGATCACTCGGGTTCAGCCGGTCGGCATTGCTCGACCGGGTGCGTGACGAACGCCGGCCCGAGCATCCGCCGACGCTGTCGCGGGGGAGCGCTGTCGAACTCGCGCAGCTCGTGGGGCGACTGCATACCGGCGACGTGGTCTCTCGCCCGGTTTCCGACCAGGTCCTGGCCTGGATGATGCTCAACACGGATCTCTCGATGGTCGCGTCGGCGTTCGGGTTCGATCCACTCGCGCATGCGGGCACCGACCGCGGTTCACGTCTCTGGAACAAGACCGGAACTGACAGCACGGTGCGCGCAGACGTCGGGATCATCGAGGCGGCCGCCGGCACCTATGCCTATGCGGTGCTGGCGAACTGGTCTGAATCCGAGTCAGCCGATGGCGATCCGCGTGATGCGGTTCTGCAGCGGATGCGCCTGGTCGGCCATCGCCTGCGGGCGCACCTTGAGCGCGCCGAGCTCGTTCAACCCGCCTCGCCACGCTGACCCGCGAGGCGCTGAATCCACCCGGATGCGGGCTGACTCCGCCAGGATGAGCTGCATGACCACCCCGAAGACCACCCCGCGCACCAACCCGCGCCCCAGGATGGACCGCACTCTTGTGGTGATTCTTTCCGTCATCGCAGCCCTCGTCATCATTGCTCTGGCCGTCGTGTTCTCTCGCGGTACGCCACAGAACCTTGATGCGGCAACCCCGCAGGGCGTCGTGCAGCGTTACGCTGCCGCCGTCATCGCCGGGGATGAATCTGCGGCGCAGCAGTTTCTCACTCCTGCAGTGCGCGCGACGTGTGACCGGTTCGAGAACGTCTACACCGACGACCTCAGAGTGGTCCTGGTCGATACGGCGGAGCGGGCCGACTCTGCCGACGTGAAGGTCTCGCTGGTCACCTCGTACAGCGGTGGTCTGTTCGGGCCGTCCGAGTATGAGTCCGCAGATGAATTCGGCCTGACCAAGATTGGCGACGAATGGTTGATCGAGAAGACACCGTGGGAGCTCACGATCTGCGGGGAATCGGGGCTCTGATGAGCGACGTTCACACCTCGGCCGCTCCGTCGGTCGGTTCAGCCCAACAGACCGTGCGTCGCGTGATCGTGTACGTGCTGCTGTTCGCCCTTGTGACCATCGGCGCCATCGGGCTCAGCGGTCTGCTCGCACGGCTGCTTGAGACGGGCAGCGACCTGGCAGACGGCGGCACCACCGGTCTCGCGCTGTCCCTCGCCTTCACCCTGGTCGGCGGGCCGCTCGCTGCCCTCCTCTGGTGGTCGGTCTGGCGAAAACTGCGGGGTGAGGCAGAGCGGTCGTCTTTGACGCTCGGACTCTACCTGGCCGGTATGTATGTGGTCTCCCTCATCACGTTCTCACTCGCGTTGGTGGCCACGGCATCCGCACTCGTCGACGGGGCCTGGGAACCCAGGGAATTCGCCACCGGCATTGTCTGGGCGGGGGTCTGGCTCTGGCACCGCTGGATGTGGAACCGGCCGGAACTCGGCCAGGTTCGACTACGCACTGTGCCGATCGTCCTGGGTTCGGTGTACGGCCTCGTGCTCGGAGTCGGCGGTGCCGTCAATGCACTCGGATACCTGTTCGACACGGCGATCCGAGGTTCCGCGACCGCGACACTGGCGGGAATCCCCTGGTGGCAGACTCCGCTCCCTGCGCTCCTCTCGGCCATCGCCGGGGGAGCGATCTGGTGGTGGCACTGGACGCACGACGACGCCAAACATCTGAAGACCGGATTCGCCGCCGTGGCCTTGATCGTCGTCGGGGTGCTCGGAGCAAGCATCCTGACTCTGACCGGGATAGCCACGGTGCTGTTCGTACTGCTCCGGCTCGCGTTCGACCGAAGCGAGCCGGTCAACACGCTCCTTGACCCGCTGGGTGAGGCAATTGCCGCAGCGGCAGTCGGTTCCCTCGTGTGGTTCTATCACTGGGGTGTCGCACGGCTCCGCTCCGACGCCACTCGACGGGCCGGCGCTCTCGTCACGTCGGGTGTCGGCGTGGTGGCGGCAGCTGCGGGGGTCGGGGTGATCCTGAATGCGGTCCTCGCCTCGACGACGACGACCCTGGCCGGCGCAGACGCCCGCTCGCTGCTGTTCGGTGGAATCAGCGCGCTCGTGGTCGGCGGTCCGGTCTGGTGGCGGATGTGGAGGCCGACGTCGCCCGTCAGCGCAGACGAGGCCGGATACTCCGGCCGTCGGGTGTATCTGGTCGCGATGTTCGGTCTGAGTGCCGTGGTGGCGCTCATCGCACTGTTGACGGTCGGATACCGTGTTTTCGAGTTCGCGCTCGACCCCGGGGTGGACGGCGGCCTGATCGAACAAGTGCGGGCGCCGTTGGGATGGCTCGTGGCGACCGGGCTGGTCGGTGGCTACCACTTCAGTGTGTGGCGGCACGATCGGGCGGTTCTCGCGGTGGAGCGCCCGACTCGCGAGCGATTGATCGACCGCGTGATCTTGGTCACGGGCGCCGACGCGGATGCTCAGAAGCGCGAAATTGAGAACGTCACCGGGGCATCCGTCACGGTGTGGCGGCGCGCTGCGGCGGTCGTCGGTGCCGGGTCGGAGGCCGCGACCGGACCGGCCGTTGGGTCGGGAGCTGCGCCCGATGCCGGCGAACTCGCCCGGGTCTTGGACGGAGTGGCGGGCAAGCGCGTTCTCGTGCTCACCGGTGAGGGAGGACGTGTCGAGGTGGTTCCGCTGGCGGACTGACCGGGTGCCGGCGTCTGATCGCGCCGGAAACAAAAAACCCCCGGGATAACCGGGGGTTTTGTTGTGGGCGATACCGGACTCGAACCGATGACCTCTTCGGTGTGAACGAAGCGCGCTACCAACTGCGCCAATCGCCCTCATGCGGTGAAAGCTTCTTCAACCGCGATTCACGATACTAGCCCACACCGCACGGTGAACGCACATCGGCGCCTTTCTCGGCTCTGGATGCGACGAACGTGAGATTTCTTTTCAGGGAGCTCACCAGTCGTCCCCAGTTTGTATCGGTCCCGCCAGTTCGCATCGAGGTGCCGCGCTAAGACGTGTGAGCCAGCAAAACACTGGGAACGGAGCCAGGGGAGCGGCTCAGCGCACCCATCGCGACACGCCAGGGTTTGCTCAGTTTGAATGTTGGCGGCGGAATCGGTTAGAGTCTTCAACGCACGCAGAAATGCGAGCGAGTTGCGGATGTGGCGCAGTGGTAGCGCATCACCTTGCCAAGGTGAGGGTCGCGAGTTCGAATCTCGTCATCCGCTCGAATGGAATGGAATCGCTTCGAAAGAAGCGGTTCTCTTCATTTGGTGGTGAACCCAACACGGTGGATTGGCCGAGAGGCGAGGCAGCGGCCTGCAAAGCCGTATACACGGGTTCGAATCCCGTATCCACCTCCATTCTTGAGACTAGTTCGCAAGATATGGGCGATTGGCGCAGCGGTAGCGCGCTTCCCTGACACGGAAGAGGTCACTGGTTCGATCCCAGTATCGCCCACAGAGAAAAACCCCCGGTAAAACGGGGGTTTTCTTCGTTCAGCTCAACAAAACACGCCCGGCGTGCACTGCTGAGTTGAACACATGCGGATGTGGCGCAGTGGTAGCGCATAACCTTGCCAAGGTTAGGGTCGCGAGTTCGAATCTCGTCATCCGCTCAGAAAAAAGAAGCCCACCAGGGAGACCTGGTGGGCTTCTTGTGTTTGCGGGACATCCCCGTCGGGGGAGCGGATGCGCAGGCCAGATAGGCTCAACCGAGTGCAACTCACCTCGATGCCCTCAACCATTCGCTCGCTCGCTCAAACCCACGCGGTCAGGGTCGAGTCCCGGGCCATCATCGTGGCGGCCGGCGCCTTTCTGCTGTCCGGCCTGGTCGGACTTCTCGTCATGCACGGCACGTTCCTGCCGATCTGGAAGGAATGGTCGGTCGGCTTGCTGGCCATCATCGTCGGAGTCGTCATCGGTGCGGGCGCCTATAGCCTGAGCGCCGTCGACTCCCGCCGTCGGGCACGAGAATCAGGCAGCCTCCCGCGCACACTCCCTCGCTTCATCTGGGACACCACCGCACTGACCTTCACCCATGTCGCCATTCTGGCGATGCTCGGCCTCGTGCTGTTCTCCACCCTGCAGCAGGCCTTCCAGGGACTCGAGGTCGACACGTTGACCGGCACGATGATGGTTGCGTTGAGCGGCGCAGCCAGCGCCTACTTCCTCTACCTCTCGGCCGCGACGACGACGGCGAACAAGATGTCGACGCTTCTCTCCGTCTTTCTCAGCAGCGGCATTCTGCTCAGCATGACGACGACGACCGATCCGCACTGGTGGCAGGCCAACTTCAGCATTCTCGGCACGACCCGCGACTTCTCAAGCCTCACGTTCAATCTGACGCTGATCATCACAGGTGCGACGATCACGATTCTCGCCGACTACGTGACGAGCGACCTGGCCGTCTGGACCGAGAATCTGGTCGGGCGCGCGACCCCGCACATCCGCCTGCTGAAATGGGCGCTGGTGGCCATCGGCGTGCTGCTGGCTTGTGTGGGGCTCGTGCCGGTCAATCAGGCCTTGATCATCCACAACACCGTGGCCACCGGCATGGTGGTCATCTTCGTCGTGCTGATGATCGCGCTGAAGCGACTCCTTCCCGGCTATCCCCAAACGTTCTTCTCCCTCGGCTACGCCTTTCTGATCTGCATCGGCGTTGCCGCGTTCATGTTCTTTCCGGTCGGCTACTACAACCTCACGGCATTCGAGCTGATCGCCTCGGCGCTCATTTTCAGCTGGCTTGTCATTTTTGTACGCAATACCGCTGCCGTCACCGCGGTGTCCAGCTCCCGCTAAAGTTGAGGAGTACATCGAAACAGGGAGTTTTAACGTGGCTGACGGCTTCGCGCTTTTCACCGACCGGTCTGTTGTCGCAATGCGCGTCAACGGTGAGCTGAAAGACCTCGCGACCCAACTCGAGACGACGGATGTCGTCGAGCCCGTCACGATCGACTCGCCTGACGGCCTCAACATTCTTCGCCACTCGGCCGCCCACGTGCTCGCCCAGGCCGTGCAGACCATCAACCCGGAGGCGAAGCTCGGTATCGGCCCGCCCGTCACCGACGGTTTCTACTACGACTTCGACGTGAAGAACCCCTTCACCCCCGAAGACATGAAGGCGATCGAGAAGGCGATGGATCGCATCATCCGCTCCGGCCAGCGTTTCGTGCGCCGGGTTGTGACGGATGACGAGGCTCGCGCCGAACTCGCGAACGAGCCCTTCAAGATTGAACTGATCGGCATCAAGGGTGGCGTCGCCGACCCGGCTGCCGTCGAAGCCGGTGACCTCGGCGGCGACAACGAGTCGGTTGAGGTCGGCGGTGCCGAACTCACCATCTACGACAACGTCGACCCGAAGACCGGGGAGACCATTTGGAAAGACCTCTGCCGCGGCCCGCACTTGCCGAACACCCGCATGATCGGCAACGGCTACTCGCTCACCCGCCTCGCCGCCGCCTACTGGCGCGGTTCCGAGAAGAACCCGCAGCTGCAGCGTGTCTACGGCACCGCATGGCCGACGAAAGACGAACTGCGCGCTTACCAGGCTCGCCAGGAGGAGGCCGCGAAGCGCGACCACCGCAAGCTCGGCGCTGAACTCGACCTGTTCAGCTTCCCCGAAGAACTCGGCAGCGGACTGCCGGTCTTCCACCCCAAGGGCGGCATCATTCGCCAGGAGATGGAAAACTACTCCCGCAAGCGCCACACCGAAGAGGGCTACTCCTTCGTCAACACCCCGCACATCACCAAGGGCAGGCTCTACGAGGTCTCCGGTCACCTCGACTGGTACCGCGACGGCATGTTCCCGCCCATGCACATCGATGCAGAGACGGATGCCGACGGCAACGTCACCCGTGAGGGCGTCGACTACTACCTCAAGCCGATGAACTGCCCGATGCACACGCTCATCTACCGTTCGACGGCGAAGTCGTACCGCGATCTGCCGCTGCGTCTGTTCGAATTCGGCCAGGTCTACCGCTACGAGAAGTCGGGCGTCATCCACGGGCTCACTCGTGTGCGTGGTATGACGCAGGACGACGCGCACATCTACACGACACGCGACCGCATGAAGGAAGAGCTCACCAAGACGCTCAACTTCGTGCTCGGGCTGCTGAAGGACTACGGGCTCGACGACTTCTACCTGGAGCTCTCGACCAAGGACCCCCAGAAGTTCGTCGGCAGCGACGAGATCTGGGAGGAAGCCACAGCCACTCTCGCCGAGGTGGGTGAGGCATCCGGTCTTGAACTCGTCGCCGACCCGGGCGGAGCCGCGTTCTACGGCCCCAAGATCTCGGTGCAGGCGAAGGACGCCCTCGGCCGCACCTGGCAGATGTCGACGATTCAGCTCGACTTCAACACGCCGGAGCGTTTTGAAATCGAGTACACGGCTCCCGACGGTTCACGCCAGCGCCCGGTGATGATTCACCGCGCCCTGTTCGGCTCAATCGAGCGCTTCTTCGGCGTGCTCACCGAGCACTACGCCGGCGCATTCCCGGTCTGGCTCTCACCCGTGCAAGTTGTCGGCATCCCGATCAGCGAGCAGTACGCGCCGTTCCTCGACGACGTCATTGCGCAGCTCAAGGCCGCCGGCGTGCGCGCCGAGGTCGACAACTCAGACGACCGCATGCAGAAGAAGATCCGCAACCACACCAAGGCCAAGGTTCCGTTCCAGCTCATCGTCGGTGAAGAAGACCAGGCCAACGGCGCGGTCAGCTTCCGGTTCCGCGACGGCACGCAGGAAAACGGTGTTCCCGTCGCCGACGCCATCCGTCGCATCGTGGCCTCGATTGAGACCCGCGCCCAGGTGACGACGCAGGGGCAGATCTAACGTGACTGGTGGGGGTGGCGACGAAGTAGGGGGAGTGGAGATCGAGAACTCCTCCGACTTCGCCGGCGTGCCCGACGCGTTCCAGCGTCTCTGGACGCCGCATCGCATGGTCTACATCCAAGACGGGCAGCAGCCGCACTCCGACGACTGCCCGTTCTGCCTCGCTCCGGCAATGGACGACGAGAAGGCCTTGATCGTGGCGCGGGGCACCCACGCCTACGTGTTGCTCAACCTGTTCCCGTACAACAGCGGTCACCTGCTCGTCTGCCCGTACCGCCACGTGGCGAGCTATGCCGACGCCACTGCCGAAGAAGTCGCCGAGATCGCCAGCCTCACCCAGACGGCGATGCGCGTACTGACGGAGACGTCGCGCTGCGACGGTTTCAACATCGGCATGAATCAGGGGCGCATGGCCGGAGCCGGCATCGCCGACCACCTGCATCAGCACCTGGTGCCGCGTTGGAACCACGACTCAAACTTCTTCCCGATCATCGCCGGCACTAAGGCGTTGCCACGGCTGCTCGGCGATGTCCGGCGAGAGATCGCCGACGCGTGGCCGGCAGAAGAAGCCTAGTTTTTCCTCCCACCAGCAGCCCTTGGCTGCGCCCATCACCCCATTACGCAAGGAATAGAATCGAACAATGACTAACACCACCGACTCGCAGTTTGGTTCCAGCCGCGTCAAGCGTGGGCTTGCCGAAATGCTGAAGGGCGGCGTCATCATGGACGTCGTCAACGCTGAGCAGGCCCGCATCGCCGAAGATGCCGGCGCTGTCGCCGTTATGGCCCTGGAACGCGTTCCCGCCGACATCCGTTCACAGGGTGGCGTCGCCCGCATGAGCGACCCCGACCTGATCGACGGCATCCGTGCCGAGGTCTCGATCCCGGTMATGGCGAAGGCCCGTATCGGCCACTTCGTCGAGGCTCAGGTTCTCGAGGCCCTCAACGTCGACTACATCGACGAGTCAGAGGTTCTGAGCCCGGCCGACTACGTCAACCACATCGACAAGTGGAACTTCAACGTTCCCTTCGTCTGTGGCGCGACCAACCTCGGTGAGGCACTCCGCCGCATCAACGAGGGTGCTGCGATGATCCGTTCGAAGGGTGAAGCCGGCACCGGCGACGTCTCAGAGGCGACCAAGCACATCCGCAAGATCAAGGGCGAGATCGCTGCCCTGTCGTCGATGAGCAAGGACGAACTGTACGTTGCCGCCAAGGAACTGCAGGCCCCGTACGCTCTCGTCGCCGAGATCGCCGAGACCGGCAAGCTCCCCGTCGTCCTGTTCACCGCTGGTGGCGTGGCCACTCCGGCCGACGCCGCGATGATGATGCAGCTCGGTGCTGACGGCGTGTTCGTCGGTTCCGGCATCTTCAAGTCGGGCAACCCGGCTCAGCGCGCCGCAGCCGTCGTCAAGGCTGTCACCTTCTTCGACGACGCCAAGGTCATCGCCGAGGTGTCCCGCGGACTCGGTGAGGCCATGGTCGGCATCAACGTCGCCGACCTCGCTGCACCGCACCGTCTCGCCGAGCGCGGCTGGTAACCACCGATTGATGAGCGTCGGAGTACTTGCCCTTCAGGGCGATTTTCGTGAGCATGCGGATGTCCTGCGTGAGTTGGGCGCCGACGTTACGTTCGTTCGTCGCCCGGAAGAACTGGCCCGCATCAGCGGGTTGGTGATTCCGGGCGGCGAGTCCAGCGTGATGGACAAGCTGGCCCGCACGTTCGGCGTGGCCGAACCGTTGCGTGCTGCCGTGCGCGCTGGGCTGCCGGTCTACGGCACCTGCGCCGGCTTGATCATGCTCGCCGACACCATTCTTGATGGAATCGTCGGCCAAGAAGGCATCGGTGGGCTGGACATCGCCGTGCGTCGCAATGCCTTTGGCTCGCAGACCGAGTCCTTCGAGATCGACCTGGCTGTTCCGGCACTCGGACGGGCACCGGTTCACGCGGCGTTCATCCGGGCGCCCGTCGTCGAGACCGTCGGTCCGCGTGCGCGAGCATTGGCGACACTGCCCGACGGTCGTTGCGTTGCGGTTGAGCAGGGAAACCTGCTTGGAACCTCGTTCCACCCCGAGATCACGGGGGAGCACCGCTTTCACGAGTACTTCCTGCAGAAGGTTCAGACCGCGGCATTCGCTGCCTGACTTCTCGAGAATTCACAGCCCCCGCGCGGTCTCTCCGCGCGGGGGCTGTGCTGTTCTAGAATGGGTGGGCACCCAGTGGGTGCACCGATTTTGCACGTGCAACTCAGGCAACGAGCAAGCGACACAACGGGAGATTCATGTCCGGGCACTCCAAGTGGGCCACCACCAAGCACAAGAAGGCCATTACCGACTCGCGTCGGGCGAAGGCATTCGCGAAGCTCATCAAGAACATCGAAGTTGCCGCCAAGATGGGCGGCGCCGACCTCTCCGGCAACCCGACCCTGGTCGACGCCATCCAGAAGGCGAAGAAGACTTCTGTTCCGAACGACAACATTGACCGCGCCGTCAAGCGCGGCGCCGGGCTCAGCGGTGAGTCGGTCGACTACACGACGATCATGTACGAAGGCTATGCGGGCCACGGCGTCGCCATCATGATCGAGTGTCTGACCGACAACAAGAACCGCGCCGCCGCCGAGGTGCGCACCGCCATGAAGAGCCACGGCGGCACCATGGCCGATCCGGGAAGCGTCGCCTACAACTTTCACCGCAAGGGCATCGTCGTTGTTCCGAAGATCGCCGGCCTGACCGAAGACGACGTGCTGATGGCCGTTCTCGACGCCGGTGCCGAAGAGGTCGTCGACGAGGGCGAGACCTTCGAGGTCTTCTCTGAGGCCAGCGACCTCGTTGCCACGCGCACCGCGCTGCAGGACGCCGGGATCGACTACGACTCAGCGGATGCCGCTTTCGTGCCGTCGCTCAAGGTCGAGGTCGACGCCGAGAACGCCCGCAAGGTGTTCCGCCTGATCGACGCCCTCGAAGACCTCGACGATGTTCAGAACATCTACAGCAACTACGACCTCTCGCCCGAGGTTCAGGCGGAGCTTCAAGCCGAGTCCGAGTAGTCCCGTGTCGGTCCGGGTGCTCGGAATCGACCCGGGCCTCACCCGGTGCGGGGTCGGCGTTGTCGACGTTGCCGGCAACCGCTCGGCAACGCTGGTCGACGTCACGGTGCTCCGCAGCACACCGGACATGGCGCTGGAGAAACGACTGCTGCTGATCAGTCGTGGCATTGCCGAACTGCTCGACCGGCACCAGCCTCAATTCGTGGCGATCGAGCGCGTCTTCGCCCAGCAGAACGTGAGCACGGTGATGGGCGTTGCCCAGATCAGTGGCGTGGCCCTCGTGCTGGCCGCCGAGCGCGGGCTTCCCGTGACATTGCACACCCCGAGTGAGGTGAAGGCCGCGATCACCGGCTTCGGTGGCGCAGAGAAGAAGCAGGTCGGCACGATGGTCGCCCGCATCCTCGGCCTGGCCGAAATCCCGAAACCCGCGGATGCCGCCGACGCGCTGGCTTTGGCAATCTGTCACGCCTGGCGCACCGGCGCCGCAGGCGGAACCCTGCCGACCGTCGGCTCCCTCGCAGCCGGCGCCGGTTCGCCCGCCGGGGCCGGCAGCCTCACTCCCGCACAACAGGCATGGCGCGCCGCGGAGCGCAACGCCTCGGTGTCAGCGGTGCCGCGTAGTCTAAAGCGGTGATCTCCTCAGTACGTGGCCCCGTTCTCTCTGCCCTTGGCAGCATTGTCGTCATCGAGGTCGGAGGCATCGGCCTGGCCCTGCAAGTGACGCCCGCCACCGCTTTGTCGGTGAGGATCGGCGACGAAGCCCGGCTGATGACCACCCTCATCGTGCGCGAAGACTCACTCACCCTGTACGGCTTCATCAGCGCAGAAGAACTCGCGGTCTTCGAACTGTTGGTGGGAGTGACCGGCGTCGGCCCCAAGTCGGCGCTGGGTGTGCTCGCGGCGCTGACGCCCAACCAAATCGCTCAGGCGGTGACGACTGAAAACGATGCGGCATTTCGCAAGGTCAGCGGCATCGGACCGAAGACCGCCAAGCTGATCGTCGTGTCGCTGGCGGGCAAGGTGCATGTGAGCGCCGCCTCAGCAGGCGACGGCGTCGCAACCCGACCCGGCAACGCCTCATCGGTGTCCGCGACGGTGCAGGCTGCCTTGATCGGACTCGGCTGGTCGGAGCGTGTCGCCGCTGAAGCCGTCGAAGAGACACTGCGCGACGCGCCGGAGGCCGATCAGGCCGTGGTCGCCTCTATTCTTCGCCTGTCGCTGGCCCGTCTGGGCCCGGCGCAGCACACGGCCGGACGACGCTCATGAGCCCTGACGCAGTCTTCGGGCGAACACCCGGTGAAAACTCGATGTACGAGGCGGAACAAGCCGGTGACGATCTGACGAACCCGATCATCGAGGGTGACGTTGAGTTGGCCTTCGAGGGAGCGTTGCGCCCTCACAGCCTGGCCGAGTTCGTCGGTCAAGAGAAGGTGCGCGGCCAGCTGCAATTGCTGCTCACCGCAGCCACCATGCAGCAGCGCACCCCCGACCACATTCTGCTCGCCGGTCCGCCCGGGCTCGGCAAGACCACCCTCGCCATGATCGTCGCCCATGAGGGCAACCGGCCACTGCGCATGTCGAGTGGCCCGGCGATTCAGCATGCCGGCGACCTGGCCGCTGTGCTGTCGTCGCTGATGCCGGGGGAGGTGCTTTTCATTGATGAAATCCACCGGATGGCACGCTCGGCCGAAGAAATGCTCTACCTGGCGATGGAAGATTTTCGGATCGACATCATGGTCGGCAAGGGCGCAGGAGCGACGTCGGTTCCGCTCGACCTTGCCCCCTTCACCCTGGTGGGGGCGACCACCAGGGCCGGCCTGCTTCCGAACCCGCTGCGCGACCGGTTCGGCTTCACCGCGCACCTCGAGTTCTATGCGGAGAGCGAGCTCGAGCAGGTGCTCACCCGGGCCGCGCCACTGCTCGGACTGACAATCGACAAGCGCGCCCTGGCCGAGATCGCCGGTCGCTCACGCGGCACGCCGCGTATCGCCAACCGGCTTCTGCGCCGGGTGCGAGACTATGCCCTCGTTTATGGCGGGGGAGAGAAGGGCGGGGAGGCGAATCTCGACGCCGTTCACGCCGCGCTCGAACTCTACGATGTCGACCCGATCGGTCTGGATCGACTCGACCGCGAGGTCATGAAGATCATTCTGACCCGTTTTGGGGGTGGGCCGGTTGGCCTGAATACGCTGGCCGTTTCGGTCGGAGAAGAGGCCGAAACTGTCGAAGCGGTCGTTGAGCCCTTCTTAGTGCGGATAGGATTCCTCACACGCACGCCGCGAGGCCGTGTCGCAACGCCCTCGGCATGGAGTCATTTTGGATTGAGTCATCCTCAGGCTGGTCTCACACTTGATGATCTATAATTCAGGTTGGTTCGCATTCCCGCTCAGTATTCAACTGCTGCGGTTGACTAGCCGCAATCGAAAGGTTTTCTGAGTTTCATGGATCTAATGACTCTTGTCATGCTCGCCGTACTGGCCGTGCTGGTTTTCTTCATGTTCCGCAATGGGCGCAAGCGCAAGGCTGACCAGGAGAAGCTGCAGTCCACGATGGTTCCGGGCGCCGACGTGATGACCAACTTCGGTCTCTACGGCACCATTGTGTCGATTGACGAAGAACAGAACAAGGTTGCGCTCGAGATTGCTCCGGGCACGATCGTCAACATTCACCGTCAGACCATCGCACGCGTCGTCGAGCCCATCGAGGCCGTCGTCGCCGATGAGACCGACGGTGTAGAGCTCAACCAGGACCACGCCACTCTCCTGGGTGAGCCGGAATTCGGTCAGCGCGTCGACACCGATGGTGACAGCGAGCCCAAAAAGGGCAACGCGTAACAATCCCTCTCCCGTGCCCGCGCTCTTCAGCGCGGGCACGAGCATAGAAAGCTGAGTTCATAGGTGGCAAAGTCGTCCCCGGTTAAGAAGGCCTGGCGTTCTCTCTCCTGGCTAGGCGTGATTATTATCGGCCTCTTCGCGATTAACGCCATTGGCGTTTTTACCGGGGGAGGATCGTGGACACCCAAGCTCGCTCTTGACCTTGAGGGCGGAACTCAGATCATCCTCGCGCCGAAAGTGGCGTCGGGCGAGACTGTCTCAGAAGAGCAGCTCAACCAAGCAGTGTCGATCATCCGTCAGCGCATCGACTCCTCTGGAGTCTCCGAGGCGGAGATCAACACCAGCGGTCAGAACATCGTCGTCTCCATTCCGGGCACCCCGGACAAAGAGACGATCAACCGCATCGAATCGTCGGCCAAGCTTGAGTTCCGGCCCGTCCTGGCCGCCGGCCAGCCGTCCGCATCGAGCGTCGGCGGCGATGGCACAGCCTCGCCCACCCCGGCCCCGATCGACCCGAACCTGTCGACCACGCCGACCGCGAAGCCGACGGATGCCAGTGACCTCGCCTACATCACCCCCGCCTTGCAGGCCGAGTACGACGCCTTCGACTGCGGCACGATCAACACGACGAACGTCGCTCCGGCTGACGAACCGCTGATCACGTGTGAGACCGACGGCTCCGTGAAGTACATCCTCGGCCCGGTCGAGGTCAGCGGTGAGAGCATCACCGACGCAACGAGTGGTCAGCGCACCACCCAGAGCGGAGCGACCACCGGCGAGTGGGTCGTCAACATGACCTTCGATTCGAAGGGGACCAAGGCATTCGCCGACGTCACCCAGCGTCTGAGCGGCCTCCAGGGCGTGCAGAACCAGTTCGCCATCGTGCTGGACGGCAAGGTCATTTCGGCCCCGCGCACCCTCGCCGTGATCACCAACGGCAAGCCGGAGATCAGCGGTAACTTCACCCAGGAGTCGGCCAAGGCCCTCGCCGATTCGCTCAAGTTCGGCGCCCTGCCGATCAGCTTCGTCGTGCAGAGCAACGAGACGATTTCAGCGACTCTCGGCACCACCCAGCTGGTCAGCGGCCTCATCGCCGGTCTGATCGGTTTGATCCTGGTGGTGATCTATTCGCTGATCCAATACCGGATGCTCGGCTTCGTCACCGTGGCCTCGTTGGCCGTCGCATTCCTCATCACCTATTTGGTCATCACGATCCTGTCGTGGCGGGAAGGCTATCGACTCTCGCTGGCCGGTGTGGCCGGTCTGATCGTCGCCATCGGTATTACGGCTGACTCGTTCATCGTCTACTTCGAACGCGTTCGAGACGAACTCCGGGATGGCCGAGGTCTGGAATCGTCGATCGAGGCCGGCTGGAAGCGGGCGATCCGCACGATTCTTGCCTCGGACACCGTGAACTTCCTCGCCGCCGCCGTGCTCTTCATCGTCGCGGTCGGCAGCGTCAAGGGCTTTGCACTCACCCTTGGTCTCACCACGATCGTCGACGTCATCGTCGTCATCCTCTTCACCCACCCGGTGCTGCAGCTGTTGGGTCAGACCCGGTTCTTCGGCGAGGGCCACAAGTTCAGCGGCCTCGATCCGAGAGCATTGGGCGCCGCCTATCGGGGCCGGGCCCAGTTCCGGCCGTCGGCGGCCGTCGCATCCACCAAGGTCGCTTCTTCCAGTAAAGAAGCAGCCAAACGTCAGACCATCGCCGAGCGGAAGGCCGCCGAACTGGCTGCCGCGAATTCCGATCAGTCGACCGAGGGGAAGAACTCCTAATGGCTAGTTTCGCCCAGTTCGGAAACGACCTGCACACCGGTAAGCGTTCGTTCAACATCATCGGTCGCCGCAAGCTCTGGTACTCGATCGCCGTGGTGATGATGTTGATCGCCCTCGTCGGCCCATTCCTGCGCGGCGGATTCGTCTTCGGGATCGAGTTCACCGGCGGGTCCGAGTTCATCATCTCGGATGTCCCCACTCAGAACCAGACGCCGGCCAACGAGGCCGTCGCTTCGGTCGTGCCCGAGGCTGTACCGAAGGTCACCACCGTCGGCACCAACACCATCCGTGTGCAGACTGACCAGCTGACCAGCGATCAGAGCCGTGAGCTGAGCGACGCCCTCGCCACGGCGTACGACGTGCCGGGCACCCAGGTGACCTCCTCGTTCATCGGCCCGTCGTGGGGCGCCGACATCACCGGACAGGCCCTGCGCGGCCTGGCCATCTTCTTGGTGCTGGCCGCCGTTGTGATGGCCCTGTACTTCCGCACCTGGAAGATGTCGCTTGCGGCGATGATCGCCCTGATTCACGACTTGATCATCACCGCCGGCGTCTATGGCATCACCGGTTTTGAGATCACCCCGGCCGCGGTGATCGGATTCCTCACGATCCTGGGTTACTCGCTCTATGACACGGTCGTGGTCTTCGACAAGGTTCGAGAGAACACCGCAGAAGAGTCGAACCGCACCTTTGCGGGCTCGGTGAACCTCGCGGTGAACCAGACCCTGGTGCGCTCGATCAACACTTCAGTGGTGGCGCTTTTGCCGGTCGCGTCGATTCTGTTCATCGGAGCGTTCCTGCTCGGTGCCGGTACCTTGCGCGACATCTCGCTGGCTCTGCTCATCGGTATGCTCGTCGGCACCTACTCGACGATCTTCATCGCAGCTCCGCTTTACTCGCAGCTGCGTGAGAACGAGCCGGCCATTCGCAAGGCCGACAAGAAGGCGCTCGCGCTCCGGGCCAAGGCCGACCAGCAGGCCGGATCCGAAGTCACGGTCTGATCTGCTCGGTGATCGACGAGACGGGGGCGTCTGCTGCGTGAGCGGCGGGTGTACCCCGTTTCGTCGTTTCCGAGGGTTCTGTGTCGGCATCCTGGTCACGCGCCCTCACTGCAGCAGCGATAATTAAGAACTGAGCACTTGGTGGCTCGTAGAGGTGAGGTCACGTGATGAGCGACACAACGACTCCGTCGGCCGCGTCACTGCGCCGTCTAGTTCCCCGCATCTTCTCCCGAGCGCAACCGGTCGGCGCCGTTGACACGCTGATCAAGACGGTTCGGATGCATCATCCGAAGGCCGATCTGGCGATCATCGAGCGTGCCTACACCGCAGCAGAACGTGCCCACTCCGGCCAGAAACGCCGGAGCGGCGAGCCGTACATCACCCACCCGGTCGCCGTCGCGCAGATTCTTGCCGATCTGGGCATCGGCCCGAAGACCGTCGCGGCGGCACTGCTGCACGACACCGTCGAAGACACCGAGTACACCCTCGACCAGTTGCGCGCCGACTTCGGTGACGAGATCGCCATGCTGGTCGACGGCGTCACCAAACTCGACAAGGTCAAGTACGGCGACAGCACTCAGGCTGAGACCGTCCGCAAGATGATTGTGGCGATGTCGAAAGACATCCGGGTTCTGATCATCAAGCTGGCCGACCGGCTGCACAACGCGCGCACCTGGGGCTTCGTGCCGGCGGAGTCGGCGGCTCGCAAGGCGACCGAAACGCTTGAAATCTATGCCCCGCTCGCGCACCGCCTCGGTATCCAGGCGATCAAATGGGAGCTGGAAGACCTCTCCTTCGCGGTGCTCTACCCCAAGCTCTACGCCGAGATCGAGAGCCTCGTCAAACAGCGCACTCCGCAGCGCGAAGAGTTTGTGCAGCAGGTCATCGACAACATCAATGAAGATCTGAAGGCCGCACGCATTCGGGGCAAGGTTGCCGGGCGACCGAAGCAGTATTACTCGATCTATCAGAAGATGGTCGTGCGCGGTCGCGAGTTCGACGAGATCTACGACCTGGTCGGCATCCGTGTTCTCGTCAACTCGGTGCGTGACTGTTACGCGGTGCTCGGTGCGATCCATGCCCGCTGGACGCCGCTGCCCGGTCGGTTCAAGGACTACATCGCCACCCCCAAGTTCAACCTCTATCAGTCGCTTCACACGACCGTGCTCGGCCCGAGCGGTCGCCCGGTAGAGATTCAGATCCGCACCCAGGAAATGCACCAGCGCGCCGAGTTCGGTGTGGCCGCCCACTGGAAGTACAAGGAGCAGGTCAACGGCAAGTCGGCCGGCGGCTCCTCGCCGAACGACACCGACATGGCCTGGCTCGCGCACATTTCAGACTGGCAAGCCGAGACCGCCGACCCCGGCGAGTTCCTCGACTCCCTGCGCTACGAGATCGGTGCCAAAGAGGTCTACGTCTTCACGCCGAAGGGCCGGGTGATCGGATTGCCCGCCGGCGCGACCCCGGTTGACTTCGCCTACGCCGTGCACACCGAGGTCGGGCATCGCACGATGGGCTCCAAGGTCAACGGCCGTCTCGTGCCGCTGGAGAGCACGCTCAACACCGGCGACGTCGTCGAGGTCTTCACCTCGAAGAACCCCGACTCGGGTCCAAGTCAGGACTGGCTGAACTTCGTCAAGAGTCCCCGCGCACGCAACAAGATTCGCCAGTGGTTCACAAAAGAACGCCGCGACGAGGCGATCGAGCAGGGCCGCGACGCCATTGCCCGTGCGATGCGCAAGCAGAACCTGCCGTTGCAGAAGCTGATGAACCAGGACTCCTTCGCGGAAGTCGCGGCTCAGCTGAAGTATGAAGACGTCTCGGCGCTGTACGCTGCCGTCGGCGAGGGTCACGTGTCGACCCAGTCGGTGCTCGAGAAGGTCGTCGCGTCACTGCAGACCGTCGAAGAGATCTACAGCACCGATCTTCCCGTAGCACCGCGGGGCCGCACGCAGACCCTGCGCAGCAGCGACTCGGGCATCCTCGTGCGCGGTGCCCCCGACATCCTGGTCAAGCTCGCACGGTGCTGCACTCCGGTTCCCGGCGACGAGATCGTCGGGTTCATCACCCGCGGTTCCGGCGTCTCGGTGCACCAGAAGTCCTGTCACAACGTGCAATCGCTGCTCAAGGAACCCGAGCGGATGATCGACGTCGAGTGGGCGCCCACCTCGAAGAGTCTCTTCATGGTGCAGATTCAGATCGAGGCTCTCGACCGTTCCGGACTGCTCTCCGACGTCACTCGCGTGCTGTCTGAGCATCACGTCAACATTCTGTCTGCGACGGTCAACACGTCGAGCGCCAGGCTCGCGCTCAGTCGGTTCGTGTTCGAGATGGGCGACACCACCCACCTGGACCGGGTGCTGAACGCGGTGCGGCGCATTGACGCCGTCTACGACGTGTACCGGGTCAGCGACGGCTAGATCGTCACCGCGCGGGGCATCATCATTCACGGCCCAGCAACGCATCCTCGCCATCGCCGTCGAGGATGCGCTGCGTCGCCGTCAACCGCCCGAGTGCTCGCAGCGCCTCCGCCTTGGAATGCGCGATGAGGCCGTCGGCGACGGGATCGACCGTGCTGTGACCGCTGTACCGAAGCAGGCGCGCCACGATGCAGGGAAGAGCCGGCGCGCTCGATGACTCCCACCGGGTCAGATCGATGGCCGTGCGGAGCGGCGTCGTGACCGAAATCCCGCCGATCAGCTGGGTGTCTTCACTCACCTGCCGCAGCTCGCGCACCTGAAACCGAGGTGACGACGGTATGACCGCTCGCGCCCGGGTGTCAACGCAGACTCGGTGCTGAGCCGGCTCAGGCGCGACCCCGTAAATCCAGGCGGCGCTCGACAGCTCGACGATCGCGCGGCGGGGGAGGAGACGTGCGATGGCCAGGGCCCGAGTGGCAGGTTCAACGCGCACATCGATCGGACACCATAACTCGCCGAGACCGAAGAGTTCGCCATCGAGGCGGGCGCTCGACAGCTCCGCGATCGGAAGTTCGGCAGCGCTGAGCACGGAAGCGAGTCGGTAATTCATTCGCCCAGACTCGTGGTCGAGGGTCGCGCCCACAGAAAAAGGCCAGGATCTGTGGACAGATCCTGGCCTCGTGACGCTGTGGAGCGTTACTTCTCGATTGCGTTCAGCCAGGCCTTGCGGGCGGCGAGAGCCTCGGTGGCCTCGGCGATAGCCGCGGCATCCTTGCTCGCCTCAGCCTCGGCCAGTTCGGCCTCGAGCTTGGCGATCGCATCGTGCAGCTGGCCGGCGAGCCCGGCGGTGCGCGCCTGGGTCTCGGGGTTGTTGCGCTTCCAGTGGTCGTCATCGAGCTTGCGCACGGCAGCTTCGACCTTGCGCATGCGATCCTCGACGACCTTGACCTGGTCGCGCGGAACCTTGCCGATCTCATCCCAGCGTCGCTGGATGCCCGACAGCGTGGTGCGCGCCTTGGTGCGGTCGGTCTCGGTGAGCAGCGCTTCGGCCTCCGTCAGAAGCTCAAGCTTCTGCTCGAGGTTGCCGGCGAATTCTTCGTTCTCGAGAGCGTCGACTTCGGACTTCGCGCCGTAGAGCACATCTCCGGCAGCCTTGAACTTCGCCCACATGGCGTCGTCCTGCTTCTTGCCGCTGCGGCCGGCGAGCTTCCACTCGTCGAGCAGGGTGCGGTAGCTGTTGATTCCGTCGGCACCCTGCGGGGCGAGGGCTTCAGCCTGCGCGATCAGCTGCTGCTTGCGGTTGCGAACATCTTTGTGTGCGCTGTCGAGCTCAGCGAAGAATGCCTTGCGGTTCTGCTCGATGGTGGTGCGCGCGGCACGGAACCGCTTCCAGAGCTCGTTCGCCTCACCCTTCGGGATGCGCGGCGCGTCGTGCTGGTGCGCCTGCCACTTCACGAAGAGAGCGTCGAGGGCTGCGCTGGTCTGCTTCCACTGCGTCTTCGCGGGGTCTTCAGCGGCGAGCCGCTCGGCCTCTTCGACGATGGCTGCACGCTCGGCGAGGGCGGCGGCAGACTGAGCCTTGGCCTCTGCGCCCTGCTGCTCTGTCAGCTCGCTGACGGTGCCGCCGAGGGCTCCGAGACGCTCGGTGAGCGCGGCGAGGTTGCCGACTGCATTGGCGTTCACCAGTGCGGCCTGCAGGTTGGCGACGGCCTTCGCGATGTCGGCAGCGGGAGCGCCGCCCTTGGCACGCTGCTCGAGAAGCGTCACCTGACCGTTCAATTCGACGTATTTACGCTCGAAGTAAGCGAGCGCCTCCGCCGGAGTGGCGTCGGGGTACTGCCCAACGGCACGTTCGCCTGACGCCTCGCGCACGTAAACCGTGCCGGTTTCGTCTACGCGACCCCATGGTTGCTGATCTGTCGTAGTCAAGAGCCTCACCTTAAATTAGTTGTCCGCCCGTCAACGGGCCGATACAACGGGCCAATACGGGCACAAGCCTATTGCAAGCCGACCGGCACCCGGAAGTTACTACTGAACTGTTACTGATGTGATTGTCGTCGGGACCACTGGGGCGCCATCCGTTTTGCCGTCGACGACGCCGGCATCCGTGATTTTCGCCTTGAGCTCATCGAGCCCGCTCGTGATCTTTCCGAGGACCGTGTAGCCGCCGGCGGCATCCGCGGGAATCGTGGTGTCGTCGTAGACGATGAAGAACTGGCTGCCCATGCTGGACGCATTGCCACCGGCGCGAGCCATGGCCAGGGTGCCGGCCGGGTAGACATCGTCGGTCGGCGCATTCTCGATGGGTCCGTAGCTGTAGCCCGGACCGCCGGTGCCGTCGCCGCTCGGGTCGCCGCACTGCAGCACGAAGAATCCGCCGTTGGTAAGGCGGTGGCAGGAGACCCCGTTGTAGAAGCCCTTCTGAATCAGGCTGATGGTCGACGACACGCCCTGCGGGGCCGCGGCGCCGTCAAGCTCGAAGCCGAGCGGCACGTCGTTGAGGGTCAGTGTGCCCGTCCAGGTGCGGTCTTCGGCGAGCGTGCTCGGCGGGACATCGCCGGTGTTTGCAGCGGGAGCTCCCGGCGTCGGAGACGGCGAGGCGGAGGGCGTTGCCGACGGAGTCGCTTCGGGGGTTCCCGGGCCGCCGTTGAAATAGAGCAGCTGGGCGCCGAGGGCAAGCGTGAGCACAATGAGAAGGACGCTGCCGGCGACGATGTTGTCCCGCTTGCGACGCTTCTGCTGGGCTTCGTTCACGGTGCGGCGCGCCTGGTAGCTGCGCACGCGAGCACGTGCTTCGCGATCCTGCTTGGGGTTCTGTGCCACTCGAGTCCTCCTGATTGGCCGGGGGGCCGGCGGTTCTGGTGGCGCCCGTGCGGTCGCCAGACAGTAGAAGGCCGGGACATCACAGCCCCGGACCTCGTTGAACTCTACGCAACCTGGCGAAACTGAACAAATGCCTGAACGGCCAGGCGTTCGCCGTCGGCGGCACAAACTACGCTTGAGGCATGTCGGATGCTCAACCAGGCCTGCAGCCCGGACTGCAGCGAGGCGCCACGCCTCTTGCGGTGCGCATGCGCCCAAAAAGTCTCGACGAGGTGGCAGGTCAACGTCATTTGCTGACGCCGGGCTCGCCTCTCGTCAGCCTGGCGAGCGACAAGACCGGGCAGCAGGGTTCGGTCTCGGTCATTCTCTGGGGCCCTCCCGGCACGGGCAAGACGACATTGGCCCAGGCGATCGCGCACAGCTCAGGCCGTCGGTTCGTCGAACTCTCGGCGGTGACCGCCGGGGTGCGTGACGTGCGTCAGGTGATGGAGGAGGCGCGCACGAGCCGCGACCTCTACGGCCTCTCGACGGTGCTCTTCCTCGATGAGATCCACCGGTTCAGCAAAGCGCAGCAAGACGCCTTGCTGCCGGGCGTCGAGAACGGCGTCATTATTCTCGTCGCCGCCACCACCGAGAACCCGTCGTTCTCGGTCATCTCGCCGCTGCTGTCGCGTTCCCTGTTGCTCACCCTCGAAGTACTGAGCGACGAAGACCTCGGCGTCGTCGTCGATCGCGCTGTGGTCGACGACCGAGGTCTGGCCGACGGGTTCGTGCTCGAAACCGACGCGCGCGCCGCAATCATCCGGTTGGCATCCGGCGACGCACGCCGGGCACTGACCGCGTTGGAGGCGGCGTCGGTGTCTGCCGCGTCCTCGGCTCTCGTCGCACCCAGCACCACGGCCAAAGCACGCAAGTCAAGCACGGCGACACGCAAGCCCGTGATCACGACCGAGGTCGTCGCCCTGGCCGTCGACCGCGCGCTGCTGCGCTACGACCGCAACGGCGACGAGCACTACGACGTGATCAGCGCGTTCATCAAGTCGGTACGCGGCTCGGATGTCGACGCGTCGCTGCACTACCTCGCCCGCATGATCGAGGCCGGCGAAGACGCCCGCTTCATCGCGCGCCGCATTATCGTGCTCGCCTCGGAAGACATCGGGATGGCCGACCCGCAGGCGCTTGTGATCGCTGTCGCCGCGGCCGACGCGGTTCAGCTGATCGGCATGCCGGAGGGGCGGATCCCGCTCGCGCAGGCGGTTGTGCATCTGGCCACCGCGCCGAAGTCCAACGCCGCGTACATGGCCATCGATGCCGCCATCGGTGATGTGCGCGCCGGCAAGGCCGGTCGCGTGCCCAAGCATTTGCGCGATGCCCACTACGCCGGCGCCAAGCGGCTCGGGCATGGCAAGGGGTACAAGTACCCCCACGACGACGCCCTGGGCGTGCTTGCTCAGCAGTATCCGCCCGACGAATTGAAGCGAGTGCGCTACTACGAACCGACGGAGCACGGCAACGAGCGCGAAATCTCGGCCCGACTGATCAAGATCCGCAGGATCGTACGGGGAGAGTGACATGCCGCGGTGCCGCGCTCACTCGTGAGGGCGGCACTCTGTGTTAGTCTGGTCGCTGCCTACTACTGATCTCGGCGTGCGGCTGCGACTGAGATCAGAGAGTTGGGATTCGCTCTGTAGCCGAGCGGCCCGTGGCAACACCCCTCTGACTTTCCCCGGGCATCCGGCCCTGTCTTCGTGACAGCCTGTCTGTGCCTGGGATTCCCTGTTTGAGATTTATTGAAAGGACACCGTGTCTACCAAGTCACGTACCCGTAGCAAGACCCGCCTGTCGCGCGCGCTGGGCATCGCCCTCACGCCGAAGGCAGCCAAGTACCTCGAGAAGCGTCCGTACGCTCCGGGCGAGCACGGCCGCACCAAGCGCAAGGCTGACTCCGACTACGCAGTTCGTCTGCGCGAGAAGCAGCGTCTGCGTGCCCAGTACGGCATCCGCGAAGCTCAGCTGAAGATTGCTTTCCAGGAAGCACGTCGCACCCAGGGCCTGACCGGTGAAAACCTGGTCGAGATCCTCGAGACCCGTCTCGACGCTCTGCTCGTTCGCTCGGCTATCGCTCGCACCACCGCGCAGGCTCGTCAGATGGTTGTGCACCGTCACATCCTCGTTGACGGCCAGCTCGTTGACCGCCCGTCGTTCCGCGTGAAGCCGGGTCAGCTCATCCACGTCAAGCCGAAGAGCGAAGGCATGGACATCTTCCAGGTTGCAGCAGCCGGCGGTCACGTCGATGTTCTGCCGAAGCTGCCCGTCTACCTCGAGGTTGAACTCGACAAGCTGCAGGCCCGCCTCGTGCGTCGCCCGAAGCGTGCAGAGGTCCCCGTGACCTGTGAAGTTCAGCTCGTCGTCGAGTACTACGCAGCACGCTAAGCAGCACACTGCTTCGCAACTGAACTACGCTGGAGGGCGGATCATCCATTGGATGGTCCGCCCTTTGCGTATCCACGCCCGATTCGCGTGGATGTATGCCATTTCTGGAATGAAAGGTTTTTCACATGACTGGTGGAGACATCGTCGGATTGATCGCCGCACTTGTTTTCGCAGTTCTGGTGGGATTCCTCGCCATTCCGCTCATCAAACTCGGTCGTGTCTTCGACGAGACGACCCACGCCATCCGCGAAGTGAGCGACAACGTCACGCCGCTTCTGCAGGAGAGCGCCGAGACGATCAAAGAGACGAACAAGCAGTTGGCCCGAGTCGACACGATCACCACGAACGTGGCGGATGTGACCGGCAACGTGTCGGCGCTCATCGCCTTGTTCGCCGCCACCGTCGGTGGCCCCTTGATCAAAATCGCCGGATTCTCGGCCGGCGTGCGCGCGGCGTTGGCAACAGGCCGTCGCTCGGGCTCCAGCCGCCGCAAAGGCTGAGCCACTACTCTTGAACGAAGACCGGGCGCGCACGTCGCGCCGGTCACCAGACATCAGGGAGCATTGCAATGAAGAACTTCATCTGGTTGGTTGTCGGAGTCGCGGCCGGTTTCGTCGTCGCGCACGAGGTCAACAAGACCCAGCAGGGCAAACAATTCTTCAGTGATCTCGATGCCAAAGCCCGCGAATTCGGCGAGGCCATGTCCGACGGCTACCGTCAGCGCGAAGCCGAATTGCGTGCCGCCCTCGGTGACGTCGATGCGCCGAGCGCTCCGTCGGCCATGCCGTACACGGCGCCCTCCGCACAGACGACGGCCCCGGTCGCCGAGTCGTCGGTCGACATCGAAGCCGACGATGCCGCATACGATGCCGCAGCGTCGGACAAGGCAGCGGCGTCGGACGACGCCAAGTAACGCACACTTTCAGTTTTTCCTCCCATTCGACATCTCTGAACTACGGAACACATGCAGACTGCAGACATTCGCGGGCGCTGGCTCGACTTTTTCGCCGATCGTGGACACACGGTCGTACCCTCGGCGTCCCTGGTGAGCGACGACCCGACACTGCTCTTCACCGTCGCCGGGATGGTTCCCTTCGTGCCGTACCTGACCGGTCTTGTTCCCGCGCCGTTCCCGCGGGCCACGAGCGTTCAGAAGTGCATTCGCACCAACGACATCGAAGAGGTCGGCAAGACCCCTCGACACGGCACGTTCTTTCAGATGAACGGCAACTTCTCGTTCGGTGACTACTTCAAGGAACAGGCGATCAACTATGCCTGGGAGCTGCTCACGACCCCGGAGAACGCCGGCGGCTACGGCTTCTTGGAGAAGGACCTCTGGGTCACCGTCTATAAAGACGACGACGAGGCGATTCGCTACTGGCGCGCACTCGGCCTGCCGGAGGAGCGCATCCAGCGCCTCGGCATGGACACCAACTACTGGTCGACCGGTCAGCCCGGCCCGGCCGGCCCCTGCTCCGAGATCTTCTTCGACCGCGGCCCGGCCTACGGTGCCGACGGCGGCCCGGCCACCGACGACGACCGCTACGTCGAAATCTGGAACCTCGTCTTCATGCAGTACCTGCGTGGCGAGGGCACCAGCAAGAATGACTTCGAGATTCTCGGCGAACTGCCGAAGAAGAATATCGACACCGGCATGGGCCTCGAGCGCGTCGCTTTCTTGAAGCAGGGCGTCGAGAACATGTACGAGATCGACCAGGTGCGTCCGGTGCTCGACCGCGCCGCCGCGCTGTCCGGTCGCCGTTACGGAGCCGACCACGGTGACGACGTGCGGATGCGCATCGTCGCCGACCACGTGCGTTCCTCGTTGATGCTGATGAGCGACGGCGTGATGCCGTCGAACGAGGGCCGCGGCTACATCCTGCGCCGCCTGATGCGCCGGAGCGTGCGCGCCATGCGCCTGCTCGGTGTCGAAGACGCCACTTTCCCCGAACTGTTCCCGGCCTCGCGCGATGCGATGAGCTCCTCGTACCCCGAGGTCAAGGCCGACTACAGCCGCATCAGCCAGGCTGCCTACGCCGAAGAAGAAACGTTCCTGCGCACCCTCGCGAGTGGCAGCAGCGTTCTCGACCTGGCCGTGGCCAAGACGAAGAACCAGAACAAAACTGAGCTCGCCGGCGACACCGCGTTCCTGCTTCACGACACCTACGGGTTCCCGATCGAGATCACCCTCGAAATGGCTGAGGAGGCCGGACTCTCGGTCAACCGCGAGGCGTTCGACACCCTGATGTCGAAGCAGCGCGCCATGGCCAAGGCTGACGCCAAGGCGAAGAAGACCCACCTGGCCGACCTCTCCGTCTACAGCACCTTCCGGGCGCTCGGCGAGACGGTCTTCACCGGCTACAACAACCTGCAGACCGAGTCGTCCGTTCTCGGAATCATCGTTGACGGCGTCTCGGTGACGAGCGCGGTCGCCGGCGAAACCGCCGAAGTGATCTTGCAGGAAACCGCGCTCTACGCCGAGTCGGGCGGACAGGAGGCCGACGCCGGCCTCATCGTCGGTGCCGGTTTCGAGCTCGAGGTTCTCGACGTGCAGAAGCCCGTCAAGGGCCTAATCAGCCACAAGGTCACCGTGCGCTCCGGCGAGGTCGGTGTCGGTGAGCAGGCAACGAGCATCGTTGACGCCGATTGGCGTCGAGGCGCCCGCCAGGCACACTCCGGAACGCACGTGCTGCACGCGGCTCTCCGTCAGGTGCTCGGCCCGAACGCCCACCAGTCGGGGTCGTACAACAAGGCCGGCTTCTTCCGACTCGACTTTTCGTGGAACCAGGCTTTGTCGCCCGCGACCCGCACCGAGATCGAAGAGATCTCGAACAACGCCATCCGCGACAACCTCGAGGTCGTCACCCGCGAACTGCCGCTGGCTGAGGCCAAGGCGCTCGGCGCTATGGCGCTCTTCGGCGAGAAGTACGGCGACCGGGTGCGCGTCGTCGACATCGGCGGCCCCTGGTCGCGTGAGCTCTGTGCCGGCACCCACGTGGCGACGAGCGCCGAGATCGGCATGATCAACCTGGTCAGTGAGGTCTCGGTCGGTTCGACCAACCGTCGTGTCGAGTCGCTCGTCGGCCTCGACGCCTTCCGTGACCTGGCCGCCGAGCGAGCAATCGTCTCCACACTCACCCAGAACCTGAAGACCCCGCGCGAACAACTGCCCGAGCGCATCAACGACCTGGTGCAGAGCCTCAAGGCTGCGGAGAAGAAGATTGCCGCGTTCGAAGCACGGTCGCTCTCCGACCGTGTTCCGGCCCTGCTCGAAAAGGCCAGTCGTGCCGGAGACGTCATGCTGGTCGCCGAGGATCTCGGCACCCTGAACTCCGCAGACGACGTTCGGATGCTGGTCACCACGACCCGCGAACGGCTCGGCAGCGAGCCAGCAGTGGTCGCTCTCTCGGCATCCGTCGGCGAGAAGGCGGTCGTCATTGTGGCCACCAACCAGGCAGCGCGCGACGCCGGCCACAAGGCCGGCGCGCTGGCCAAGGCCGTGGCGGGAATTCTCGGCGGTGGCGGAGGCGGCAAGGACGACATGGCGCAGGGTGGCGGACCGAACCTGGTTGCGGTTCCCGCAGCGCTGGACGCCGTGCGTGACGCCGTGGGCCGCTAAGGCATGCGTCACGGCGTTCGGTTGGGCGTAGACGTCGGAAAAGCACGGATCGGGGTGGCGCGAAGCGATGCTCACGGCATGCTCGCCACTCCGGTCGAGACGGTCAGCCGTGACCTGGGCGGCCACGCCGACCTCGAGCGGATCCGCGTGATCGTCGCCGAGCTGGACGCGGTTGAGATCATCGTCGGCCTGCCGTTGTCGATGTCGGGCGGGTCGACAGCCTCGACCGAGGATGCCCGCGACTTCGCCGGGGCCCTGGCCGTTGCGCTCGAATTGCCGGTTCGGCTTGTCGACGAACGTCTGTCGACCGTATCGGCGCAGTCGGCCCTTCGGGCGTCGGGACGCAAGGCGAAAACGCAGCGTCCAGTCATCGATCAGGTCGCCGCAACTATCATTTTGCAACACGCTCTTGACACCGAGCGTTCCTCCGGGCAGCCGGCTGGCTCACCCGTTGACCTGACCGAAAGGCCGTGACAGTGTCGGACTCCCTCCCCGAAAAGCCTGCCGACGATGTTGATCCGTCGTCCGAAGGCGATGCGGCTGGCGCTGCCTCTGAGGCGCACCGCGAGCTGAGCTGGGATGAGTTCATCGGAGGTGCTGCCGCAGTCACCGACGACTCGCAGGGAACGCTGCCACCGCCGGTCTCGGGTGCCGCCCGGCCATCCGCTCACCACCATGAGGTGGCGCACGGCGCGCACGAGTCTGCCCTCGGGCACGAGTCGGCGCACGCCACTCACGAGTCTGCGCCCGGGTCGCGACGTGCTGCCCGCGAATCAGAACAGGCACCGCACAGCCACGACCGCACCCAGCGCCGTGCTCAGCTCTCGGCTGAGGCGCCCCGGGAGAAGAAGAGCCGTAAGGGGGCGTGGGGATGTCTGATTGTTCTCCTCGTTCTCATCGCGCTGATGGCCGCTGGAGCATTCGCTTTCCAGGGTCCGATCAACGCGCTGATCTCGAAGACCCAGGGGCCCGCCGACTTCGAAGGCGTTGGAACGGGAACGGTCAACGTGATGATTCACGAGGGCGAGACCGGCGAAGACATCGCGCACACGCTGGCCGACCAGAAGGTCGTCGCGAGCTTTGACGCCTTCTATTCCTTGCTGCTCAAGCAGTCCCCGTCGCCGATTTTTCAACCGGGCGTCTACAAGCTGGCCAAGGAGATGAGTGCTCGGTCGGCGCTGACCGCGCTGATGGACCCGGCGAACAAGCTCGACCAGACCGTCATCATCCCGGAAGGGACCGCTGAGGCCGACGTGCTTCAGCTGGTCTCGGAGGGCCTGGATATGCCGCTCGCTGATCTGCAGGCTGCCGCCGCCGATGTCTCCTCGTACGGGCTGCCGCCCGAAGCGACGAAACTCGAGGGATTCCTGTTTCCGGCCACCTACACGTTCAATCCGGGCACGAACGCTCACGACGTCATCAAAACACTGGTGAATCGTCAGTTCGAGGCGCTCGACGCGGCCGGGGTTGCTCCGGCCGACCGGTGGCGGACGATCGTTTTGGCCTCGCTGATCCAACGTGAGGCAGGTCTGAAAGACGACTACTACAAGGTGTCGCGTGTCTTCTTGAACCGCCTCGATCCCGGTCAGTGGTCGAGCGGGCTGCTGCAATCCGATGCGACGGTCGCCTACGGTACCGGCAACACCCACCGGGTCAGCACGACCGATGCAGAGCGCGAAGACGCGAACAACCCGTACAACACGTACATTCATCCGGGATTGCCGGTCGGGCCGATCTCCAACCCCGGCGACTTGGCCATCGATGCGGCGCTGCACCCGGCCGACGGAACCTGGCTCTACTTCGTGACCTGGAACCTGGACACCGGGGAGACGATCTTCTCGACCACCATCGAGGAACACGACGCGGCAGTGGCAAAGTGGCTAGCGTGGATGGATGAGCACCCCGAATATGGCTAAGGGTTAGACAAGCTGAGGGCTAGACAATGACGCAGGCACCGATCACGCAGGCACCACGTGGAACTTCTGGAGCACGCCTGGCCGTGCTCGGTTCGCCCATCTCGCATTCCCAGTCGCCGGCCCTGCACCGGGCCGCCTACGGGGCACTTGGCCTGGACTGGACCTATGACGCCATCGAGGTGTCCGAGGGATCACTGACCCAATTCGTCGACGGGCTCGGCGCTGAATGGCGCGGACTGTCGTTGACGATGCCGCTGAAGACGGAGGCGGCGGCGCTGATCGAGGATCTCGATCCGCTCGCCCAGCACACCGGGGCGGTCAATACCGTGCTCCTGCAGAAAGGCTCAGAGGGCCGCACACTGTCGGGGTTCAACACGGATGTCACCGGGCTGGTTCGCGCCCTCGCGGAGGGCGGAGTGACGGTGGCACGCCGTGTCGTCATCCTCGGCGCCGGTGCCACGGCATCCTCTGCGCTGATCGCAGCCGCCGAAATCGGGGCCGAGTCAGTCGACATCCTGGTGCGCACTCCCCGAAAGGCCGCGCCCCTGGTCGAACTCGGGCGTTCGCGCGGACTCGTGGTGACGGTGTCGGAGCTGCCCGTCGCCACCGGACCGAACGACACCGCACAGGTCTCCGCTCTGGCGGACCCGGCTGACGTGATGATCAGCACTCTGCCCGGAGGAACCCAACTGGGCGACGTGTTTCCGGCCAGTTTCCGCCGCGACACCGTTCTCTTTGACGTGAGCTATTCGCCTTGGCCGAGCGCATTCGCGACGGCCTGGCAGCAGGTCGACGGCACAGTGCTCAACGGATTGTCGATGCTGCTGCACCAGGCGCTCATCCAGGTGCGCATCTTTGTCAACGGCGATCCGTTCGAACCGGTGGAGCGTGAGCACGATGTGCTGGCGGCGATGCGGGGAGTGCTGCCAACTCTCAACTGACGCAGTGGAGCGCGGTGATCGCAGTTGCTGTGGCTATGGAAAGATAGACCCATGCTTCGTTGGCTCACTGCCGGAGAATCCCACGGTCCCGAACTCATCGCCATTGTCGAGGGTTTGCCCGCCGGAGTCCCGGTCACTTTGGAATCCATCCGTCTCGATCTCGCGCGCCGCAAACTCGGCTATGGCCGAGGCGCTCGCATGAAGTTTGAGGAAGATGTGCTCGACATCTCCGGTGGCGTTCGCCACGGCCTCACACTCGGCGGCCCGGTCGCCCTGCGCATCGGCAACAGCGAATGGCCCAAATGGGTCGAGGTAATGAGCGCGGAGCCGGTCGACCCGGCGAAGCTCGCCCGCGGACGCGGCGCCGCCCTCACCCGGCCGCGACCCGGCCACGCCGATCTGGTCGGCATGCAGAAGTACGGTTTTCAGGATGCCCGCCCGGTACTCGAGCGCGCGAGCGCGCGGGAGACGGCGGCACGCGTCGCCCTCGGTGCAGTGGCACGCGGATTCCTCGAAGAGCTCGGCATCACACTTGTCAGCCACACGCTGTCGATCGGTCCGGTTCGGGTGCCTGACGATGCGCCGTTGCCGGCTCCGTCGGATGTCGACGTGCTCGACGCCGATCCGTTGCGCTGCTTCCACCCCGCGACCTCTGCACTGATGGTCGCCGAAGTCGACGCCGCGCACAAAGACGGTGACACCCTCGGCGGTGTCGTCGAGGTGCTCGCCTACAACCTTCCTCCCGGTCTCGGCTCGTTCGTGCACTGGGACCGTCGACTCGACTCCCAACTCGCGGCTGCCCTGATGGGCATCCAGGCGATCAAGGGCGTCGAGGTCGGCGATGGCTTTGCCACGACGACGCGTCGCGGTTCCGTCGCCCACGACGAGCTCGTGCACGCCGATGGTGCGATTCAGCGTGTCGGCGACCGTGCGGGTGGCACAGAGGGTGGGATGAGCACTGGCACCGTGCTGCGCGTGCGCGCCGGCATGAAGCCGATCGCCACGATCCCGCACGCCCTCCGCACCGTCGACATCGCAACCGGGGAGGCGGCGGCCGCTCACCACCAGCGTTCCGATGTGTGCGCTGTTCCGGCTGCCGGTGTTGTCGCTGAGGCAATGGTCGCCCTGGTGCTGGCCAACTCGGTGCTCGAGAAGTTCGGTGGCGACTCGGTCGCCGAAACCCGTCGCAACCTCGAGTCGTACCTCGCCAACATCCCGGAGAACGTCAAGACGGGCGCGTCAAGCGACGCCTCCCTGTAATGAGCGCCGACCGCACGCCGTTCCCGATGGTGTTCATCGGGCCGATGGCTGCCGGCAAGTCCCGCATCGGCAAACGCGTCGCTGCGGCCCTCGGCGTGCAGTTCGTCGACACCGACAAGCGAGTCGTCGCCACTCACGGCCCGATCAAGGACATCTTCGCGGTGCACGGCGAAGAACGGTTTCGCGAACTTGAGCGCGCCGCCGTGGTCGACGCGCTCGGTACGGCAGGGGTCGTCTCGCTCGGCGGCGGCGCCGTGCTCGATCCGGCCACACAGGCCGACCTCCTCGCCTGCACCGTCGTGTTCTTGAGCGCGACCCCCGAGGCGGTGAAGAGCCGGATCACCGGTTCCAAGCGCCCGCTGTTGAAGAACGGCATCGCCGACTGGCAACGTATTTTCGATGAACGGCGCCCCATCTACGAGGCGCTGGCAAGCATCCACATTGACACCTCGAATCGGCCGATCGATCAGATCGCCGACGAGATCGTGACGTGGGCAAAAGAGAGATCATGACTGAACCGACTGAACTGAACGCCGACGCCAACACCTCGGGAGCAACGGAGGTCACGACGATCACCGTCAGCGGTGTCGACAGTTATCCCGTCATCGTCGGGCGCGGCTTGGGCGATGAGATCGTGGCACAGCTCGGCGGGACAGTGCGCAAGGTGCTCATCGTGCACACGTCGACCGTCGGTGCGCGTGCGGTTGCTCTGCGCGAGAGCCTGCTTCCGAACTATGAGGTTCTGCTCGCCGAAGTTCCCGACGCCGAGGCCGCTAAACGCGTCGAGGTAGCCGCGTTCTGCTGGGGCGTGATGGGCCAGTCCGACTTCAGCCGCACCGACGCGGTGATCGGTTTCGGTGGCGGAGCCGTCACCGACCTCGCCGGTTTTGTCGCAGCGACCTGGCTACGCGGCGTGAAGCTCATTCAAGTTCCGACGAGCGTGCTCGGCATGGTCGACGCGTCGGTCGGCGGCAAGAACGGTGTCAACACCGCAGAGGGCAAGAACCTCGTCGGCACCTTCTACGCACCGGCCGCCGTGATCTGCGACCTCGACACACTGGACGACCTGCCCCGCAACGAGATCCTGGCCGGTTTTGCCGAGATCGTGAAGGCCGGTTTCATCCAGGTTCCCGAAATCCTCGACATCATCGAAGCGGATGTGGCGGTGGCGACGGATCCGACGACGCCCGAGTTCCGCCGCGTGATCGAACTCTCGATCGCCATGAAGGCGCGCGTTGTTGGGGAGGACTTCAAGGAGACCGGCCTCCGGGAGATCCTGAACTACGGTCACACCCTCGGGCACGCCGTCGAGCACGCGGAGCGCTACGGCTGGCGTCACGGTGCCGCCGTTGCCGTTGGCATGATGTTCGCGGCGGAACTCGCCAGCCTGAGCGGGCGCCTCCCGGTCGAGGTCGTCGACCGGCACCGCCGCATCCTCGAATCGTTGACACTGCCGACCACCTACCCGGTCGGCCGGTGGAAGACCCTCCTGGCCACCATGCAGCGCGACAAGAAGACCCGCAGTGGAATGCTGCGCTTCATCGTGCTCGACGACATCGGCAAGCCGACGGTTCTCGAAGGACCCGACACCTCGCTGCTGTTCGCTGCGTACCAGGCCATCGGCTCCTAAACTCGCTTCTTCAGCCGCCGAACCGTGGCGAATGACCATTTTTCACACGTGAGACTGGTCATTCGCCATGGTTCGCGGCTCTGACGGGGCCTCGCTCAGGCCGAACCTGCCATGGATGCGCTGCATCCAACGGGGCGCCCACCAGATCACCTTCTCGAGTGCCGTCATCACCGCCGGCACCAGCACAGAACGCACGAGCGTCGCATCCAGCAACACCGCCACAGCCAGGGCGACACCGATCTGTTTCATCTGCATCAGCTCGCCGGTGGCGAACCCGGCGAACACCAGCACGATGATGAGGGCGGCCGAGGTGATGATCCGGCCGGAGCTCTGCAATCCGGTCTCTATTGCCAGCCGTGTGCTCTCACCGCGGTCATGATGCTCTTTGATGCGCGCCAGCAGGAACATCTCATAGTCCATGGCAAGCCCGAAGCCGAAGACGAGCACGAGCGTGAGCACGAGGGCGTCAACCCCGGGGACGGATGCGGCGTCGAAGTTCAGCAGGCCGGCCAGATTCCCCTCTTGAAAACCCCAGACGAGCACCCCGACCGACGCTCCGAGCGAGAGCACACTGATGATCAGAGCCGTCAGCGGAATGATCGCCGACCCGGTCATCAGGAACAGCAGCAGGTAGGTGGCGACCGCGATGATCAGGATTGCCCAGGGTGTGCTGGCCAGCAGCGAGTTGATGTAGTCGACCGACGCCGCATCCACCCCGCCGACCCAATTCGGAAAGTCGGGCCGGTCGGCGCGAATCTCCTCAACGACCGACGTCCCTTCATGCGGTGCCACGCTCACCCGGGACACCCAGTAGCCGTTGACCGCGACCGGGGGAGTTGCGCCCGTGACATACGGCAACGCGGCAACCTGTTCGGCCCAGGCGGCGGCCGACCCCTGGTCCGTTTTCGAAATCAGCTCGACCTTCGCCGGAGTGGCCTGAGGGAAATGCTCGCCCAGCGCAGTCAGAAAGCCGGACTGGGTCGATGACGCCGGGATTGCCTCGTCGGAGCTGTTCGAGACGACGAGCGAGAGCGCCGGGCTGGCGAGCAAGAGCAGCACGAGGGTGCTGCCGAGCGCGACCAGAATCGGCCGGCGTTGGATGCGGCGCGTGAGTTTCGAGAAGAATCCTTCGGGAGGGGCGACATCGCCGAACCGGGTGAGAATGCCGCCGAGACCCGGGATCCTGGTCAACAGTCCAGGCTTCAGCAGGCGTTCTCCGAAGTAGCCGAGCAGCGCCGGAACAAGCACCAGAGCGGTGAGGATGGCGATCACCACGACACAGACGGCGCCGATCGCGATGGCCTTGATGATGGCCGGTTCGAAAACGAGCAGGCCCAGCGTGGCGATCGCGAACGTCAACCCGGAGAAGAGCACCGTGCGCCCCGCGGTATCGACGGTGGCGCCGACGGCCTGCAGCATCACCTCGTGGCGCTCGGTCCGGCTCTGCCGCACGTCGGGGCCGAGCGCCGCGACTCGACCTCGAAACTCCTCGCGGAACCGGCTGACGATGAGCAGGCCGTAGTCGATCGAGAGGCCCAGGCCAATCACCGTGATCACATTCATCACGGTGATGTTGATGTCCATCACGAACGTGAACGCGAACAGCGTGCCCAGGGCGCCGACGATGGAGGCGAGCGCGCCGATCAGAGGCATCGCGGCGGCCAGAAACCCGCCGAAGATCACGAGCATCACGAGCAGCGCAATCGGCAACGAAATGAGTTCGCCCGTCTTCAGATCGTTCTGCGCCACTTCGACCAGAGACTTCACGACCAGGGGGCTGCCGCCGACCTCGACCGTCGCGTCGGGGTACGCGAGTCGGATCTCGTCGGCTGTGGCATTCAGCTGAGCCTCCACCTCGGTGAGCAGGCTGTCACTGAGCGTGCCATCGGTGGTCTCCATCGAGACGTTGAGCAGCACGCCCTTTCCATCGGGGGAGAGCAAGGCGCCGGCGATCGGCGAGGGCTGCCCGTTCGGCAGCGGGGGGACGACCAAGGGATTGATGACCTCGGTCACCCCGTCGATCGTCTCCAGTTCGGTCGTGGCGTCGGACAGAATCGCGTTCAGTTGCGGCGACGCAGGGTCGACGTTGTAGACGAGCAGAGAGAGCGATTCGGTCGTCGCATTCGTGTCGGCGCTGATGAGGGCGGCGCCTTCGCTTGCTTCGCCGGATACCGTCGGCCCAGCGCTGGAGAGCCGTTGAAAGAGACTCTCCCCAGTCACGCCGAAGAGCGCGGTCGCCAGACAGACGGTGAGGAACACGACCCAGCTGAGCAGCACCACCAGGCGGTGGCGGGCCATTGCAACACCGACGCTGCGCAACATCATGCGCTTCTTTCTCCGGTTGTCGACCGTGACGGTTCAGGACCGGAAACCTGGCGCGTCTCTTGAACCCCCACTGTGCGAACCGGCCGACGGTGCAGTTCGCGGATGCCGACACACTACTCTCAGCAGTTTGACATTTCACGCGTCGCATCCGGTGTTGTGATCCTCGGATCAGGAGTCGCCCGGGCCGCGCGTCCAGGCGCCGCTCAGGCGTTCAGCACCACTTTCAGAGCCTTCGTCTCGGCCGCTTTGCCGAACACGTCATATGCCTCGAGGATGTCGGCGAGTGCGAAGGTGTGGGTGATGAACTTCTCCGCCGGGATCTTGCCTTGGGCCACCATCTTGAGCAGCGTGCCGAGCGTATTGGTGTTCACGAGTCCCATCGTGATGGTGACGTTGGAGATCCATAGATCTTGCAGGGGCAGTTCGACCGGGTTGCCGTGAACGCCCACATTGGCGACGTGACCGGCGGGCCGCACGATGTCGAGACACATTTGGAAAGTGGCTGGCACCCCCACCGCTTCGATGGCCACGTCGACGCCGAGGCCGTCGGTCAGCGCCATCACCTGCTCCTTCCAGTCCGCATCGGTCGAGACGACGGCATCCGTTGCGCCGAACGATCGGGCAGCCTCGGTGCGGTTGGCGTCAATGTCGATCGCGATGATGCGGGAGGGACCGTAGAGCCCGGCGGTGGCGATGGCGGCCAAGCCGACGGGCCCGGTGCCGACGACGGCGACGATGTCGCCGGGCTTCACGGCGCCGTATTGCACTCCGATCTCATGCCCGGTCGGCAGGATGTCCGAGAGCATCGTGCCGAGCTGCGGGCTGACCCCGATCGGGAGCCGGTAGACGGATGTCTCGGCGTAGGGAACGCGCACGAACTCGGCCTGGGTGCCGTCGATGAGGTGGCCGAAGATCCAGCCGATGCCGGGGGAGCCTTCATCGCCCAGACAGTGCGAGAACACGCCCTGCTTGCAGTAGTCGCATTTGCCGCAGGCCGAGATGCACGCCAGGATCACCTGGTCGCCGACGGCGAGCGTCGTGACGGCATCCCCGATCTAGCGCCCTCTCAAGGTCGCGCGGGAGGCCCGGCGGGCGCTGAGCCACGACTCGTCGACGATCCCTGCTGGCACGGACGCATAGAGAGCGGCGTCCACTTCATCGACCTGAATCTGAGCCATATCGGCTTGGAGCATGGGGTCAGGGCGGAAGCGCGCGAGGACTTCGACGAGACACGCGAACAGGCTCGATCCTGCGTAGATCGTGCGGTAAGCCGAGCCGAGTGCGTCCCAACGCCCGTTGAATCGCCCATTGATGGCGTGAGCCCAATCGACCCAGTTCCACGGGGCCGGCCCGTATCCGATGCGCCAGACCTCGCCGGGCTCCGTGCGGACGGCCAAACGGTTGGCCGTCTCCGGTGAAATGCCCACTATCCGACGGCGGCGAATGCGCGAGCAGCAGCCAACACGCGGGGACCAACTTCATCCGGATCGCCCTCGCGAATAAGCCGCGCCGGCGCCGTGTCCTCGAGCTGCGGATTCATCCCTTGAAACCATGCCTGGACAACTCGCGGTTGGTCCCGCTCGGTGAGCAGCCCGGCGACCTGATATGCAAGTCGCAGCCGACGAATGACGTCGGCCGGTGGCTTCCGGACCCGAGTGGGCGTTTGAGGTGAAATGGGACAGCTTCCGGGTGCAAGCGTCAGTCGACGGGTCGGAAGCCCTTCTCCGCAGCCGAAACGGCAACAACCTGACACCAGCATTCCCCGAGCTTGTCGGGCCGCTCTTGAACGCCGTGAGCGTCGACAGAGCCATTCTGGACGGTGAGCTTGTCGTCCTGGGACCGGACGGAATCCCCAGCTTCTCTCACCTGCAACAGCGCGCCGGACGCAATCGCGCGCCGAGAGTTGGCGCCGGGGCGCACGCCCACCTGATGTTGTTCGACGTCTTGTCCTTCGATGACGTTGACACGACTACCAGCCCTTACGACGTTCGGAGGCAGGTACTCGGGCAGATGGTAGTCGAGAGGTCACTAATCCATGTGCCGCCGGCCTTTGACGGCGCCATAGATTCGGCCCTGGCCGCGGCAGCGGAATGGGGCTTGGAAGGCGTGGTCGCCAAGCGACGAACCAGCCTCTACCTGCCCGGTAAACGGTCCCGAGACTGGGTAAAGGCGAAGTTGAACCTGGAACACCTCGCGGTGGTCACAGGCTGGCGGCCGGGTGGGAACCGGTCGGTCGCCGAGTTGACCATTGCAGTCCCCGACGCGACCGCCGGCGGCTTCCGGTATGTGGGAACGCTCACCGGAGGCTGGAACAAATTCGACGGCTCGCGCCTCGCGGAACAGCTCAAGCAATCTGTGGTGGGCGACGGGGTCGCGGGACCACGAATCGTGATCGAAGTCGAGTTCTTGGAATGGACCTCGGATGGCCGGATGAGGCATCCAATGTGGCGTCGGATTCGCCCAGACTTGAGGCCAGGAGACGTTCCGGAAGCGTGAAGCTATCTCGGGAAACCGATCAAGCAGCAATCCCACACGAAAGGCCGGCCACAGAAACGTGGCCGGCCTACATCGGTGCTACGAGTTCGAGTACACACCCTGATGGCTACGGGCGGAAATCTTTTCTCTCTTCATAGAGCGATCGCGCAGAAGCGTCAGCGGATCGACCGCCGTTGAGCGCGCCGCCAACTTGGGTGATGACGGAAGCGACCCATTGGAGAACATGACCGACTCCGACAAGAATTTTCTTGAGCATATGCTCGGTCCCCTCTTGGACGAACCGCACGAGCGCCTAGTACGTATCCCAGCACCTGAGGTTCTGGGTCCAGGATACTCCTGGGGGAGTGATCCAGCGGCATTTGGCCCAGACCTGAGCTTGAGCGTAGGTCTGTGTAATGAGGCCCTCTCCGGTTGACGTGAACACTCCATTCGAAACTTGCACCTGAGATATCAGTCCCTCTGCCTCAACGCTGTTGGCATGGCTGTATCCGTAGGTGTCGTTCGCCCACACACCCACACCTATGTCGGAATTCTTGTACGTGTGGGTGGCGGCAGACGCCGAGAGAGGGTTGGCGAAAACCATGATCACGGCAACAAGCGCAGCGACGGCCCAGGGTAAGGATCTTCGGCCATCACGCGCGCCGACTGTCCGTGATGGAGCCACATCTTGCCGTTGAATTGTGTCAGAAGACATATCTAACCCACGTCCTTTGAGCTCAATGGCGGAAAGTTCGGGAGAGTGATCTCGTCAACGACGCCCTTTGACATCGATCCGGACTTATGAGCGGTGAGCTCGGGTGCAGCTACGCTCGAATCCCCAACGAGCAGTTGGTCACCAACTTTCGTGAAACCTGCGAGGTCAGCGTCGTATCCCGTGGGGAGGACATATGCCACGATGGCGTGCTCACGGTCCGCGGCTTGCATTCCGATTCCACTTGAAAGGATCTTGTTCCCATCCTGACAAGTCATGGACGCGTATTGCCCCGGCCCGGGTAGAAGGACTACTAGGCAGAATTGATCCTTATCGTTGGCCGCAATCCAATATTCGACACCGTCGTTGGTGCCAAGATGCCGTGTGGTGCTTGTCACCACTCCTTCGAGTGCCTGACGCCCTGTTTGCAGGAACGTGGGCAATTCGTCGGCCACGGCCTGAGTCGCGTCGAAGGACGCGGAAATTGTTCCTTGTGCAACCTCCACTGCCGGGTCATTCGAATCCTGAGCGTTCGCACTTTGGCTGATACCCACGCCTACCAACCCGAGGGCGGCTAGGGGGATGAGTGCCAATGCGAGTCTCTTGGTAAGCCGGGGGCGGGTCTTGAAGATTTTTGAGTTCATTTGAGCCAGTCCATTCTGGTTTGTCTTGTGGTCTAGAAACGCAGGTCGCACTTCAGAGGACCGACAGTGCCAAAGGCAGCGGTCCACTTGCACGATGCGCTGACAGGCTGGTAGGCGAAAGTCACCGTCACCTTGGCGGTTGCACTTGTCGCGCCCATGCCGGTGATTGAAACCCAAGCGAGGGCGGAATCTCCATACGATGTGACAACCGCGCCGTTATATGAGGCGCCCGTGGTCACCGAATGCCACACGTTCTGGGCAACGTTGCTTGCACCTGAGTCGTACCAGGTATACCAATTGGCGGCCTGCGCTGTGGCTGGAAAACCCACGATAAGGGCCGCTGCCGCAAGGAAGCCTGTCGCGGCCAGAGTTAATCGTTTGTTGCCAACTTTCATGTTGACCCCCCCCCCGAGTCGATTTGCATGATATTTAGCTATGTGGTAAACGAAGGCTGGCCCTTAGTTGAAGGAATGTCAATAGCGTGTCCGTAAGAGGATCCCCTTGCGAACACAAAGCCCCTCGGTGAGGCAACGAAATCGATCGGACGTTGATCCTGGCCTCGCGGAGGCTGTTGACCAGGTGAACCGCGGGATATTGGTCAGCCGCCAACGTGGATGAGGGGACGTTTGCGCGGATCTGGTTCGCTCTCGCGCAGGATCTCTCGAACGACCGGTGGGGTGTCGCCTCGTCCTAGAAGGAGGTAGCGGAACATATGGATCAGCGGGTTGCCTTCGGACCATTCGAAATAGGCGTGCGGGCGCACACCGGTGGTGTCGCGGAGCGCTATCAAGTTCGCGGCGATTGCGTTGGGCGCTGCGGGGCTGCTGGTGCGGAGGATCCGGTACCCGTCCACCTCTTCACCTCTGACGTGCAGAACCTCGCGGAACTCGGAGGGATCAACGACTTCGACCTCAAGGAAGAGGATGTCCGCGGTGTCGGGAATTGGATTGATCCAGCGTTGATCTTCTTCTTTTTCAGCGTATTCGGCGCGGTCGCCGCGTTGGCGGCGGTGGGCGACAAGGTTGAGTTTGTTGTCGTGGTGGAGGGAATCGGAGATGAATCGTCGTGCGGCCTCGTCGAATTCGATCCGATCCGCCCGAAGCTCTGTCGTGCGGGTGATGCGGGACACCAGGGAGACCACGACGATGCCGAGGATGAACATGGCTGAGATAGCTATGCCGTCAGGTTTCTCACGAATGTTTTCAAACAGCGCATACAGCAGGACGACGGTAAGGAATCCAAACCCTAGCCGGGCGGGCGGAAACGGCGACGGCGAAGGCGCCGGAGACCATCATGGCGAGGATGCCGGTGGCGTAGGCGCCCGCTTGGGCGTTGACGTCCGCGCCGAATCCGATGGTGATGATAATGCTGATGGCGGTGTACACCAGGACGACCGGGCGGACGGCGCGGCTCCATTCCGGCGCCATTCCGTAGGCGGGTAGGTAGCGGGGCACGATGTTGATTAGGCCTGCCATGGCCGAGGCGCCGGCGAACCAGAGAATTAGGATGCTGCTGAAGTCGTAGATTGTCCCGAAGCCGTTTCCGATCAGTTCGTGGGCCAGGTAGGCCAGCGCGCGGCCGTTGGCTTGTCCGCCTTCCTGGAACTCGCCAGGAGGGATGAGCAGAGTAGTCACGATGCTGCTTGCGAGCAGGTAGACACTCATGATCAAGGCGGCAGCGGTCAGTAGTTTTCGCGTATTTCGGATTCGGGAAGCCAGCCGCCCGGCTGGCGTTGCGCCGTGCGCTGCGACCAGAGGCATCATGCTCACGCCTGTTTCAAAACCAGACAACCCCAGCACGAGCAGGGGGAAGGCCAGGAGCGCCGGCACGAGGATTCCTCCGAGCCCTCCGCCGGTGGAGGTCAAGAGGGAGAACCAGTCGGTCACCGTCGACGGATGGGTCGCAATGTCCACCAGGCCTACGCCGATTATGACCGCATTCAAGGCGAGGAAAACAGCCACCAGCGGGATCGCTACTCGGACTGCTTCAGTGAAGCCCATCAGGAAGACGCCGCCAAGAATGAGCAGAAAGAGCACGGTGACCGGCACGGCAAGTCCTCTGAACTCCTCCGGGATGTAAGGGTTCTCCAGCAAGTGCACCGTCGCGTCGGCGGAGGAGAGAGTAATGGTAATAATCCAGGAGGTGGCCACGAAGCCGAGCAGAACGAGGACGAACAGTTTGCCCCACCAGAACGGAAGCAGCCGTTCGAGCATCGCGACAGAGCCTTGGCCGTTGGGACTTTCTTTGGCCACTCGGCGATACATCGGCAGCATCCCAAGTAGCGTCAAAGCCACAATCAGCAGCGTCGCCAAGGGAGACAACGCACCGGCGGCCAAAGCTGCGATGGCTGGAAGGTAAGACAGCGTGGAGAAATAGTCGACACCCGTCAGACACATGACCTTCCACCAGGAGAGCGCGGCAGTGCGATTTTCCTCGCTTTCTGGGCCCACGGGCTGCACGGCGTCACGGAGCAACCACCGACTCAGGCCACTCGAGGGATTGCCGTGCATCACCGGTCCCGGAACGCTCGCCGGCATCTCAAAAACGTCGTCGGTCATGTCTCGCGCACTTCTTCCTCGAGGGAACGCGGCCCTGTAACTATCCGAGTGTACGACCGGGAAAACGATGCGCGAGTGTCACGGGCGAAGCAACGCCTTATGAGACAGGAGCGGCAGCGGCGGAGCAGCCCATGCTACCGTTCTTCGTTCATCAGAGTCGGCTGAAGGCAGAAAAAGGCATCTCCAGCGCGACCACTCCCCGGATCTACTTCGGTAGGTCCGCGGCGTTTTTTGTAGGTCTTGTGGGCCGGGGTAGCACTTTCCTGAATTGTCGCCTGTGCAAGGATTGAGTCGGTCCCGCCTCATCTTGTCCCCCCGGCAGGTGCAAGGCGGGATACTTGTTTCGGGGCAATACGTGCACAATTCTTCAAGGTCTGAGGGGCCGATGCCAAGTCCGCGTTCAATTGAGATCACGCTGTTTGCCGCCGATAAGTGGAACAGGCGACGGACTGTGACCCTTGAACTGAACGAATACGGTCAACTGCCCGCGGTCCTGGTCGATCCGCTCGATCAATCGGGCGAGGTCGTACCCGGCTTGTGGTTGATCGAATACACCCGCGCCGACGTCGAGCCGACTGCCTACCGTCGGATTGGTTAGCGAAGCTCAGCGAGGCCCCTCCGGCCGCGACCCTGGCGGAAGATTGGGCCGCTTGTCCGGGTTGTCGAACAGTACGAGCTCGTCCGCCTTCTCGAGCGACGGGTACCGACCGACCATCACGCGCTTTGCGGGGTCGAGATCCCATTTGAAGAGCAGATAAACGTCGGTTCCGCTGACGTCGTGCACGCGTTGGATGAGAGCTTTCGGAAGCACCGGGTCGGTGCGCATACAAAGCCAGGTGTCGACGTCATAACGGATCGGTTTCGGGAAAGCCACGAACCGACCTTACGACTGACCGCCGACAGTGCTATCCCGGTCGACGCGCAGGGATTGCATCAGCCAGCCTTCAGGAACGAGCGCAAGCAACTTGATAATCGCAGTGTCGTAGTCGGCGTCATGCACTTCGATTCGCTCGGACTCGTCACCATTTGTGATGGTCGTGTAGATCCTCATCGGCGCGCCTTCCAATCGCTCAGGATGGGGATGCGACATTCCGGACACGCCCAGTACGAGACTGAGCCGATCCCGACTGCTTGACAGCGCGCGAGGCAGTCGGGGCAGTTCGGCGGGTCGATGCTCGCGAGGTCATCCATGCCGGCGATGCTACTCCGGCTGCTCCACGAAATGGTCGCGGCCGACGATGATCGTCTGCATCGGCACCTGCCAGCCCTCGAATTGCAGATACTGGTTCGGTCGCCTGTCGAGTGTCAGCGCTCACCACTACGGTTTGGCCATGGAACCTAATCTTCTCGCCGACCTCATCCTGCAAGGAATGTTTCACCGGTCTTTCGACCGCTGCAGTGGCCCTGCTGAACATGTTTACGCAAGCAGCTACCGCGCACCCGTGGATCGCCATCGGACTAATCACCTTGGCCGTGCTTTCACTTGCTCAGCGCAAGACCCGGCGTCGTCGACGTCGGCCGAGTTTCTAACGAAGTCTGGATTGGCCCTCGCCATCCGTTGCCCTCTGACGATGAACGAGGTTAGCTTGCCGCATGTGCGGACGCTTTGTGATGGACAAGAACACCGACGATCTCATCAACGAGTTCGTGGCCCAGGGCGGCGACTTTCGCGATTGGCGGCCGTCGTACAACGTTGCCCCCACCGATCGTGTACCGGTGGTTCGAGAGTGGGAACATCACGGCGAATTGACGCGCAGCGTCGACGGCGCGACATGGGGCCTCAAGCCGTCGTGGGCGAAAGGCAAAGGCCCGGCGCCGATTAACGCACGCCTCGAGTCTGTCGCGACGAACGGCCTTTTCCGCAACGCCTTCGTATCGCGACGCCTCGTCGTACCGATGGCCGGCTACTACGAATGGCAAACGCTCGAGGACGGGAAACAGCCGTACTTCATCCACGGCCCTGAGAGCATCCTCGCCGCTGCAGGCCTGTACGAAGCGCAGAAGCAAGACGACGGCGCGTGGGCACTATCGATGACGATCATCACCCGAGAAGCCGCAGACGCCAGCGGGGAGATCCACGACCGCATGCCGGTGTTCCTCACTCCTGATGTACTCGACGAATGGCTTCATCAGGGGAAGCTCGAAGTGAATGACGAGATGCTGGCTATGCTCGACCGGTCGTCCCTGGCCATGGCGCGAACCATGACCACGTATCCCGTCTCGCGCCGAGTCAACAGCGTGCGCGACGAGGCAGCGAAAGTCGACCCCGCACTGATCGAACCGATCGATCTCTAGGCTGACGCCAACTGACGGCGTGCCTGAGACGAATAGCAGGGCGAGCATGCCGGAATGATCCTCCGGAACACCGCCCGATGTGGGCGGAGACTTCGCGCCACGACCACGAACCCGCTGCTGACGGCCATTACTTCTGCTGCACGAACAGCATGACCCACCCAACCGGCACTTGGGCCCACAGGGAATGGAACGCGCTCAGGTAGGAGTCGGCTTCGGACTCGATCTGGTTCGTCTCGCCGTCGGGGCCGCCGTTGCGGATAACCGCTATGAGCCTCACAGTCACGCCCTTCTGCTGCTGATCAATGGCACTCTGCATTCTGGGCAGATCCAGTACGGACGGTAGGGCAGGCCCCCGATCTCATACGGCAACAAGTGCACCGGGCACACGGGTTCGACGCCGAGCATGTCGTCCATGACAGGGAGTGTACGCCTCCCGGCCCGTTCGAATCAGGCCAGGAGGAGTGACACTCTTAGTCCCCGCCGAAGTCATCGTCAGCGTCGATCCATACCGCATCTTCGCCTGCGTCGACGAGAGCACGAAGCCGCTTCACTGCCGAAGAGTAGTCGTCGGCCTCGAACTCGACGAACTCGGGATTGTCCCCGTGCCAGACCATTGCGTACACCTTCATCAGCGCCTGCTCCCTCCCGACGAAGGCGACCCTACGACTGACCGCCGACAGGCTCGTCCGGGTCAACCTCGATCGCTTGAATCTGCCAGCCCTCGGGTAGTTTCGCTTTCAGTTCTGCGAGGCCGGCATGGAACTTGTCGGCGTGCACCTCGACGCGCATCGTCTCGTCGCCCTTCTTGGCGTCTGTGTAGATCCGCATCAGCTCACCTTCCAGTTGCTCCCGATTGGTACATGACGACCCGTGCACACACAGTACGAATGAGATCCGATATCGATCACTTTGCCCTGTGTGAGGCAGTCGGGGCAGATCGGGGCGTCGATGCTCGCGAGGTCATCCATGAGGGGAGTGTACGCCTGCCGACCCGTTCGGGTCAGGCCGGGAGAGGTCCGAGGCCAGGCGCCTACCGGCTGATTCGTTAGTCGTTCGGCGTCTGTACCGCGCGTTCCCGACCAGTTAAGAGCCGCCATCGGACTGACAGTAATGCCTCCACAAAGCTAGAAAGCCTTCTTCTAACGCGTCAGCTCGTTCTCCGAGACAAGGTAGAGCGGGGATGTCATCGTATGTAGGAAAGTACGGAGGCGAATCCGCCTGCAACCTCGCTTCGGTTGACATCGAACAGAGTGACATCGAACGGTTCTTCGCGGTGAGCATCGTCGACACATGGCTATTGGATACGCGGATAAGGGGGAACTCGGAGATGCCGGGCCGCGCCGAGTTCGAGCACTTCATGAAGTTGACACCAGCTGAAGGTAACCAATGGCCGCGCGAGAACTTTACGGCCTATTCCTTCTCCTTACACCGTGGCGAAGATTGAACCCTGGACTACTCCAGGTTCAATCAGGGGTTTGGGTCACTGACCGATCCCCATACGAACCGTCACTGCAGCTCTCGGGGCAAAGGGTCAGAGCGCCGCCGCGCCGGCACTCCGGACCGGGCGTAGAGGGATAAAGCTCCTAGAGTATGGAGGAACAACCATTGGGGGGACCATGAAACGTTCAAAGCTGTTCGTTTTTTCGGCAGTTCTTGCAATAACTATTGGCGGGGCTTTCGTTGCACCAGCTTCGGCGGACGAGGCTGGCTCGCCAATTGCGCTTGTGCTCGAGAACACAAAGTCATTTGTAGACAAATTGGGCCAGCCCATCGAGATCATCAAGGATTCCGATGAGATAGGGCAACGCGTAGTTGTTGGCCGGAACACAGCTGGAGAACCGGTATTGATTCGCATCTTTAGTGCTCCTCCGACCGGTGAAGCAGTGATACCGGATCCTGAAATTGCTGCGGAGGACGCACTCCAGAACTCGACGGCGATGAATCCGGGGAAGGTAGAGGAGACAGTTACTTCCGAGACCAATCCGGTAGTCCCGAAGGAACTCTTCAAACCCACGTTTGCTGTTGCCGTAACTCCGACTTCAGTATCGCTGGCATGGGCAAACGACAACCTATCCGGATATACAGTTTCGGAAGGCACCCGAGAGAGGACGGTGAATGATCGAGAGTTTACCGATGCCGCCCTCACGCCCGGCACTGAATACACCTACAACATCGACCCAGTTGCAACGGACGGCGATTCCAGCTCATTCACACTTTCCGTAGCAACTCCACGAGCGGTTGATGAGAACTCTCGACAGGACGCCCTCTCAGCCGCCAACGATGCGCTTACACTTTCCGCTGCCGTGTCAGGAGTCGTATTTGAATACGACACTTTTATTCCAGTGGCGATGGTGTCCGGAAATGACGTCTTCGCATGCACCCTTCAAACAGGCATGCAATTCGGAGGTGACGGTAGAGGTTATGTTCCGCCCGGCGACGACGACTACAGGACCTCTGTCTATGTCAACGCAGGCTTTACTTCGGCCTCGCTTTCAACCACGAAGTACGTTGGCACGACACATCTTTATAAGAACGGCGTCCTGTACCAGCAAATGACTGCCCCCTCGACGGGAATTACTTTCAGCGACAAACAGATTTCCTCTACCTACGCTCAAGCCAGAATTACGCATTCCGTTGGCAATCCGTTCTGCAATGCCGGCGCAATTTCGTACGGTGTCCTCGTGCGAAGTTACTCATCGGGACTTGTAGAAGTGATTGGGACTCGTCTCCCCGCACCAAACCATGCGGGTTGGGTCCTTTTCAAGTACACGTGGGAATCCCTGTTCAAATACGACAACGAAGGATTCATCTGCTTGACCGGAGTGTGCGGTGAACGCAGCACGAACGCCTCAAAGTACAGCAGCTAGGAGCATGTCCACTCGACAGGCGGGTCCGGCGGCAGGTGACTTGTCCCTGCAGAAGAAAGCGGTATTGCTGTTTTCTTCTGTAGAGACCGCCATCGTTCTTGGAGCGTTGTTTGTCGCATTGACCTACACAAGCGTTTCACCGGACATAGACGTTCCCGGTTGGCTCGGCAGGTGGCTTTCATACATCGCCATCTCCAGCGTCGTTGGGATCCCGGCCGCAGCCATCCTCAACGTATTGGCGCAGCTAGTCACGAAGAAGCTTCGGGTTAATCTTTTCGGTCAGATTGCTATCTATGGCGGTCTCGGTCTGTTGTCTGGGGTGTTTGTGCTCGTCTACGGCGCTCTCTTTCTTCCGTCCGACCCCATCATCGGGATTGCAATATTGGTGTCAATTTGTGGGATGTGGATAGGAGTTCTTGGACGGATTTTCTGGGAGGTCTTTCTTCGTTTCAGGACGATCGGATATCTCGCGGCAGTTGTCGATGCGTTCTTGCTCCTCGCAGCGATAATCGCTTTTCTTTCGAGCCAATAGAAAATCAGTCCAGCTTTGGGGCAATCTGAAATGTTCAACCCTCTTCGAGAGAGTGTGAACTCAAGTCGAGAGACCAATCACGACTTGGTTTGTTGCTACCTGATAACGGAAGCTTCCGCGGGCGGCATTCGTCGTATCACTTAGTGATCGCGGTTTGATGTCACGTACCCACCATGCCTCTTCCACGTGTAGTCCCTGATTCGCCAGAACCGCGCTGGCATTTTGACGCTGCTGCAAATGCTCCCGCGGGGGTGAGCCGTCTCGTAACCCATGCTTATATCTCATGGGATACAAGACGCTGACTACCCGCTCTCAACTAGCGCGGCAACCATGTAGATGCGCCAAATAGCGATCACAGAACGCCGCCACATAGCGCCGAAAGCCACACGCTACTCGCTCCCGCAACGAGCGTCCCGCAGGGGATTCCCCTTACGGCCAAGGGCCGATGCGCCGAGTCACGGCAGAAGAATTGTCTTCTGTGCCAGGATTGAGGTCGATCCCGCCTCAGCTTTGCCTCCCCCGGCAAGTGCAAGGCGGGATTCTTGTATGTAGGAAAGTACGGAGAGGCAGAGCCGCCGGCAACCTCGCATCGGTTGACATCGAACAGAGTGACATCGAACGGTTCTTCGCGGCGAGCATCGTCGACACATAGCTATTGGATACGCGGATAAGGGGAACTCGGAGATGCCGGGCCGGGCCTAGTTCGAGCGCTTCACACCAGCTGAAGGCAACCAATGGCTGCGCGAGAACTTTACGGCCCCTATTCGGCGCCGGAGCAAACGGCTTCGTCGGTGAGCGCGTGTTCGGCGTGGTCATGAAGTGCACCCCGCCACCAGAACGAGAAGTACACCGTGAAGCGCGTCGACGAGCTCGATCAGGCCGGGGACGCGTTCGGCGACAACGCCGCCGGCACGAAGACCCATGTCGTCCCCGCATGACGAGGCGAATATGCGAAACTCGCGTAAGGATTCGAGCTCTCGCGAGTCCACTTAGTGTGGCTTTACTCAAAGGGCCGAACAACGGGGTAGGCGAGTGTGATGGCTGGACGTAATCGATTGGTGCGCTTGTTGGCGATGGCGTTGATGGTGCCGCTGATGGTGTTGTCGCTGTTGTTCGGGTCGGGTGTGCCGTCGGCGCAGGCGGCGGGGACCGCGCAGCTCCTGGTCACCGTGGTCGCAGTGGATTCCGCATCGGGCGCACCGATCACGTCGCTCACTTCGTCGCAGTCTCCGCGCCGGATCGGTTTCAGGGTCGACTTCTCGTGTGTGTCGGCGGCGTGCGACAGCGCGACGGTGAAGTTCGATCCGACGCAGCTGGACCCGAACTACAACTTCTACCGTCTGCTGAGGCAGACGGGGTTCACGCCCCCGCTGAGCGGCGGATCTCTCGCCGGGTCGGAGACGGCGGGGTACACCGTCGCGCTCGGCAACCTTTCCGCCGGTGCGTCGGGTCAGTTCACGCTCGAGTATGGGTGGCAGGACCTGGGCCAGTCCGGGTACACACCGGAGCGGCAGGACTCCGCGTACGCAATCTTCCCGGACGGCTTCGAAATCACACAGGCGGTGCGCGGAAACGCCACAACGGCGGTCGGTGAGCAAACCGCGACGACGACGCCCGTGATCTGGCATATCCCCACCCCGGATCCGACGATCTCGACCAACATCCAAGCCCCGGCATCTGGCTTCTTCTCAACCGACACCGACATCACCTACCAGCTGCGCATGTCGACCGGGTGCAAGAACGAAGCCAACCGGTTCACCTACGACTTCCAGTGCTCGTCCGCGTACACGGTCACGCATCAGTTGCCGCCGGGCGCGGAGCTGGTCAGTGCCCCCGGCAGCTACACCAAGACGGGGAGTGCGGCGACGGGCTGGTTGTTGACGTGGGTCGGTCCGCCGTGGGCGAACACGGGTGATACGTCGCTCGTCGGGTGGGCGGCGAACCCGCACACGATCACGATCACCTTTCCCCGCGCGAATGTCGCGCCGGCGGGGCAGCCGTGCAATTTTACGACGCAGTTCAACGGTCCGACGGGTCGTGTCGACGCGACCTACATCAGCCTGCCGGCGACGCCGGGCGTGCAGAAATTCGCGACGCTCGCTCCGAGCGGCCCGTTCCAGTTGAAGTGTTCGGATCCGTTCCCGCGTGCGGCGATGGATCCGAAGCAGTCGACGTACGACGGTGCTGGGCGTGCGTTGACGGCGGACGCGACGGTGGTGGTGCCGGCGACCGGGGTGAATCTGAAGGAATGGCGCGTCACGACATACAACACCGCGAACATTCCCGGGGTCGCGGTAGTCACCGACAACACCCTGGATCAGCCGGACCTGCCGGTCTATCAGATCGTGGCTCTTGCGGGCTCGACGATCGTGTGGACGGCGACGGACGGGACGACGACCGTGTCGGGAACCTCGACGGGCACGGCGGATGCGCCGGCCGGGTTCCGGTTCGCGACGTCAAAGGTGACGTCGCCGTCCCTCGCCCCGCCGAACACCATCCCGGAACAGACCTTCCGCACCGCATTCACGGTGCGGTATCTGTACAAGGTGAGTCCCAGCGCGCCGGGGGGTGCGCGGCGCACGAACACCGCGTCGGCAGTGATGCAATGGCCGGGGCATCCAGAATTCCCAGACACGGTACTGGGCCCGACGACGGGCACCGTCGTGCTGATCGCCCCGTTCGGGCGGATCGCCGCCTGGAAGGGCGGGTACACGTCCAACGACTCGAGTCAGACCCTCGGCGGGAACAACAATGATCACCCGTCGGGGACGGTCGACCTTCCGATCCCGACCTCGAACAAGTCCTTCTGGTGGAACGTCTGGGCGGTGAACTCCGGGAATGCGCCGGCAATCGCGACGATCACCGACACCACGCTGAACGATCCGGAGCTTCCGATCACCTCGCTTCAGCCGTTGACCTGGTCCAGTGCCGGCGGTTGCTGCATTCACATTTCAGCGAACATCCAGTACACCCTGGACGACGGGACCACGGGCACTGCGTCGAACGTCACCGTCTACAACGCCCCGGCCGGGCGGCGGATCGCCTCGTTCACCGCGACGACCGTGAACCCGATCACGGGCGGTTCGACGACGCCGGCCGATGGCGGCTGGAACAGCTTCGTGATGACCCTGGGCGGCACGCTCGGTCCGAACGCGACGCCGGATTCCTCGCACGCGAACACGTTCACAGGCTCTCTCGACTATCAGAACCCCAGTGTGCCGAACCTGACGGCCGGGAACACGTTCACCGTGCACCTGGTGGGCCCGAACCCGGTGCTCACGGCGACGATGGGCAATCCGACGATCGCGGGTGGGGCGAGCAAGGCGACGACCACGACCGATGTGACCTTCACCGTGGGCGGGACGACCGCGCAGGTTCCGCTGACTCGGGACATCACGCCGGAGTATGTGTTCATGGCGCCGGTGGGGTGGAATATCACGCCGGGTTCGGCGAAGTTCCCGGCGGGGTCGGTGCCGGCTGGCGTGCAGTTCACGTACCGCACGGTCACCGTCGCCGGGGTGCCGCGTCAGGTGGCGGTCGCGTCGTGGCCGGCGGGGACAGCGTGGGGCAAGAACATGACGCTGCCGGTCATGTCGGTGGTCGCCCGTCCGACCGCGGCCGCTCCCTTGGGGACGAACGTGGCGCGGGGGTTCATTGCGAACACGAACACAGTCAAGTCGGGTGATACTTTCACGAACCAGTTCACGGATACCCCGGATCTCGATGGTAATCCGGCCACGACGCGGTTCTCGGAGGCGAATCCTCCGGCGAGTGTCTCGGTCGGTAGCGTCGCGGCGATGCAGGTGTTGAAGGAGATCTGTCTGCCCGACGCGTCGCAGCCCGACGGGTGCAAGTGGTATTCGGATCCGAACAACGCGGTCGGGGTGCCGCCGAACTCAACGAGCATTAAGTATCGGATCTCGGTGACGAACACGGGGAACACGCCGTTGTCTGACGTGGTGGGGTATGACATCCTCCCGTACGTAGGCGACACCGGTACGAGTACCGCGACGTTGTCCACGCCGCGGGGGTCCACGTTCCAGGAGACGGTGGCATCGGTGACTGGTCCCACGAACGGTGCGACGGCGACGTTCTCGACGTCGACGCAGCCGTGCCGTGCCGAGGTTGCGACGGTGCCGGGGTGTGTGAGCGGATGGGGTACGACCTCCTCTGGTGCGCAGGCGATCAAGGTCGTGCGGCCGGGGGTGCTGGCGGCGGGTGATTCGTTCTCGATGCAGTACACGGGTGCGGTGATCAATGCACCGGGATTTGGGGCGAAGGCGAGCAACTCATTCGCGGTGAAGGCGACCGGGCTCAGCAACGTGTCGGAGCCGGCGCCGGTGACTGCGACGATCGAAGAGACCGATCTTGCGGTCGTGGCGGGAACACCACAGTTGCAGAAAGGCCGGCCGGGGGTGTTGCCGTGGACGGTGACGAACCATGGGGGTGCGCCATTCACGACGGGTGAGGTGAAGGTCGCGATCCCCGCGGGTCTTGAGGTGACCTCGTTCAGCCCGACGGGGTGGACGTGTACCGCGGTGGATGGCAACGGGACTCCGGTGTTCGGCACCGCGATCGGTCCGGCGGTCCTGACCTGCACGCCGACGGCGCAGTTGGCGAAGGGGGTACCGCAGGCGCTGGATATCCCGGTGCGGCCGACGACGACGGGCGCACTGACGATGACGGCAGACGTGTCGGGGTTGTTGTTCGACGGGAACATGCCGAACAACGATGATGACATGTCGGTGAAGCCGACGGCCGCGGCCGGTGATGTCGGCGTGATGAAGACGGACGGGGTGACGACTGCGCGGCCGGGTGACGTCCTGACGTACACGATCACCGTCGATAACCCGCTGGACTTCGAGACCCTGACCGGTGCCACTCTGACCGACACGCTGCCCTCTCGGGTGACGTTCGTGTCGGCCTCGGACGGCGGCACGGAGTCCGGTGGTGTGGTGACCTGGGCGCTTCCGAACATGCCGGGTCAGGGTTCGTTGACGCGGACGGTGACGGTGCGGGTGTCATCCACGATCAATACCGCGGAGCTGGTGAACACGGCGCGGGTGTCGGCGCCGGATCCCGCGAACCCCGGAAAGCCGTTGACCGGCACGGCGGAAGACCGCGACACCGTGGTCACGCGCCCGGAGATCACGCTCGTGAAGGGGTCGGAGCAGCCGACGTACGCTGCGGTGGGGGATGTCGTGACCTACACGTTCGCGATCCGGAACACCGGCGATGTAACGCTGACGGACATCGACATCAGTGACGAGCTCGAGGATGTCTTCGACATCCAGTTGACGTGGCCTCCCGGCTCGACTGGCCTGCTGGCACCGGGTGTTCCGATGACCGCGACGGCGAAGTACACGATCACGCAGGCGGACATCGATGCCGGTCGGGTTCTGAACACGGCGACTGTTTCGGGGAAGCCTCCGGCAGGTAAGAAGGTCACCGACACGGATTCGCACACGGTGACGAGTACCGCGGTGCCGCATGTCACGTTGACGAAGACGAGTCAGAGCACGCCCGCGCGTGCCGGTGACGTGGTCACCTATTCGTTCGTCCTCGTGAATGATGGTCCGATCACGTTGCAGAACGTGGCCATCGCTGACCCGCTGCCGGGCCTGACCGGGTGGAATTTCACGTGGGGTCCGAGCGGGCCGAACGTGCTCGCCCCGGGGGAGAAGGTGACGGCGACGGCGACGTACAGGGTGACGCAGGCTGCGGTCGATGCGGGGCAGGTCGTGAACACGGCGACCGGGTCCGGGCGCACACCGACCGGTACGCCGGTGAGTGATGACGACACGTTCACGATCCCGATCACCAGGGCGCCGGCGATCGCGTTCGACAAGGACGGCGAGTACACGCCGGGCGAGCGGGGCGAGGCCGGAGAGACGATCAATTACACGTTCACGGCGACCAACACGGGCAACGTGACGCTGACCGGTGTGGTCGTGACGGACCCGCTGCCGGGACTGAGCGACAAGGAATATCACTGGCCGGGTGTGGTTGGTGTGCTCGCGCCGGGGCAGGCCGTGGTCGTGAATGCGTCGTACACGGTGACTCAGGCGGATGTCGACGGGGCCGGTGAGGTGACGAACACGGCGACCGTGGACGGCATGGGTCCGGGTGACGTTCCGGTGCATGGTGAGGATACGGTCACGTTGCAGACGCCAGTGGATGCCGGGATCCAGATCGTGAAGACCGGTCGGATCGAGGGTGATGCGCCGGTGCAGGCTGGTGATATTGTCCGTTACCGGTTCGAGGTCACTAATCTCGGCGTGCTGACTCTGCATGGCGTCGAGCTTGATGACGTGATGGTGGGCCTGTCGGACATCGATCTGACCTGGCCGGGCGTGGAGAACGTACTCAAACCGGGTGCGACGCTCGTCGGTACCGCGTCGTACACGCTGACGCAGGCGGATGTCGATGCGGGAAAGGTGGTGAACACGGCGACCACGAAGGGCATCACGCCCGGTGATGAAACGGTTACCGACGATGACACGCTCACCCTCGTGATCCCGGCCGCTCCGGCGATCACGCTCGACAAGGATGGCAAGTACACGCCGGGCGAGCGGGGCGAGGCCGGCGACACGATCAATTACACGTTCACGGCGACCAACACGGGCAACGTGACCCTGACCGGCGTGGTCGTGACGGACCCGATGCCGGGCCTCAGCGACAAGGAATATCGCTGGCCGGGTGTCGCGGGTGTGCTCGCGCCGGGACAGGCCGTGGTCGGGACCGCGTCGTACACCGTCACCCAGGCGGATGTCGACGGGACCGGTGAGGTGACGAACACGGCGACCGTGGACGGTACGGGTCCCGCCGGCACCCCGGTGCATGGTGAGGACACTGTCACGTTGCAGACCCCGGCCGATGCGGGCATCCAGATCGTGAAGACCGGTCGGATCGAGGGTGATGCGCCGGTGCAGGCTGGTGATGTCGTCCGTTACCGGTTCGAGGTAACGAACCTGGGTGTCGTCACTCTCGGCGAGGTCGGGCTCGACGACCGGATGGTGGGCCTGTCGGACATCGACTTGACCTGGCCGGGCGAGGAGAACGTACTCAAACCGGGCGCGACTCTCGTGGGTACCGCGTCGTACACGCTGACGCAGGCGGACGTGGATGCGGGAAAGGTGGTGAACACGGCGACCACGCGCGGCACCCCGCCGCGTCAGGGCGAACCGGTCACCGACGATGACACGCTCACCCTCGTGATCCCGGCCGCTCCGGCGATCACGCTCGACAAGGACGGCAAGTACACGCCGGGCGAACGTGGCAAGGCCGGCGACATCATCCACTACGAGTTCACCGCGACCAATACCGGCAACGTGACGTTGACCGGCGTGGTCGTGACGGACCCGCTGCCAGGCCTTTCTGACCTCGCATACACCTGGCCGGGGGCGGAAGGCGTGCTTGCTCCGGGGCAGTCCGTGGTCGCGACCGCGAAGTACTCGGTCACCCAGGCGGATGTCGACGGGCCCGGTGAGGTGACGAACACGGCGACCGTGGACGGCATGGGTCCGGGTGACGTTCCGGTGCATGGTGAGGATACGGTCACGTTGCAGACGCCAGTGGATGCCGGGATTCAGATCGTGAAGACCGGTCGGATCGAGGGTGGCGCCCCGGCCCAGGCCGGCGATGTTGTCCGTTACCGGTTTGATGTCACCAATCTCGGCGTGCTGACTCTGCATGGAGTCGAGCTCGACGACGAGATGGAGGGCCTGTCGGACATCGATCTGGACTGGCCGGGCGAGGAGAAGGTGCTCAAACCTGGCGCGACTCTCGTCGGTACCGCGTCGTACACACTGACGCAGGCGGACGTGGATGCGGGAAAGGTGGTGAACACTGCGACCACGAAGGGCATCACGCCTGGTGATGAACCGGTCACCGATGATGACTCGCTCACCCTCGTGATCTCGGCCGCTCCGGCGATCACGCTCGACAAGACCGCGACCATCAAGCAGGGGGTGTGGCAGGAAGGCGATACGGTCAGCTACGGTTTCACGATCACGAACACCGGGAACGTGACCCTCCAGGGCGTCGTCGTGACCGACCCGATGCCGGGCCTGTCGGATCTGGTGTACACGTGGCCCGGAGACGAGGATCGGGTCCTCGCCCCGGGTGAAACTGCAACTGCGACCGCCGAGTACCAGCTCACGGCCGCAGATGTGAACACGGGGGAGCTCGTCAACACAGCGACGGCTACCTCCGATCGGACGCCGGACACCGACGACTCGGTCACGCTCACTGCACCGCCTGTAGTGCCTGTAGTGCCCAGCGTGTCGGAGATGCTCGACAGCCTCGCACACACAGGTGCAGGCTTCACCGGTGTGTTGTTGACCGCCGCGGCGCTGCTCGTCGGAGGGGGTCTGGTTCTCATGGTCATCCGCCGCCGGCGCAGGCAGGAACGCTACTGATGGGCAGAGCAGCTAACCGGAGGCCTGCCGAGTAGGAGGCGAAAAGACGAAGCCCCGAGGGATGATCCCTCGGGGCTTTGTCGTGGTGATGGGACTTGCGGCAGCCTCGGCAGAGGAGTGGTTCCCCACGGAGCCGCAGCTCCACTCGTGGGATCCGCCAGGAGTGTCCGAAGGCGGCGATGGTGTCGATCGCATGAGAGCATCGATGAGCAAGTTCGCGCCGTGGCGGCGAGACTGCCGTTTCAGCTGGAGCTCAAGCGGATATGGATGGGACGTTCGCTCGGCAGATCGACCTCGGCCGCCGCGCCGGCGGGACGACCCCCGACCGCGCTGGCAGACAGCGGGGCGCACGCAGGTTCAGGAGTCCGCACGCAGCGTCGCGCCCGTCAACCCAGCACAGCAGGCTCGGCTTCGCCCACCAATACCGGACCCTCGGTCACGATGAACTGCAATTCGTCCTCACGCGTCAGTGGAAGCAACAAAACGCTCGACCTCCACGATTTCACCGACGCCCAAGCCTTCGCCACCGCCGAACGTATCACTCGCGGCAACTTCAAGCTCCTCGAACGCCTCTTCCCACAAATCGAACGCGTCCTCAAAATCAACGACCTCGACATCATCACCAACGACGTCATCGAAGCCGCGCGCAGCACCCTCGCTTTCGGACCGACCTGATCCCGCCGTCAAGCGTCAAAGAAACACCGCCATCAAGCGCCAAAAGCCACAGTACAGAACCCGATTTCACCGCCCACAATTTCAATCAACGGATGGGGACCGCGGAAGGGGCGGGGGCCGTGTAGCAAATACGAACGAATTCGACACACGATGGTTGTTGCGCAAGACGCCCCCGGGCCTAATCTCGGGCGGGTCATACGGCCAACACATGCCCGCACGCTCAGCGGAGTCCAGCCCCCACAAGGGAGTGTCCACTGGCGGTCCGGCTTCTGGGCGGCTATGGGCGACGCGCAGTCATATGCCGATGGTTGATCTGACGATCGAGACCAGGCGCGATCTACCCGGCCGTGATCGGTTAGGTCGAAGTTGCGAACGTGTTGACGTACGAAATCCCCGTGTTGACGGGGGTCTCGCGGGTTTCGGGGGTTGGGGAAGACCAGCCGAGTAGTTGGCCTCGAGGCGCGTCTGCGGGATTGAATGCGGTCGCAGCAGCCCCAGCGAAGTGCAGGCTCCGTTGTTGTCCACCCATCCGTGGCGGCGGTTCCATGACGTCCGCATGCGCATGAATGATTGACGATTCTGTCTGACCTCCGATAGCTTTTCGAAGAAGCCAGTCGTTCAACATCCCAAGGGGAGGAAAAGAATGCTGAAAACAACGGCTTCAACTCGAGGAGTGCTCGCACTGCTCGTCGCTGTAGGAATCGGAATTGTTTCGGCGGCGCCAGCTGCCGCAGGGGAAACGCTGAACGTCACACCTGATGGCAAAGGGGGATCCCTCGTTTCGCTGCCTGACAAGCAGGGGATTCCACCCGAGATACGCGCGGCAATACAGCGAACCGTGGAATCATCCGCGGGCGAGAAGATTAACGATCTGGTCTGGGACGCAGCGACTTCGACTCTGGAAGTACACGTCGTCGGTAGCAACAGTCCCGAATTGGAGCCGATCTTGGGCGAGGCATTCCCAGGCGCATATCGGTTCGTGCAGGACGAGTACAGCTCGGCAGAGCTCTCGTCGCTGGCCTATGAGCTCGCCAACGAAGGCGTAGCTTCGGGCGTCCCGATCGCGTCGGTGAGTCCAGCCAAGAATAACAGCGGTCTAATTGTCACACTCGTAGAGGGGAAGACCTCAAAGCGAAATGCACCTTCAGATCAGAAGGAGTTGCAGTCGATGAGTGTCGTTCCGCTCCGATTTGAGAGCATTGGTACCGCGCCACAGCAAGCAAACGGGTGGCGCTGGGGTGATGATTCGCCGTTCTGGGGCGGGGCAAGAATCTATGGTCCGGCTGGGAATGCCTGCACCTCCGCATTCCCGGTGATCAATCGACAGACTGGATTCAGCGCCGTTGCGATGCTCACCGCGGATCACTGCGGCAGCACAGGCGAGTCATGGCGTTCCGGCCAAGCTGCCAGCAGCAACTGGTCCGTCGGGACGCTTCAAAGCGGGAACTCGGGCGGCTCAGATATCCGCCGACTCGGCGGCGCATCTTACGAAGGAAGCGTCTACGTCGGTGTTTACAACTCGGGCCAGTACAACAATGTGAAGGGTGCGTACTACCCGGTGAAGGGAGACGTTGTTTGCCCGAGCGGCTCATATTCGGGTGTCAACTGCCGTGCTGAAGTGCAGTCGACGAATGATGTCATCTGCTATTTCGGCGGCTCCTGCTATAACAACCTGGTCACAGTCAAGAGCGTGACGACAGACCCGCTGTTTGGCAATGGCGACAGCGGGGGTCCAATCCTTGTCGGCGCTGCCGGCGGCGGTGTGCTCGGTGTGGGCGTGATCAGTGGAATCAACACAGGAGGCACGAACGAAAAGCCCTGCGAAGGCGTGGCGTCAGGTGGAGGCCGTTCCTGCTCTGTCTTCGGCTACTTTGCGAATGTGCGTGCGTTCTTCGACAACAATTCTGGCTGGGTGCCACTGACTAACTAGGCATGTGTCGGCGGCGCGGTTTCACCGACTGGCTTCCGCGCCGCCGACACCGCTAGGCCGCCTGACACGAAACCGGACACGACAGCTAGCGCGACAAGCGCAGCCCCAAGAGTGTTTTGCCCACCTTTTCGGCCGAAAAAGAAGCTGTCGCTGCACCGAAGGTCTGAAGCGCTATCGCAAACTATGAGGTTCGCGGGCTGGATATCGCTCGTCAGAACGATCACACCGAGCCAAGCCGCCCCCACAGCTATGACGAGAAGCAGCACAGAAAGAACTCCAAACCTTCTGCGGCGAGTGTGTCGCATCAATCTTTCAGAGCTCACGTCTGTCTCCTCAAACAAGTGGACCATGCTATCGGCCCGACCCTATCAGTGATGGTCTGCTGGGCCCGAGGCACGTCGGCAGCAGCCCAGACTGCTCACGCGCCTGCGCCTGGTTTTGCCGGTAGCTGTTCGCGACGGCTTTGCCGCTGCCGCACTTGCAACCGAGACTGTCCGTTGGAGGTTCCGCAATCAGGACACGGGCGATTGCGTCGAACCGCCGGCACACCGACGCCCATATGACCTTCCCCTTGTGAGATGGCGATATCGCCATTCTGCGGCGAAAGAACACCGCCACTTTTCGGCAAAAGCCACACCGACATTGCTCCGTCGAATAGAACGGTACTGACGGGTGGTGACAAAGTGTGTCGTTGAGCGATCCCCTTCCGGACATGATCAACCCCGCTGATTCGCGCAGCTGAGCGCCGGCGGGGCCCTTGAAACCGGTGAGAACGGGATTAATATCGGCAATAGCCGAGCCGGAAGGGCTCGACTCTGATGAATAGTGGGCGGTCCGAGTCACCGGGCCCCGAGAGAAAGCGAGTTGAAACATGGCTGTGAACTTCGATCCGTTCCGTGACCTGGACCGTGTCACCGGCGCGCTCATGGACATCCGTGGGCCACGTCTAATGCCGATGGATCTCTACCGGGAGGGCGACGTCTACATCCTCAACGCCGACATGCCCGGCATCGACCCCGGTTCTGTTGACATCGACGTGGACGGGCAGTTACTGACCATTCGCGCCGAGCGCACCATGGCCAGTCACGAGAACGTGAAATGGATCACCCGGGAGCGCCTGTCCGGATCGTTCCTGCGCCAGTTGAGTCTGGGGCAGGGTATCGACACCGAGCAGATCAACGCGACGTACGCCAACGGTGTGCTCACCATTGCGATCCCGGTGAGTGAAACGGCGAAGCCCCGCAAGATTGAGGTGCGAGCGCCAGACGAGCACGTTCTGACCATCGCAGAGGGGCGCACGCAGTCTGCAAAATAACGACGGACTACAGGTAAAAAGTGGGGTTCGGAGACGATTCTCCGGCCCCATTTTCGCGTTCGCGGGGCAGCATTGCAGGAAGGCCCCCAGTACATTCCCGCTAATACATGCCCGCCCCGCCATTGAACGTGACGGGCCTTTCATACAACGGCGGCTCCGTTGCCTTTCGGCTGAAGGACCACCAACTGCGCCCAGCTCACCGAGATTTCTCTCGACATAAGTGGGCAGATACTTCACGCCTTTTGCCGTCGCCCATTCCCCGATGGCGTGGCCAGCATCCGTGCGCTTATCGAACGGCGAACCACGGCGCTTTGGCATTTTGCGCGTCCCAGTAGAATCCCGCGGCAGTCGCGATGACTCCCACGGTCGCCAAGGCATAACTCCACCCCCGCTTCCACGCACGCGCCACTCCTGCAGGGCATATCAATCGGTCCCAGGTGCCGGACCGAGCTGGATTTTCGCCCGCGCGGGCGAAATTTGGACATTTAGTTGCCCGACATCATGCCCGGCCCAATGCTGCTCTAGAAGGGTTCGAGTCTGCAAGTACTGATCGTGGATCATATCTCTCTAAGGATCGCTCTCGTTCCAGAGCTGATCGTGTAGTAAATGGTCGATTCGTGACCATGAGAATCGCGCCTCCCCACTCGGGGGAGGGTCCCTTCCGCGCTAACACGCTGAGGGTGGTCCTCCAATCGAGGGTGCGGGTGGTACCTCGGGGATGCCGGGGAGACCATGAGCGAATATGGGTTCCAGGAGGCGAAGGGCTTTGTCGGGAAGTCCGTCGCCGGGGTAGAAACCGTTGAGGAGCTCTTCAGCCGCGTCGACGTCGCGGATGTGGCAGATGGCGAGAAGGTTGGCAATGTCCTGCACATCCCGCCCGGGGCGTGAGGCGTTCAGCTTCATGGCGAGCAGAGCGCGTGGCGAGGCGACTTCGACGGTGATGTCCTCGCTGGCGTAGAGGACTTCCCATTCAGGGTCGGCGCCGTAGGCGGGGATGAAGATGCTGGCGTTGCTGTTGAGCCAATCGTGTGGCCAACCGTTTTCGTTCGCGACTTCCATGGCGGCCGCGAGGATCGGTTGCTCGGGTTGCAGGTGTGCGTCGACGTCGGTAGTGGTGCGGCGGTCGAAGTAGCGGAGTGCGAGCGCGGCACCGCCGACAATGCGGATGCCAGCCGATTGGCCGGCCGCACGGAGCTTCGTGATGACCGCGTTGATGCCGTTGATGAGATCGTCGCGGTCGAGTTGATCGCCGGGCACTAGATGCTTTCCAAAGTTGCGGACTCAATCAGGATGCCGCGGTTGAGGAACTCGGTCGGGACCTGTGCCGGGTCGGCCGGGATGTCGTAGTCACTGGTCCGTGGTGCCCAGGGCTTCCCCGGGCTCCCCGTCTTTGTGCTGACCCAGTCGGGAACGGGGAGGGAGTCTGTGTTGAGACGGAATTCGCAGAGTGCGGCGATTGCGGCATCCCACTGCTTGGATCCCGTCGGGGGCGGTTCGGTCAGCGTGAGGCCGACCCGGGTGGCGCCGTGTTCGGCGGCGAGGTTGTCGGCGAGCTGTAGGAAGCGCCGAAACGCCAAGGCCTCATCGGTGTTGGCGAGGGCGGAGCTGATCTCCGATGCGATGCGGGCCGCGTCGCTGCGCACGGTGGGAATCGTGACCACTGTATGACGCGTGGCGCGCAGGAGCGATTCCAAAGTTGCGACCGTTGGCTCGCGTTTGCCGTGCTCGATGAGGGAGAGCGAGGACCCGGCGATTCCGGAACGCAGCGCGAGCTCGCTCTGACTGAGACCGCTGGCCGCTCTCGCGGACCGTGCGAGGATCGTTGCCGCCACAATACCCACCACCTTTTACTAAGTAGTAAAATTCTACCACGTGGGGTTCGGTAGCGGGCAGATCCTCGACACCGGCGGACTCCTGCGGGCTGGGTGGCGAAAGTTACGTCGGGAAATTCGTGGCGTGGTTTTGCTGGTGACGGTAGAGCGTCGCCCTGCTCCAGCCGACAAGCTGAGCTGCTTGCTCTGCGGTCTTCCCTGAGGCCCGCGCCCGGGCTACGATTTCGAGTTTCTCACTGCTGACGGCCGGATCGCTGATCGGACGGCCGAATCGGGTACCTGATCCGCGGGCGACAGCGATGCCCGCATTCACGCGTTCGATGATGAGCTCGCGTTCATACTCGGCCAGAGTGGCGAGCATGTTCAACATCAGCCGGCCGGTAGAAGTAGCAGGGTCGATGCCGTCCGAGATCGAACGGACATTAATTCCGGCGTCGCGGAAACCGTTCACGGTGTTGAGGACATCGATGAGGGAGCGGCCGAGTCTGTCGACTCGCCAGACCACAACTGTGTCGCCGCGTTCGGCGTAGTCGAGAAGCCGCTGCATGCCGGGCCGTGCGGCGGCCGCTTTGCTGCCTGAGGTGACGTCGGCGAATACGTCTCGTTTTTGCACCCCTATTAAGAGGAGTGCGTCGAGTTGAAGTTGTGCATCCTGGTTGCTGGTGCTGACACGGGTGTATCCAAGAAGCCTCATCCCCTCAGCATGTCTCACAAACCCCATTTGACCAGGGCGAGACACGCCGTGCAGCGAGACGACTTATCGAGACAATCCCGATGCGCGGAATTTCGCGATTGAACGTTCTCGCACGCAGGCCTTGTCGGGCGTCTCGGAAATCATTAGATTTTCGAGACAGTTCGGGTGCGTCAAACGAGAATCGGGGCTGAGCCCGCCAGATCGGACGATACGCCGGAAGATGGTCCTTTTTTGAGATTCACTATGCGAACACTGCAATTTCATCAGGATCAAGAAAACCGAGAACGGTTTCCGCTGTGTTCGCTAATTAGCCAAACATTGGGAATTGCTGGCGAGTCGCCACCGCGATATAGAGACTGAGAATTAGTGAGAACGCTGCGGTCGCATAGGAGATGATCACAGCCATATATGCGAGAACGCTGCGCGGTTGAGACCGCAGTTTCCGTCTCTGAATCGACACGTAGGCAAGGCCGATACTGAAGGTGGACACGGCGCCAAATCCGAAGAAGACGGCTGCGCCAAGTGCCACAAGCGAGAAGAAAAAAGCCAAACTCGAGAGCCAGTCCGTCGGCCTCTGGACTCTTCCTCCCCCTCCCGACGAGATGTTGACGCTTCTTTCTTGTGTACCAGATGGATCGGTCATGCTCCGACCTTACTGTTGAACGTGTTCGGTGAGGCAGCGGGACCCAATTTTACCTATCCTTTGCTAAGCGCATCGGATTTCTGAGGATGAGCCATGGCGCTGTCATCGCGAACACTGCCACCCATGCTCCTGCAGCCACCATCATCCACGCACCCAAAATTTCGGGAAACTCCAGCCGAGTCCGGAAGAGATAGAGAGCGAAAATCCCGGAAGTGGCGAATGCGCCCGCACAGATCAACTGTTCGATCATCAGCATCTGAAAAAGCGCGCCTTTTCGCGTTCCAGAGAAACGATACGCGGCGAATTCGCTTGACCTCATTCGATATTGCAGCGTTGAGATGATGGCGCCGATGCTGCCGAGAAGAATCGGGACAAATCGATCTAGCCTGCTAAGAAAACTGGCAACGAGTGGGTATGCGCTCGGCAATCGGGGCGACGCGACAACCTGACCACCTGATCGCACTAATTCTGTTTGAGCAAGAATGCCGATTTGATCGGGAGCGCTGTATCGGCCCGCCAGGATCGTGCATGATTCGACATTCAGCCTGTTGGGTTCGAGAGGCAGGATGACCGAGGAGCTTAGGGCCAGCCGGGTTTCGTATTTGGAACCCACGACCGCATCAAGCGTCCCGTAGGTCTCGCTAAATAACGGTGATCGTTCCGACGCCCTCGTGGCCGAGGATGCGGCCGGGGGTGACTGCGGGAACGTCACCTTTCAGAATGTGCAGGTCGGTGCCGCAGATCGTCGTCGTGTCGATCTTCACAATGATGTCGGTCGGATGCTGGATCGTCGGCGTCGGGACCTCTTCCCACGATTTCTGTCCGGGTCCTTTGTAGACGAGTGCCTTCATGGTGATGTCCGATCTGTTTGTTCGTCGCGGCGATCACCCGGCGCCACTGTGCCTGCACGCGATGACCGAATGTGCCCGAGCGTAGCCTGCTCGAGCACCGTTGGTAAGAGTGCATGTGGTCGGGAGGAGGGCGCCCGGGACCGCTCGGTGCAGCTCAGCCCCCTCGGATCGGCGTATCGTCGAGGGAGGAAGGAATCGGTGGGGAATCAGATCAGGAGTAACACATGGCCAGCGTGACGCGTGATGCACAGATGGCGTGGGTCGCATTTGCGGTCGCCATTCTGGGACTGATTGCGAGCGTGATGCTCCTGGTCATGTTTGCCACGGAGGTGCCGTACGACGGGCCGTATGTCTTCGGTGCCGGCTACGAGGTGCTGACGGCGGTCACCAATGCGCTGACGGCTGCTCTGATCATGCACCTGAGTCACTTCGCGGGGCCGTCAGCGGGCGAAAAGGTGCTCACGCCGGTACTCGCCGTTCTGCTGATTGTCGGCGCCGGCTCGGGGATTCTGCTGGTCGCACATGTCGTGTCATACACAATCTCCGTCGCAGTTTCGATTCTGGTGCTGTTCCTGCAGGGCGTGTGGCTGTTCTGGTTCAATCGCCAGATGCACCGCCGGCAGCTGCTGCCTCGCGGAGTGAGCACGTTCGGCTGGCTGATCGGCCTGGCCGTGATGGTCGGACTCGTGTTCGGCACCCTCGGATTGCTGCTTCCCCCGCTCCACATCGCCCAATTGCTTATTCTCGGATTCGGAGTCTTCGCCGCTGGAGGCGGATGGCTGATCGTTCCGGTCTGGTGGGTGATGGTCGGGGTGTGGCTGCTGCGTGGTGGGCGCCCGGCCCGCGGCGCGGAGCGACCGGGCCTCGATGGGGCGACGGATGGCGAGAACGGGCCGAACGAGCCAACCGCGACAGTGAAGCAGCGGGGGAGACGGAAGGCGTAGGCGCCCGGCTAAGCGCCGCCCCAGCCCTCGCGCAACCAGGCGAACGATGCTTGGATGTGTCGCGGCGGCAACCGGTGGAGGAGACGACGATGACGACAGTGACCTGCGATATCGGGATCTCGCTCGACGGATTCGTGGCGGGGCCGAATCAGAGCCTCGAGGATCCGCTCGGTAAAGGCGGTGAACTCCTGCACCGGTGGATGTTCGAGGAGCCAGACGAGAACGCCGACGCGATCGCCGCCATCGTCGACGCCGGTGCCTTCGTGATGGGGCGCAACATGTTCGGCCCGATCCGGGGCGAATGGGTTGATGACTGGACCGGGTGGTGGGGAGCAGACCCGCCCTATCACGCCCCCGTTTTCGTGCTCACGAATCATCCGCGCCCTCCGGTGGAGATGCAGGGCGGCACCACGTTCTACTTCGTCACCGACGGCATCGATTCAGCGTTGGAGCAGGCGCGCGTCGCGGCCGGACCGCGCAACGTGGCTGTCGCCGGTGGCGCCGACACGGTGCGCCAGTATCTCAAGGCCGGCCAGATCGACGTGCTTCGCCTGCACCTGGCACCGATTCTGCTCGGCGCCGGCGAGCGACTGTTCGACGGCGTCAGCGATCTCGCCTTAGAACAGGTGGCGGTGAGCAGCTCGGAGCTCGTCACCCATCTGACCTACCGCATCGTGCACTGAACGACTCCGCACACCCAACAGTGCGACTCTCCGGCTCCGTCGGCGGGCATCCGCACTGCTCTAGGCTGAGAGAATGCGCACAATTCTCGTTCTCAACGGACCGAACCTCGGCCGGCTCGGCAGTCGTGAGCCTGATGTCTACGGCTCGGCCAACCTTGACGATTTGCGCACGATGTTGCAAGCAGAGACCGGCCCGACCGACACCATTGACCTGCGCCAGAGTGATGACGAAGCCGAGCTCATCCACTGGCTCTACGAGGCGGTCGACACGGGCAGCCCTGTCATCCTGAACCCGGCGGCGTTCACCCATTACAGCTACGCGCTGCGGGATGCCGTTGCGCTGGTCACGAAGGCCGGGGTGCCGCTGATCGAGGTGCACATCTCCAACCCGCACGCCCGCGACACCTTCCGCCACACGAGTGTGGTCAGTGCCGTCGCGACCGGTGTGATCGCCGGTTTCGGCTTCGATTCGTACCGTCTCGCGCTCAACTTTTTGACGCACCGCGCCTAACCGCTCTCTTTGGCTCAGGCGGCTGCGGCAACTACACTCGTTTGAGGCCCTCTCCGGCCACCACTTTCCCAATCGAAGGATCATCCCTCCATGGCATCTACCGCCGATATCAAAAATGGCGTTGTACTGAAGATCGACGGCCAGCTTTGGACCGTCATCGAGTTCCAGCACGTCAAGCCGGGCAAGGGTGGCGCTTTCGTGCGCACCAAGCTGAAGAACGTCGTCAGCGGCAAGACCGTCGACCGCACCTACAACGCCGGTGCGAAGATCGAGACCGAGAACGTCGACCGTCGCGACTTCCAGTACCTCTACGCCGATGGCGACTCGTACGTGTTCATGGATGTCTCTGACTACGACCAGCTTCACGTTCCGGCCGTCGTCGTGGGCGACTCCGCGAACTTCATGCTCGAGAACCAGGCCGTCACCATCGCGCTGCACGACGGAAACCCGCTCTACGTCGAATTGCCGGCATCCGTCGTTCTGGAGATCACCTACACCGAGCCCGGCCTGCAGGGCGACCGCTCGACCGGTGGCACCAAGCCGGCGACCGTCGAGACCGGCTACCAGATTCAGGTTCCGCTGTTCCTCGACATCGGCACCAAGGTCAAGGTGGACACCCGTACCGGTGACTACCTGAGCCGCGTCAACTAGTGAGCGCTCGTACCAAGGCGCGCAAGCGCGCCATCGACATTCTCTACTCTGCTGACGTTCGTCAGACCACGATTGAGGATGCTCTCGCCGCTGAGGCGGTGCGTGCAGCGAGCGAGCCCGATCGTCTGGCCTCGTGGCTGTATGCGCGCGAGATCGTCGATGGCGTTGTCGACCACCGCGAAGAAATCGATGAACTCATCGAGACGTACTCGCAGGGCTGGACGCTGTCACGCATGCCCATGATCGACCGGGCGATTCTGCGCATCGGCATCTGGGAGATTCTCTTCAACGATGCCGTTCCGCACGCCGTGGCCATCGATGAGGCCGTCGAAGCAGCCAAGGTGCTGTCGACGAACGACTCAGCCGGTTTCGTGAATGGCCTGCTCGGGCGCATCGCTCAGACGGCACCCTCCGCCTAACCCGTTCGAAACAATCGGCTGATCCAGCCGGTTCACCTCAACACGAAAGCATCACGATGGCTCGCAGCACCCTGACCTCCCGCCGTTTCAGCACCCTGGTGACCGCAATGGCGATCACCGCATTCGTCACCCTCGGGGTTGCAGGATGCGCGCCGGAGCCGAGTGCGGGCGGGGGCTCAGGCGGGTCATCAACGGCGACACCGCCGCCCATCCCCACCGGAGTCGAGGGTGCTGCGTTCTTCGATGAGGGCTACCTCAAGGTCGGCACCGGGGCGACCGTCGTCGACCTGTACTTTGACCCGATGTGCCCGATTTGCGGTGTGTTCGACAAGACAAACGGTGCGTTCTTGACCGACCAGGTCGACACCGGAGCGATCACGTTGCGGTTGCACCCGATGAACTTCTTGAACCGGTTCTCGCAGGGAACCGACTACTCCTCTCGCGCCGGCTCGGCGTTGACATGCGTTGCGGCTCAGGACGAGTCAAAGACTCTGGCCTATTTCACCGCGCTCTTCGCTGAGCAGCCGAAGGAGAACTCGGAGGGGCTGACCAATGAGCAGCTGGGTGAGATCGCTGTCAGCGTGGGGGCGATGAGCGTCGCCGATTGCGTGGCGAACGGTACCTACACGTCCTGGATTCAGAGCGTGAACGACGCGGCACTGGCCGGTCCTATTCCTGGCTCGGACGTGAAGGCCATTGAGGGCACACCGACCACGTTGGTCAACGGCAAGCCCTTCACCGGCTCGTTGACTGACGCTGCGGCATTCGAGAAGTTCGTCGCCGACAACAGCTGATCACGGGTGATGATCAGCTGAGCTGATCGGGGCGAATCCCTCTCACCGGTACATTCCGAAAGCCGGGCGCTGATTCAGCGCCCGGCTTTCTTCGTCTGCGAAGCACCGCATGTCGAGTCTCAGCTCCGCCCTGCGGAGAACAAAGGGCCGTAGCCTGATGTCATGCAGAAGCTGGAAGGGTTCACTCCCGTGCGGGTCGCCACGGATCGCGATCTCGAGGCACTCGTGTCGACGGTGTCGACGGCATTCCTGGCCGACCCGCTCTGGGCGCCGATGTTTCCGGATGAGGCACGACGCGAGACGCAGATGCGGCAGTTCTGGCGCTACCTGGCCGGTTCTGCGTTGCGATACCCCTGGACCTTGGTCACTGACCAGGTGGAGTCGGCGGCGGTGTGGTTGCCGCCGGGGAGCACCGAGCTGACTGACGAAGAATCGGCTGGCTTCGAAGAGTTTCTGAACCACTTGGTCGGGGAGCCGGCTGCCGCCGGGATCGAGCGTCTCGTCGAGCAATTCGAGGATGTCCGTCCCGATGATTCCCACTACTACCTGAGTCTGCTGGCGACGCATAGTGCGCATCGCGGACAAGGGCTCGGAATGAATCTGCTCCGTGAAAACCTGGCGCGGATCGACGTGCTCGGAGCATCGGCTTATCTGGAGTCATCGAATCCGGCGAACGACGCCAGATACGCCAGCGTGGGATTCGAGCGCCGCGGCGAGTTCATCGCGTCGACGGGTGCGGTCGTGACGACCATGTGGCGATCGCCTCGGTAATGCGGATGTGCTGAGCTCCTGAAGCTGAGCTGCTGAAGCGCGTCGGCGTCAGAACGGCGGCGGTTCAATCTCGAGGTGCGGCGCGGTCTGTGATTCACGGAGCGGTTGCGCGTCTATGAGATCGTGGGTCGATGGGACTGTGTCGGTAGACCCGACCCCGGGCGGGCTGGTGCTGGGCATCCTTGGGTCGGGCAGGCTGGTGCCGGGCAGATCGAGCGCGGGCCGGGTGGTGTAGACGCGGCCGGTGGGTGAGGTCCAGGCAATGACGCCGTCGCCTTGCTGAACCGGATGCCAGGTGCTGGCGTGCTTGAGCCGGTGGCAGGGTGTGCAGAGGTGGGCGAGATTGACGGCGTCTGTCGGTCCGCCGAAAGCGCGGGCAATGGTGTGGTCGATCTCGCTGGTCGCGGCGGGTTGGCCGCAGTTCACGCCCCGGCAGGTGCCGTCGCGGGTGTGCAACCAGATTTTCAAATCTTCGGGCACCCGGTAGTGCTCAGTTCCAAGAGAGAGCGGCACGCCGGTCTCGGGGTGCACCAGCAACCGGAGGAACGACGGCGCCTTCGCACAGAGTTCACGCGCGGTGTCGGCGTCGATCGGGCCGTACCCGTCAAGGGTGGCCGGTTCGTCACTGAGACCCATCAGGGTGAACACCGGCACGGTCACGATCACGGTCGGCCGGATGCCGCGGCCCGGCCTCCGGCGCCGCGTGGACCGGACGGGCTTCCCGGCGTCGGCGCGGGCGTCCTCGAGGAGGCCCTGCAGTTCAGCGGTCAGTTCGCCCGGCTCGAACAGTTCCCCGTCGTGCAGGAGTTCGACGGCGACATCGGCGCGCAGCTGAGCGAGGGTGCGCGGGTCGGTCGGATGCTGCCGCCTGCGGGCGATCTCGTCGACCCGGGTGAACGCGGCCAGCACGTCGGCGGCCGGCCCGAACAGGTTCAACCAGGCCATCCCGTCGGGCGCCGCCTCGAACGCCAGCCGCCGCTCCGCCGTGACCGCCCGTTTCCGGGCGCGGATGGAGTCGGGGTGCAGGCGTTCCCGCAACGCGACCGCTTTCCGGCGCAGCTGACCGGCCGGCAGCCGGAATGCGTGCGGCAACACCGCCTCCTCGAACGCGGCCCGCACCTCGGCGGGCAGGGTCTTAGCCTGGTCGAGGATCACTTGGGCATGCCGGTAGCTGATCGTCCCGGCCTCCAACGCGGCCCGGGTGCCGGGCAGTTCGCGCACGAGAGTCTGACTGTCGTCGATCAGCCGGGACGCGCTCGGCTGCGGCACCCGCAGCAGCGCGCCGATCTCGCTGACGAAGACCCGGTGCGCCCACTCGGC